>NZ_CP133265.1:347916-695833 GCF_030915505.1 Neobacillus sp. OS1-2
CCTTGAAAAGAACGGCTTGACAACAGACCAGGTAAACCATATATATGGTCACCATGAAGGTGAGTAATAAAAATTTTTTCAATCCTTCGTGGTTTGATGGATGTATGTAAAATTTGATGCTGGGTTGCTTCTCCGGCATCGAATAGCCAAACAGTTCCGCGCTCTTCCAGCAATTTAAAGGCGATCGATGTTACATTGCGAAGCTTGGCAGGCATTCCCGCTCCCGTTCCTAAGAAAAAAATATCCACAATAAATAACTCCTTTCATATCCGCACATGTTATTTACTAGTGATAATATATCACAATAATCGTTCAGATGCTCTTGTGTAAAATAATTGTTACATGCAAAACAAACTATTTGCGAATCCTAGACAAAAGAGATAAATTTAATACTTGATAAAACTATTTACTGAGCAATCAGGCTTTTAGAAGAGGGGTTCAAAACGTGGAACAAAACATGACTTCGTTAATTATGATTTTTGGTGCAACGGGTGATTTAGCAAAACGAAAGTTATTTCCTTCCCTTTATCGCTTATTTTCAAAAAACAAACTAAATAAATTTGCGGTGATTGGTGTGGCGCGAAGAACTTTATCCAACGATGAGTTCCAGAAGTCTGTAAAGGAATCCGTGGTATCTGCTTTAGGGAATAAGGATAATCTTGATCAATTTATCTCCCATTTTTACTATCAGTCACATGATGTAGCAGATTCAAGCTCATACATACAGTTAAGGAAGTTTGCTGACGAGATAGACGAAAATTATCAGCTTGAAGGGAACCGCATTTTTTATCTAGCCATGGCACCGGAATTTTTCGGCCCCATTGCTGTGCATCTAAAATCGGATGGGCTTACAGAGGTCAAAGGCTATAAACGGCTTGTAATTGAAAAACCCTTTGGACACGACTTAGCATCTGCCAAGGAATTAAACAAGCAAATTAGAAGTGCTTTTTTAGAAAAAGAGGTCTACCGAATTGACCATTATTTGGGGAAAGAGATGGTTCGAAACATCGAAGTGATTCGTTTTGCCAATGCCATCTTTGAACCACTATGGAATAACCGATATATTTCCAATATTCAAATCACATCAAGTGAAACACTTGGGGTCGAAGAACGCGGCCGTTATTACGAAACAAGCGGAGCCTTACGGGATATGTTGCAAAACCATATGCTGCAAATGGTAGCGCTACTTGCAATGGAACCTCCAATTAATCTGACAACTGATGAAATCCGGTCTGAAAAAGTGAGAGTATTCCGGGCGTTAAGAACAGTCGAAGGGGATGAAGTGAATGACTATTTCGTCCGCGGCCAATATGGCGAAGGCGTAATAGAAGATAAGAAAGTTCCAAAATATCGTGATGAGGTCATGGTGGATCAAGAATCCAATACCGAAACCTTTGTTGCCGGCAAAATCATGATTGATAATTTCCGTTGGGCGGGTGTACCTTTTTACATCCGTACTGGTAAACGAATGACCACAAAGTCAACAAAAATTGTGATTCAATTTAAGGACATTCCGATGAATTTATATTATCAAACTGATAAATTGCTAAATCCAAATTTACTCGTGATTCATATTCAACCGGAGGAAGGGATAACCCTGCACCTGAATGCCAAAAAAGCAGGCGGGCATTTGGATGCGCAGGAAGTGAAATTGAGCTTCGCTAATACAGGGGTTCATGCGATGAATACGCCCGAAGGTTATGAAAAACTTCTATATGATTGTATGCGCGGCGATGCCACCAATTTCACTCATTGGGATGAAGTTGCCTATTCTTGGGCTTTTGTTGATAAAATTTCAGAAGCATGGGAAAAGACAAAAGCCAACTTTCCTAATTATGAGTCCGGGTCAATGGGGCCTAAGGAAGCGGATGAACTGTTAGAACAAGACGGCAGATTCTGGTGGCCAGTAACGGGTTTAGATGTAGATATATGTAAGTAAGAAAAGCGCTAAGCCTTTGATAGCTCATATACGATAAAGCTCCACTTTGTTCTTATAGCAAAGTGGAGCTTTTTAATCATCTTCTTTATTTTTTTCAGAAAAAGAGCGAAGAAAGTCTTTATTAAAGCTTGTACCAGTTCCAATTTTATGATTAGGATCAACATTACGGGATCCTGCATTTGCAATAATATTTTTCCCATATTTATCGCGAAGACTTGAAAGTGTTTTAAGCAGCGGTTCTTTCTTTGCATCCTTCTCATAAGAAAACAAATCTAACTGTCTGTATGCATGATCTTGGTCGACTAAATCATTACCAGTAATCCCCAATAACCGGACCTGGTCACCATTCCAGGATTTTAGAAAAAGCTGTTTGGCAAACGCAGCAACCTCTTCTTTTTGATGAATAGGATTCGGAAGTTTTTTGCTTCTGGTAATCGTCTTCCGATCTTTATACCGGATTGTGATGGCTAATGCAGATGCTAGGACATTTTTCCGCTTTAGCCTTATCGAAACTGTTTCCGCTAATGCTTCCAGCACATGAAAAAGCTCTTGTTGGTTGCTAATATCTCGAGGTAGTGTGGTTGAATTCCCAATACTTTTAAATTCCTCTATTGAATCTGGGTCAACTGGGCGGTGATCAATTCCATTTGCACGGTCTTTTATTCGAAGCCCATTAATGCCGAGGAGAGATTTCAGTTGGATTTCATTTCCTTTTGCTAAATCACCGATGGTGTAGATAGCTATCGTTGTCAGTTTTTCCGCGGTCTTTTTTCCAACCCCATGCATTTCATTCGTATTCAAGGGCCATAGTACCTTGGGAATATCACGCTTACGAAGGATGGTTATCCCCATTGGTTTCTTCATATCAGACGCCATTTTAGCTAAAAATTTATTGGGGGCAATACCGATACTGCAAGGTAAATCAAGCTGCTCAAAGACTCGTTTTTGAATACTTTCGGCGATTTCAATCGGACTGCCAAATTCAAAGCTTTCTGTGATATCCAGATACCCCTCATCGATGGAAACAGGTTCAACGAGTGCAGTATATTTTCTAAGAATTTCAAACATGCCCATCGATGCCGCTCTGTATCGATCAAAATTGGGACTCCTCACAATTAACTGTGGACAAAGCTTTTTCGCTTCCCAAAGTGGCATCGTTGTTTTGACGCCAAACTTCCTTGCTTCATAGCTACAGGTGACAATAATTCCTCTACGCTCCTCAACGTTTCCGGCAATGGCCAATGGTTTGCCTTTCAGTGTCGGGTCATAAGCCATTTCAACTGAAGCGTAAAAGCTGTTCATATCAACATGTAAAATGACTCGTCCGTTCTTTGGATACATTTCCTTCACGTCAAACACATCCTTAAAACCTTTATTGCTCCTTAATTATAACAAAAAGGAGAACCAATGGCTCTCCCTCATAAAGCTGCTACAATTATTGATTATTTACTTCATCAATAATCGCAATCGTCATTTCTGCAAGTTTGTATAATTCTTCAAGCGGCATGCGTTCGTTTGTTGTGTGGATTTCTTCATAGCCGACTGCAAGGTTTACAGTTGGGATGTTGAAACCGTTAAATACATTGGCATCACTTCCGCCACCACTATGCTGCAATTCACAACTGCGGCCAATTTTGGCTGCTGCTTTGCGAGCGATTTCGACAACATGGTCGCCCTCGCCAAATTTAAAGCCTGGATACATGATTTCCACTTTAACTTCTGCTTTGCCGCCCATCTCTACTGCAACTGTTTCAAATGCCTCTTTCATTTTGCTGACCTGTGCATCCATTTTTTCCGGAATAAGTGAACGTGCTTCCGCTAAAATATCAACGCGGTCACAGACGATATTAGTAGCTTGCCCACCTGCAAATCTGCCAATATTTGCAGTCGTTTCATGGTCAATTCTACCTAGCGGCATCCTTGCAATGGATTTAGCTGCGATGGTTATCGCCGAAACACCTTTTTCAGGTGCAACACCCGCATGGGCTGTTTTACCGTAAATAACAGCTGTTACCTTTGCCTGGGTTGGAGCGGCAACGACCACATTACCTACTAAACCGTCACTATCAAGGGCATAACCATATTTCGCCTTTAATAATGATGGATCTAGTGCCTTCGCGCCATGCAGACCAGACTCTTCTCCGACAGAGATCACAAATTGAATTAAACCATGTGGTAGATTGTTTTCTTTTAACAGACGGATGGTTTCAAGCATTACAGATATACCTGTCTTATCATCTGCCCCTAAAATCGTTGTACCATCGGTCACAACATATCCATCCTTAATCGATGGCTTAACACCTTTTGCAGGTGTTACGGTATCCATATGGCAGGAAAAATAAATCGGATCTACTCCCTCTTTCGTCGCAGGCAGGGTGCAAACTAAGTTCCCAGCTCCATGGCCCGTTACAGCCGTTGTATCATCCTCAAAAACCTCAAGACCTAAGTCGGTAAATTTTTGCTTTAAAACCTTTGCAATTTCAGTCTCATATTTCGTTTCCGAGTCAATTTGTACTAGTTCTAAAAATTCATTCAAAAGACGTTCTTGATTCACCATTTTTTAAACCCCTCCAATTATGTACTAAACTCACTATTGTCTAGCTGCAGCGCCTAGGGGCTCGGGGTCATAAGCCAATCCGACAAGAAGGTTAAAGAACAACCTTCCTGCCGGCTTGTCTAGACTCACGCCCCTGGGCAAGGCGCTTCCGCTTTTCTATATTAGTATACCTCTTTATTATTCTTATCATCAAATGAAAGAAACAGTGAGTTTCACATTATAGAGGGATATTTCCATGCTTTTTGTATGGTCTTGATTCCTTTTTATTCCGCAGCATTTCCAATGCTTGAATAATTTTAATTCTTGTTTCCCGTGGATCAATGACATCATCGACCATACCTCTGCTTGCGGCTACATAGGGATTCGCAAACTTTTCCCGGTATTCATCAATTTTCTGTTGTCTTGTCTGTTCGGGATTTTCACTATTGTTAATTTCCTTTGCAAAAATAATATTCGCAGCCCCTTGCGGACCCATGACAGCAATTTCCGCATTGGGCCAAGCAAATACCAAGTCAGCACCAATCGACTTACTATTTAGGGCTACATATGCACCACCATAAGCTTTCCGTAAAATAACAGTCAACTTAGGCACAGTTGCTTCTGAATAAGCAAATAAAATCTTTGCCCCGTGGCGAATTATTCCCCGAGTTCTTGCTTTACTCCTGGAAAGAATCCGGTTACATCTTCAAACGTAATAATCGGGACATTAAAAGAATCGCAGGTACGGATAAATCTAGCTGCTTTGTCGGATGAATCGATATCAAGACCCCCCGCCATCACTTTCGGCTGATTGCAAACAAGACCAACTGTTTCTCCTTTGATTCTGGCAAATCCGACAACAATATTTTTCGCAAAATCCTTTTGAATTTCCATAAACGAGTCGGCATCGGCAACTTGTTCAATTACTTTCCGGACATCATAAGGTCTTACTGCATCAAATGGGATGACGTCTGTTAAATCCGGGCGATAATCATTTTCAGCTTCTATCTTGAGTACAGGCGGCTTTTCTTCATTGTTTTGCGGCAAATAGCTTAACAGTCTGCGGACATTTTCTAAAACTTCAGCTTCTGATTCACCTTGAAAATGAGCATTGCCGCTGATGGAATTATGAACGTTTGCCCCGCCAAGATCTTCTGCTGAAATCTTTTCCCCTGTAACTGTTTCAATTACCTTCGGACCGGTAATAAACATTTGACTCGTTTTTTCAACCATAAACACAAAATCAGTAATCGCCGGTGAATACACGGCACCGCCGGCACACGGACCCATAATAACAGAGATTTGCGGAATTACCCCAGAATAAATAGCATTTCGATAAAAAATATGACCGTAGCCATCAAGGGAAACAACCCCTTCTTGAATCCGGGCCCCGCCGGAGTCATTTAGGCCGACAAATGGTGTCCCATTTTTGGCTGCCAAATCCATAACATTGGCTATTTTCTTTGCATGCATTTCCCCTAATGCACCGCCAAAAACAGTAAAGTCTTGCGAAAATAAATAGATTGGCCGGCCATTCACTTTCCCGTACCCTGTTACAACTCCGTCCCCGGGTCCTTTCAGTTCATCAAGTCCGAAATCATTTGTCCTGTGCTCGATAAACGGATTTAATTCGACAAACGTGCCCTTATCCACTAGCAATTCAATTCTTTCACGTGCTGTTAATTTCCCTTTTTCATGCTGTTTATCAATCCGGTCGTCACCGCCGCCAAGCTCTACTTCTCTTCTCTTATCATATAATTCATTTAATTTTTCATAGATGTCTATCATGTTACCCCTTCATCCCTTTCTTCTCGCAAAGCTCGTATAATACACCTGATGCTGATTTTGGATGCATGAAAGCAATATCTGCTCCTCCTGCACCCGGTCTTGGCTGTTCATCAATCATTCGAATTCCATTTTCTTTCATTTCTGCAATTCTTGCTTCTATCGATGTAACTCCAAGCGCCACATGGTGGATCCCTTCACCGCGTTTTTCGATAAATGCAGCAATTGTGCTTTCCGCTGATACCGGCTCAAGCAGTTCTAGCTTCGTTTCACCTGCTTGTAAAAAAGCAACCTTAACTTTCTGGCTAGCTACCTCTTCAATCCCTAATAGCGTCAGCTTTAACACATCGGTATAAAATGGAAGTGTCTCATCTAGAGACCTTACAGCAATTCCAATATGGTCGACCTTTTTAATCATGTATACCCCTCTGTTCCATTATTAAATTTACTCGACAATTACTGTATTCGGTAAAAAGTTCATAAATCCTTCCCAAAATTGCTAAGTAGTTCCGTTGTCCATTTGGGCTTTTCCATGTACAATGTAATAAAAGCCTAAATGTTAGGGAGGTTTCATTTTTGAAAAATAGGAAGACTAGGAAAATTATCGTTTATTTAATGCTTTTCGCCATGCTTGCCTCTACTCTCCTAATTGGAATTGGCTCATTACTGTAACAAACATAAATAAGGGACTGTTCCACTGGGGGCAGTCCCTTCTCTATTAATCAATTGCACCATTTTCTTGCGCTAACTTCTCAAACGACTTTTTTGATGAAATAACTAAAATTTTCGTCCCTAATGGGATTAATGGAAAGAGTGAAGAGATCACTTCATTTTGGCTGCGAATACATCCCTGTGAGACATATTTGCCAATCGAGGCAGGCTGATTTGTCCCGTGAACCCCATAGGTTCTGCCATCAGTTCCCCTGGCATCAAAGCCAATCCACCTAGCTCCTAACGGGTTCTTTGGGTCTCCTCCGCGAATATTTCCTTTACGAAAATAGGGATCTTTGGCTTTTACGGTAATCGTAAAGAGTCCTTCTGGAGTTAATTCTTGCGTTTTACCTGTACCGACACTCACAACAGTTTGAACTTTATTATCATTAATAAAGGCTAGCTCATTTTTCGTTTTGTTAATGATGACAAACGGATCACCAGGCATCGGGTTTGCCCCTAACGGCCAAAGCGGTGAAATAAAAAAAGAAATTAGGATCGGCGATAGAAGTTTTATCAATGGAGCCACCACCTCTTTTTTTCCATAGTTTGCATCATTTAACAGGTATTATTCGCTTCTGTTAAAGAAAAAAAGATGATCATAAAGACCATCTTTCTGCAGAACATTATTAAAGCATTTTTTGCAAGAAATCTTGGGCACGTTGGCTTTTAGGACTAGCAAAGAATTCACTTGGCGGTGCATCTTCAACAAGCACCCCGCCATCAAGAAATAAGACTCTGTCAGCCACTTCTCTCGCAAAGCCCATTTCATGCGTGACAATAGCCATTGTCATTCCTGTATGGGCAAGTGATTTCATTACTTCCAAAACCTCTTTAACCATTTCTGGATCAAGTGCAGAGGTAGGTTCATCGAAAAGCATAACCTCAGGCTCCATCGCTAATGCCCGGGCAATGGCCACCCGCTGCTTTTGCCCACCGGACAATCTTGTTGGATATTCATTAGCTTTTTCCGATAATCCTACTTGTTTTAATAATTCAACGGCAACTTTTTCAGCTTGATCCCTCGACAATCCTTTTACCTTCATAGGTGCATAGGTTAGATTCTGCAGGACCGTCTTGTGAGGGAACAAATGAAAGTGTTGAAAAACCATACCAACATTCTGTCTCACGTGAAGGATATTAGTTTTTTTATCGGTTACCTCTTTATCGTCAATCCAAATTTCTCCATTGGTAGGTTCCTCCAGCAGGTTTAAACAACGTAGGAAAGTCGATTTCCCTGAACCTGATGGGCCAATGATCGCTACAACCTCTCCCGCTTTAATAGTAGTGGAAATCCCCTTTAATACTTCAAGACTGCCATAACTTTTATACAAGTTCTCAATCTTAATCACTGCGTCTCATTCTCCTCTCAAGCGCTTTTCCTAAGAAGGTCAAAGTAATAACCATTAAATAATAGATTAACCCGGCTATTAGTAATGGTTCAAAAAAGGAGTAATTTTCAGCGCCAACTTGATAAGAGCGGCGCATAATATCCATAACCCCAATGGTTGTGACAATGGCAGATTCTTTCGTTAATGAAATAAATTCATTCATTAAGGCGGGAAGAATGTTTTTTAGTGCCTGCGGAAGGATAATATCCCACATCATTTTTCCGTATGGTACCCCTAAGGCCATCGCCGCTTCCTGCTGTCCCTTATCAACGGCAAGTATACCAGCGCGAATAATTTCCGAGATATACGCCCCAGAATTTAGTGCGAACGATAATATTGCTGCTGTATATGGTTCGATTTGATAGCCAATCACCTGTGGTGAACCATAATAAATCAACATTAATTGCAAAACAAGCGGTGTTCCGCGAAAAATAGACGTATACACATCTGCAAACCAATTAAGAATTCTTATCGAGCTAATTTTAAATAATGATAAAATAATTCCAAGCACAAACCCCAATACCCCTGCTAGTACCACGATTTGAAGGGTAACCAGGATACCTTTTAAAATATATGGCATGGAGGGAATGAATTGAGTAAAATCTAAGTTCATTCATCGTCCGTCCTCTCTATCAAAAATGGAGAGACGTTCAGAATCGAACGTCTCTAGTACACCTAGACCTATTGTTCCCCACCGAACCACTTGACAACCAACTTTTGCAGTTCACCGTTTTCCTTCATTTTCTTTAACTCGTTGTTAAACTTTGCTGTTAAATCACTATTTTTTGGGAAAGCAATCGCTGAGCCCGCTTCTTCTGGGTCATCACTAATCGTAAAACCTTTAAATTCTTTTTCTTTTTCAAAATAACCCTTGGCAACAGTATCCTCAATGATAGCAGCATCAAAGCGGCCTGATTTAATTTCTTGGATTAGGTCTGGAATACGGTTGCGGTTTTCTATTTTAATAGGAACCTGTTTATTAATTTCCTCAGCCTTTCCTTCTTGAATGGAACCAAGCTGTACACCAACTGTTTTACCTTTTAAATCTTCTACCGATTCAATCCCGCTGTCCTTTTTAGAAACAATTAAGTGCTGGGCTGTATAATAGATATCACTGAAGTCAACGTTTTTCTTTCTTTTCTCCGTAGGTGTCATACCTGCTAATACAAAATCAGCTTGTCCTGATTTAAGTGATTGAACTAAACCGCCAAAATCCATATCCTTTACCTTTACTTCGTAGCCAAGATTTTTCGAAATTGCTTTAGCCAAATCCACATCAAAACCAATAATTTCATCGCTTTTTCCTGTTTCCACATATTCAAATGGCGGATAGTCAGCAGACGTTGCCATCACTAATACCTTCTTTTCCCCGCTTTTCTTGCTAGCTTTTTCACTTGTACCACAAGCAGCAAGTAAACCTACAGTCATCATCATTATTAATAATAAAATAAGTGCCTTCTTCATTTGTTTTCCCCCTATAACTTATCTGAAAATTGAAATATTACCCTATTCCTTAAATAGTCCAATTTTCAAGAATAATAGAATGTTGGATTAATAATTATTCATTGTAATGAATTTTAACACAAACTAATAATTATGCAAATATATTTTTAAAGATTCATTTAAATTTTTTTAAAGTAACTTTTTCCAAAAAAATAGAGCCAATCTCCATTGGGAGATTGGCTCTTTACTTCATTAAAATTCTTCACAGTATTCATCAAATTCCTTCTGCAGTTTGGAAACGACTGTCGCAGGATCAAAGCCTTCGATTTGATGTCTTTCCACCATGGAGCAAATCTTACCGTCCTTTAATAGGGCGAAAGAAGGTGAGGATGGCGGATAGCCTGTGAAATAGCTACGCGCCGTTTCCGTTGCTTCCTTATCCTGTCCAGCAAAAACGGTAACTAGATGATCAGGACGTTTATCATAATGGACGGCATGTGCTGCTGCGGGTCTTGCCACACCACCGGCACAACCGCAAACAGAATTGATCATAACTAAAGTCGTTCCTTTTTGCGACAATGCCTCTTCTACGTCAGTAGGTGTTTTCAGTTCTTTATATCCAGCTGATGCAATTTCCTGACGTGCCTGGTTTACCACATCATTCATGAAAAAATTAAAATCCATGCTCATGAAAAACACTCCTTTATGTTATGTAATGTATATAACTATATAAGTACATCATAACAGTAAAAATGCATTTTTTCCAATCTAAAAAAACTGCCGAAACCGGCAGCTCATTCGTTTAAAAAAGTATGGAATAATGTTTCTACAGCAATCGCCACTGTGGTTTCACCCGCAATAACCTCATTTTCTAATTTTGGCAGTTCCTGTTTAACACCCTCATGATGGTAAAAATAAAATTGGAGCTGGTCGGTAATCATGGAATAAAGCCATTCTCGCGACTGGGACTTCCTTCTATTTTCAAATACCCCTGATCTTTTCCCCGTTTGTTCGAACGATTGAATAACATCCCAGATCCCACTGATTCCTTCATGCGTTATGGAGGAACAGGTATATGCCTTTGTTGCCCAGCCTTTTGTTGCAGGCTGCAAAAAATGGAGGATTCGGTTATACTCTTTTCTAGTTTGCTCTGCTTTTGGCTTATTCTCACCATCTGCTTTATGAACAAGGATGGAATCAGCTAATTCCATAATCCCTTTTTTCATCCCCTGGAGCTCATCACCGGCTCCCGTCAGTACAAGAAGCATGAAAAAATCCACCATATCGCGAATAATGACCTCACTTTGTCCAACACCAACCGTTTCGATTAGAATCACATCAAAACCGGCAGCCTCACAAAGTAACATCGCTTCCCTCGTTTTTCGATGAACCCCACCCAGTTTTCCCGCTGTTGGAGAAGGGCGGATAAAGGCCCTCGGATTTCTAGACAAGTGTTCCATCCTTGTTTTGTCCCCCAGGATACTACCGCCGCTAATACTGGAGCTTGGATCAATGGCTAACACGGCTACATTGTGGCCCAAGCCGCAGAGGTAAGTTCCAAACGCTTCAATAAAGGTGCTTTTGCCGGCACCGGGCACACCGGTGATACCAATCCGTATCGACTTCCCGCTATGGCGGTGGAGCTTTTGCAGCAGCTGCTGCGCCTTCTTGAAATGCTGCCCGGCATTGCTCTCCACTAGGGTAATCGCCCTTGCCAGAATTCCCCTATCTCCTTTTATGATTCCTTCATAGAGCTCATCAACTGTGGGCTCAGAGGAACTGCGTTTTTGAAAACGGATATTTTTTTGAATGGCTGCCGTTTGACCCTCGATCTCCTGTCCCTTTCTTACAACGCTAGAACAGCTTCCTGGGTTATTTGGGTCACTCCATTCCGGTTTATGATCCGTGCCCATTTATTGTGCCACTTCCTCATAACCAAGTTGCTTATAAATCTCCTTGATTACTTTTTGTGCAGACACTGGGATAATCGTTCCCGGACCAAATATGGCCGAGGCTCCATGTTCATACAAAAATTGATAATCTTGAGCCGGTATAACACCACCGATGACAACTAAAATATCTTCTCGTCCTAATTTTTTCAATTCATTCACGAGCTGCGGTAATAACGTTTTATGTCCTGCCGCAAGCGAACTGAACCCAATAACATGGACATCATTCTCAACAGCCTGCCTCGCCGTTTCTTCGGGTGTCTGGAATAACGGGCCGATATCCACATCGAACCCAAGATCAGCGAATGCTGTGGCAATAACCTTTGCCCCGCGATCATGACCGTCCTGCCCCATTTTGGCAATGAGGATCCGTGGTCGTCTTCCTTCATTCTCAAGAAATTCATCGGTCATTCTTTTCACTTCTTCTATCTCTTCTTCATTGCTAAAGGCGGTACTATATACACCGCTAATCGAACGGATTACCGCTTTATGTCTGCTGGCAACACGCTCTATTGCATCAGAAATTTCTCCTAACGTTGCTCTTACTCTTGCCGCTTGAACCGCAAGACCTAACAAATTGTCTTCCCCTGTTTCTGCTGCTTTTGTTAATGCGCTAAGTGCTTCGCCAACTTTTTGGTCATCGCGGCCGGACTTTAATTCGTTTAATTTTTCAATTTGTTTTAATCGGACAGCGGTATTATCAATATCCAAAATATCAATGGCCTCTTCTTTTTCAAGACGATAACGATTGACGCCAATGATTGTTTCTTTCCCGGAGTCAATTTGTGCCTGCCTCCTTGCAGCAGCCTCCTCTATCCTCATTTTCGGCAGTCCTGTTTCAATTGCCTTCGCCATACCCCCAAGGCCTTCAATCTCTTCAATATGCGTCCATGCTCTTTGGACTAATTCATCCGTTAGCTTTTCTACATAATAAGAGCCCGCCCATGGGTCAATCACGTTGGTAATACCCGTTTCTTCTTGTAAAAACAATTGCGTGTTACGCGCGATTCGGGCCGAAAAATCGGTTGGCAGGGCGATCGCTTCATCTAATGCATTAGTGTGCAGGGATTGTGTATGACCCATTGCTGCTGCATGTGCCTCAATGAGTGTTCTTGTGACATTATTAAATGGGTCCTGTTCCGTCAAGCTCCAGCCGGATGTTTGCGAATGTGTTCGCAATGCCAATGACTTTTCATTCTTAGGATTGAATGATTTCATCATTTTTGCCCAAATCAAGCGTCCCGCACGCATTTTAGCAACCTCCATGAAGTAATTCATCCCGATTGCCCAGAAAAACGATAGCCTTGGAGCAAATGAATCAATTTCTATTCCCGCTTTTAGGCCAGTTCTTACATATTCCAACCCATCAGCTAAAGTATAAGCCAATTCAATATCTGCAGGTGCACCGGCCTCCTGCATATGATAGCCGGAAATACTGATACTATTAAACTTTGGCATGTATTTGGAAGTGTATTCAAAGATATCGGCAATAATTTTCATCGACATCTCCGGTGGGTAAATATACGTATTCCGCACCATATATTCTTTTAAAATATCATTTTGGATGGTGCCTGATAATTTCTCTTGACTTACCCCTTGTTCCTCCGCCGTCACGATGAAGAATGCTAAGATTGGTAATACAGCACCGTTCATTGTCATCGAAACGGACATTTGATCAAGTGGGATCCCATCAAATAGTGTTTTCATATCAAGGACTGAGTCGATTGCAACTCCCGCTTTCCCCACATCCCCAACCACTCTTGAATGGTCTGAGTCATAGCCGCGATGTGTAGCTAAATCAAAGGCGACCGATAATCCTTTTTGCCCCATGGCCAGATTGCGGCGGTAAAAAGCATTACTTTCTTCAGCAGTTGAAAATCCTGCATACTGCCTTACCGTCCATGGACGGTTTACATACATGGTTGGATATGGCCCTCGTGTATATGGAGGGAGTCCTGGAAGGTTTTCAAGATGCTCTAGCTCATCCCGATCTTCTTTTGTATAAAGCGGTTTTAATGTGATTTGCTCATTTGTTTCAAACAGTAAGTCATCAATAGTCGTTACAATTTCCTGTTTAACTTTTTCCTGCCATTCTTCCTTAGTAATAAATTTCTGCTCATCAAACAATGAACTATTTTGAAAATCAGGCTTTTGTCTTTTCAATGGTGTTCACCTCCATGTCAGCTAAAAGGGTGGAAATGGCTTCATAGCAGTTACTTTTTAAATGAATAAACTGTTTAATACCCTCGTTCATCCACCTGGCTTGATTTTCTTTTTCAGGGAGCCCCGCTAAGTAAAAAGTTCGCTCAGGCAATTCTGCCTTCAAGCCCATTAAAATTTCATGACCCAAGGATTCATATTGGTCATTCGTACCACATAGACAAAAGTATTTAACGGGTTGTTGTGTAACAAATTGTCTAGCATCTTCTACCGTTAAAATAGGGCGGCCTTCTACAGAGTTGATGCCACCGGAAGCAAAAAATCCCTTCATAAAATCGAGTCTTGACTTATATTGTTTTAATTCTCCTAGACAAATCATGCCGACAGTCGGTACAGATCCAAATTTCCCTTCAAGATACTTCGCTTTACTGCGCAATTCCTCAAATGGTTCGGCCAATCTCTTAGATGTGACAGCTTCGATTCTTACTCCACCTGCAAAACGAGATTGTTCCCTCGAAAGTGGTCTGCTGGGTACTGTTTCATCTAAATTCGCATAAACATTTGTGCCAACAATACTTTGCTTCCTTGTCTGAATATCAAGATTCCTTCTTTCATAGACAGAGGTAATTTCATGCTGCAGCCAATTCGTTTTTAATACTTCAAGGATGCCGCCACTGGCTTCGATTTGTTGAAAGAAGGACCACGCCTTTTCTGCTAATAGGTTTGTTAATTCTTCCACATACCAGGAACCACCTGCAGGGTCAATCACTTTTTTCAGATGTGCTTCCTCTTTTAAAAGAAGTTGGACATTTCTAGCAATCCTTTCTGAAAAGGGTGTTGCGCCACTGTGTTCATCGAAAGGACTTACATGTAAATATTGAACACCACCAATGACAGCCGCAAATGCTTCATTCCCTGCTCGAAGTAAATTTACATGTGGGTCATGTACAGTTTTAGTGGAAGAAGATGTTTCTGCAGCAATCATCATTCCGCGAGACTTTTCATTTACACTGTATAGTTGGGTGATTCGATTCCACAGAACACGTGCTGCCCTCAGTTTAGCAATCTCCATGAAAAAGTTTCCGCCAATCGCAAATTGAAAGACCATTTTACCGAGGATTTCTTCTAGTTCCATTCCTTTTTCCTGAAGCTTTTCGAGATAATATACCCCTTCTGCTAAAGAAATACCGAGCTCTTGAACCCCATTCGCCCCGCCATTATGATATGGCACCGTGTCGATTAAGATCGTACGTAAATTAGGAAATAATATACTCGATTGTTGGATATTTTCAAGCCAATCCTTGAGAAATTCTTCTGAAATAAGACCATCCTCTGCAAATAGTGCAACCGGATCAGCACCGATATATCCGCGGATTTGGTCTTGTCCATCCAAATTAGTTACTTGTTTATGAAAAGCCGATTGTAAATCTTTGGCGTTGATAGCAAATGGGTATTGGACATTGAAATTCCCCAAAATGTTGACAAGGCTTTCTTCTCTTTCAAATAGTGCCTCTTTAACTTCAAATGAAATAGCAGATTGTCCTTTTTCAAACGATTGATGGAGTTTCACTTGCAACTCTTCAGGCGTTTGATAGGAAATGCGCTGTGCGGCTTTCCATTCATTTGTCCTATATCCAAGCGGGTAAATCCCTCTTCTAAAATCCGAAGCACCTGGAAATTCCGAGATTGGCTGCTCATCTGTCTTGGAATAAAGCGGTTTCAAAACTATATTTTCATATGTAGTAGTTTCTAAGGATTTAACTGTTTTTCCTTTTAGAGATGACTCCGCTTTCTCCTTCCATTCATCCAATGTTTTAATAACAAATGCCTGACTTTTTATTTTCCCCAATCTTCTCAACTCCCTTCCACTTGTTTAATTGAAATAAAATTCAATTAATTCTCCTACGTACTATTTTATGGTATTTACATAAGACTAGCAATACATTAAACCAAACAACCGCTGCATCGGATGCAGCGGTTATTTCTTAATAAATTGACGTTGTAGATTTTGATGTATTTTCTAGAATTTCTTTCACACGCTGTAAGAATCGGCCGCTAACAAGTCCGTCCAGGACTCTGTGATCAAGTGACATACATAGGTTCACCATGTCACGGACCGCAATCATGCCATTGTTCATCACAACTGGGCGTTTGACAATGGATTCCACTTGGAGAATCGCAGCCTGTGGGTAATTGATGATTCCCATTGATTGAACAGAGCCAAACGAGCCTGTATTGTTTACCGTGAATGTTCCGCCCTGCATATCGTCAGACTTCAACTTTCCAGTTCTCACTTTCACAGCAAGCTCAGAAATTTCACGGGCAATCCCCTTTATCGTCTTTTCATCTGCATTCTTAATAACAGGAACAAAAAGCGCATCATCGGTTGCAACCGCTATTGAGATATTGATATCCTTCTTTTGAATAATCTTATCCCCGGCCCACATCGAATTAATCTGCGGGAATTCTTTTAAAGCTTGGGCAACTGCCTTCACAAAGAAAGCAAAGAAAGTTAGATTAAATCCTTCTTTTTTCTTGAATTCATCCTTAAGAGAGTTTCGATATTCCACCAAATTGGTTGCATCGACTTCGACCATTGTCCAGGCATGTGGTGCTTCATGCTTGCTGCGCAGCATATTTGCAGCGATTGCTTTTCGAATGCCTGTTACAGGTATCTCAATATCGCCGGCTGCCAATGGAACATCTACCGCTGGGGCTGGGGTAGACACTGGCTTTCCTACATCTTGTTTAGCAGACGGTGCCGATGCTGGCTCCTTCTGCGCTTCAACCTTTTGAGAAGTAGTAGGAATATTTCCTGACTCGATTATTCTCAACAGGTCTTTTCTTGTAATTCGCCCGCCTGCACCGGTGCCTGACACCTGAGTTAAATCAATGCCATGTTCTTGTGAAATTTTCAGAACAGCAGGTGAATAACGGGCTTTGTTGCCTTGATCTACCTGGACTGCTACTTCAGCATCGCTGGACGTTTCCTTTTGTTCGCTTCCAGATGCTGACGGTTCCTCAGCAATACCGCCTTCAATCTCAATCGTACAAATAATCTCCCCAACGGCAAATGTATCGCCTTCGTCTGCAATTAGCTCTTTGATCACACCTGTAAAGGAGGATGGGACTTCCGCATTTACTTTATCTGTCATTACCTCTGCAAGGGGATCATATTTATTGACTTTATCGCCGACAGATACTAACCATTTGCTAATCGTACCTTCGGTTACACTTTCCCCTAACTGAGGCATTTTAATTTGTTCCATTGCCACTATTTCCAAACCTCCTTAATACTCAGCAAGCTCACGCATTGCTTTTTCGACCTTTTCAGGGTTTACCATAAAGAATTTTTCCATTGTTGGTGCATACGGCATTGCCGGAACCTCAGGACCAGCCAGACGCTTAATTGGAGCATCCAGGTCAAACAAACAATGCTCGGCGATAATTGCTGATACTTCACTCATAATGCTTCCTTCTTTTGTATCCTCTGTTACAAGCAGCACTTTACCTGTCTTAGACGCGGCCTCAATGATCGCTTCTTTATCAAGTGGATAAACGGTACGTAAATCAAGAATATGAGCTGAGATTCCATCCTTAGCAAGTTTTTCTGCTGCTTGAAGGGCAAAATGAACACATAGTCCATAGGTGATCACCGTGATGTCATCGCCTTCACGTTTTACATCTGCTTTTCCGATTGGTAATGTATAATCTTCTGTTGGTACTTCGCCTTTAATTAAGCGATAGGCACGTTTGTGTTCGAAAAATAGCACAGGATCATTATCACGAATCGCTGCCTTCAATAGACCTTTTACATCATAGGGAGTAGAAGGCATCACAATCTTCAATCCGGGTTGGTTTGCAAATACGGCCTCAACCGATTGGGAATGATAAAGTGCCCCATGCACCCCACCGCCGTATGGTGCCCGAATAACCATCGGACAGCTCCAGTCGTTATTTGATCGATAGCGAATTTTTGCCGCTTCTGAAATAATTTGATTTACTGCCGGCATGATAAAATCAGCAAATTGCATTTCAGCAATCGGACGCATGCCGTACATCGCGGCACCGATTCCTACCCCCGCGATTGCAGATTCGGCAAGTGGTGTATCAATGACTCTTTCTTCGCCAAATTGCTCATACAAACCTTGAGTAGCTTTAAAAACGCCACCTTTTACACCAACATCTTCACCAAGAACAAACACCTTTGAATCCCGTTCCATTTCTTCTCGAATGGCCATTGTTACTGCGTCAATATAAGAAATTACTGCCATGTTCCGTCCCCCTTACATGTTCCCATAAACATATTTCAATGCATCCTCTGGTGCTGCATACGGGGCATTTTCTGCATAATCAGTAGCCTCGTTTACTAATTTCATTACGCGATCATTGATTTCTTTTTCCAGCTCATCATTCATGACGCTAGTTTCTTTTAAATAAGCGCCAAAAGTGATAATTGGATCTTGTGTTTTTGCTTTGGCCACTTCATCAGGTGCCCGATATGAACGATCATCATCATCAGATGAGTGCGGTGTCAGACGGTAAGAAACCGTTTCAATCAACGTGGCACCCTCACCGCGGCGACCGCGGTCAGCAGCTTCTTTTACCGCTTTATAGACTTCGAGCGGGTCGTTCCCATCAACAGTAAATCCTGGTATTCCATAGCCAATTGCTCGATCCGATACTTTCTCGCAGCCTAATTGTTTTTCAATCGGGACGGAAATGGCGTATTTATTATTTTCACACATAAATATGACAGGAAGCTTGTGTACACCCGCAAAGTTTGCACCCTCGTGGAAATCCCCTTGGTTAGAAGAACCTTCACCAAACGTGACAAAGGTTACAAGATCTTTTCTTTCCATTTTTCCTGCCAGGGCAACACCTACAGCATGTGGAACTTGTGTCGTTACCGGCGATGAACCAGTAACAATCCGATTTTTCTTCTGACCAAAGTGACCTGGCATTTGCCGCCCGCCGGAATTCGGATCTTCCGCTTTGGCAAAACCTGAAAGCATCAATTCCTTTGGTGTCATACCAAACGTTAACACCACACCCATATCACGATAATATGGCAGTACGTAATCCTTATCCTTATCTAGGGCAAAGGCAGCACCAACTTGGGCGGCTTCTTGACCTTGACATGAAATAACGAACGGGATTTTACCTGCACGGTTTAATAACCACATCCGCTCGTCAATACGGCGAGCCAAAAGCATCGTTTCATACATTTCCAAAACCTTTTCATCGCTTAGACCTAAAGCTTCATGACGCTTTTCTACCATTAATTCCATACCTCCCGAATGTTCGCCTAAAAAATTATTTATTTATGAATGAATTGCTTTCCCGTCGACTGCAAGTGCAGCCTCGCCAATCGCTTCTGATAGAGTTGGATGTGGATGAATCGTATGAGCCACTTCCCATGGTGTCGCATCTAAAACCATTGCAAGTCCCGCCTCTGTAATCATATCTGTTACGTGCGGACCAATCATATGCACCCCTAGAATATCATTGGTCTCATCATCGGCGACAATTTTCACAAATCCATCGGATTCACCAAAAACAAGTGCCTTACCAATTGCCCTGAAAGAGAACTTTCCAACCTTTACTTTATACCCTTTTTCTTTTGCCTGATCCTCTGTTATCCCAACGCTGGATACCTCTGGATTACTATAAATACATCTTGACACTAAATTATAATCAAATGGTGACGGATCTTTACCGGCAATATGTTCGACAGCTACAATCCCCTCATGTGAGGCTACATGGGCCAATTGTAATCCGCCAATCACATCGCCAATAGCATAAATATGTGATTCTTTCGTTTGGAAAAATTCATTTGTGGCAATAAAGCCTTTTTCCACTTGGATTTCGGTATTTTCTAGTCCAATTCCTTCCGTATTTGCCTGACGACCAACAGAGACAAGGAGTTTGTCAGCTTTATATTCCTTCACGCTACCTTTAACCTCCGCAGAAATAGCGACACCATTATCTCTTACAAGCGTTTCGGCTAAAACCTTTGCACCTGTTACAAGTTTAATACCTTTTTTCTTCATCAGCCGTTGCATTTCCTTTGAAACTTCCTTATCTTCCGTCGGAATAATGCGATCAGCATATTCAATCACAGTAACCTCAACACCGAAATCAGAAAGCATGGATGCCCATTCGATGCCAATAACACCGCCGCCCACGATAATAATGGAACTTGGAAGTGCTTCAAGCTGTAAAGCTTCGTCAGAAGACATCACATAATTGCCGTCTATTTCGAGTCCGGGAAGTGTTCTTGGTCTTGAACCAGTAGCAACAATTACATTTTTAGGAATAAGCATTTCATTTTCGTTTCCATTGTTCATTTCAACCGAAATAGTTCCAGGCATTGGCGAAAAGATAGATGGTCCAAGAATCCTGCCAAGCCCTTCGTATACATCAATCTTACCTTGCTTCATCAAATGTTGGACACCTTTATGTAGTTGATCAATTATTTTATTTTTTCTTTCTTGTACTTTACCAAAATTCAAGGATACTTCGCTCGTGATGACTCCAAAGTCCTCACTATGTTTGGCAGTGGCAAACACCTCTGCACTTCTTAGCAGCGCTTTACTGGGAATACAGCCCTTATGAAGACATGTGCCGCCTAGATTTCCTTTTTCTACAATCGCTGTTTTCAAGCCAAGCTGTGAGGCGCGAATAGCAGCTACATAGCCGCCTGTTCCACCGCCAAGAATGACTAAATCGTATTCCTGTGACATTTCTTATTCCTCCCCATTCTCTTTAAATTTTTGCAGTTGTAAAATTTCCCGGATATAACTTTACTTCTTCCTCACCACGTAAGACCCTTATCGCGCCTTCAGCCAATGCTTGAAGTTCATTTTCACCTGGATGAACAATAACGTCGGCGATCCAATTAATCCGATCTGTAATGGATTTCACAAAGTCTTTCCCGTATGCCAGTCCACCTGTAAGGATAATCGCATCCACCCTGCCGGAAAGTACAGTACTCGCTGCCCCAATTT
Organism: Neobacillus sp. OS1-2; assembly: GCF_030915505.1. Lineage (GTDB taxonomy): Bacteria > Bacillota > Bacilli > Bacillales > Cytobacillaceae > Neobacillus. Next base: position 368,841 of record NZ_CP133265.1, read on the forward strand.
CCTTTGCCACCTGATAAGCCATCGCCTCATATACAAGCTTTGCCTCTTGATCCCCAGCTTCTATTCTCTGTTCTACTTTAACGGCATCATTTGTTCCGAGATAGCCAACAAGACCCCCTTGACCAACAAGTCTTTTCATGATTTCTTCCCGGTAATGTTCTCCTGAAAAGCAAAGGGCTATTAAATCACCAGCCGGTACAGTTCCTGCGCGCTCAGGGCTAAAGGGGCCATCACCATGCAGACCATTATTGACATCTATTACTTTACCATGTTTATGGACGCCAACGGTAATTCCGCCGCCCATATGGGTCACAATCAGATTTAATTCGTTGTATTTTTTCCCCATCTCCCCTGCCACTCTTCTTGCGACAGCTTTTTGATTTAAGGCATGGAAAATACTTTTTCTCTCAATTAAGGAGAATCCAGAGATTCTTGCAATTGGATCCAGTTCATCGACAACAACCGGGTCGACAATAAAAGAAGGAATATTAAGACCATTGGCAATTTCATAAGCTATAATTCCACCTAGGTTCGATGCATGCTGTCCGTAAAAACCAGAACGTAAATCCTTTAGCATCAATTCATTAACAGCATAAGTTCCGCCTTCAATCGGACGCAGCAATCCACCCCGTCCGCAAACAGCCGATAATTTAGAAATGTTGATCCCTTCATGATCCAGTGTTTCCAAAATAGTATTTTTTCTAAATTCATATTGATCAATTATAGTGGAAAAATGATTAATTTCCTCCGCCTCATGGCGGATTGTTTTTTCAAAAATGGAAATTTCATTATCGAAGACTCCGATTTTGGTTGATGTTGAGCCTGGGTTGATGATGAGAATCCGATATTTATTATCTGGCAACGTCGTGACCTCCATTAACAAAAACATCTTAATTAAAGGCAAACGCGCTGAATTTTCCATTCAGCGCTTTGCCGTTCTAATATTTCAATGAATATCTGTCTAGCTCCAGCGCCTAGGGGCTCGGGGTCATAAGCCAATCCGTCAAGAAGGTAAAGAACAACCTTCTCGCCGGCTCGTCTTATGCCTGTCGCCCCTGATCAAGGCGCTTACGCTTTTCCGATTACCTAGAAATTCTGTGGCTAAGAATGTGATGGCCATTTTGCAAAAATTGACTTCTGGAATTACGGATTCTCTCAATTCTTTCTTCCGCCATCCGGTCAGCTGCCACATAGGTAGGGATGCTATCACGTTTTGAAATTTCGATTACTTTTTCAATTGTTGAATAGAGCTGTTCAACCTTTTTCATTGCCCGTTCTTGGTTGTATCCGTAAAGCTCATCCGCAACATTGATCACTCCGCCCGCATTAATAACGTAATCCGGTGCATAGACAATACCCATTTCATGAATGATATCACCATGGCGAGTATCCCTTAATTGATTGTTAGCCGAACCGGCAATTACTTTCGCTTTTAATTGTGGGATTGTTTCATCATTAATGGTCGCTCCCAAAGCACATGGGGCGTAAATGTCACATTCAACACCATAGATTTCATCAGGGTCTACCGCAAGTGCACCAAATGCTTCAACCGCACGATTAACTGCTTCTTTATTTATATCTGTAACAATCAGTTGCGCTCCTTCTTTATGCAAATATTCACACAAGGTATACGCTACATTTCCAACACCTTGAACCGCTACTACTTTCCCTTCAAGCGAGTCCGTTCCAAATGCCTCTTTTGCAGCAGCTTTCATTCCGCGGTAAACGCCATAAGCTGTTACCGGTGATGGATTACCTGATGATCCGAATGCAGGGGATATTCCCGTAACATAATCGGTTTCCTCATGAATTAAATCCATATCAGCCACCGTTGTACCCACATCTTCTGCTGTAATATATCTGCCATTTAATCCTTGAATGTATCGGCCAAATGCTCGGAACATAGCTTCATTTTTATCTTTCCGAGGATCGCCAATAATAACGGTTTTCCCTCCGCCAAGATTTAATCCAGCTGCTGCATTTTTATACGTCATCCCTTTGGCTAGACGAAGGGCATCTTCTATTGCAGCCTCTTCTGATGCATATGTCCACATCCTGGTGCCGCCTAATGCTGGCCCTAGGGTTGTATCGTGAATAGCTATAATCGCTTTTAAACCAGATTGCTTATCTTGACAGAATACGACTTGCTCATAATCAAATTTCTCTAAGTACTTGAATAGTTCCATTGTTTGTTTCCTCCTCGAATGTTGACTATCTATTTTTTTACACAGCATAGCGCTAAGGCAAGCGAATACAGCTTACTTTCCGCAGAATCAGCTCTAGATGTTAACACAATTGGTGCTTTTGCTCCCGCAATTATCGCACCAACCTTAGCATTTGCAAAATAAATTAACGATTTATACAATACATTTCCTACTTCGATGGTAGGTACTAATAGGATATCAGCTTTTCCTGCAACCTCACTGATAATTCCTTTGTGTTCGGCAGCCAGTGTTGATACAGCATTATCTAAGCCAAGCGGCCCATCCACGATGCAGCCGGATATTTGTCCTCGTTTATTCATTACCGTTAACGCTGCTGCATCCATTGTTGCCTGCATGACAGGATTAACTACCTCGACTGCGGCGATTGGTGCCACTTTTGGGTTGTCAATTCCAACTGACTTAGCAAGTGAAACGGTATTCATAATAATTTGCGCCTTTTGTTCTAAGTCAGGGGCAATATTCATTGCAGCATCAGTTATAATAGTAAAATGATCGTAACCAGGAATTTCAAAAAAAGCAGCATGCGATAAAACGTTTCCGGTTCTAAGACCAAATTCCTTATTCAGAACAGCTTTTAAAAGGACGTTGGTTGGAACATTACCTTTCATTAATACATTTGCCTCTTTGTTAGATACAGACTTAACGGCTAACTCAGCAGACATGGCAATGGATCCGGTTTCCACAATTTTTATTTCATTCCTGTTTATCGGCTTATTCTTTTTCTTTTCAATTAGAGAAATAATTTCTTTTTGATCACCGAACAGGATAAAACGTGCAAGATTTCGGTCCAATGCATCTATCACTGCTTCAATAACTTCAGCATTTTCTGCCGCAGCAACCGCAACTGTATTTTTACTTCCCTGGGTTGCTCTGTCAATTAGTGAATCTAGCAACAAGTTGTCATCAACCCTTTCCCCTTTTCTGCAACCCCGATATATTAATATGCAAGAACCATGCCAAGAATAAATTAATGAAAACGCTTTATTCTCCGTATCCTCGTTGCGCAAAATTTTTCAATCCATGCAATTTATTGCATGCTATTTTTTTCAATTTTGTATTTGTCTAGTTTATAATATAAATTTCTCACCGATAATCCAAGTGTTTTAGCTGTTAATGTTTTATTCCCATTTAACCGGAGTAAAGTTTGCTGGATGATTTTGGCTTCATATGTCTCCAGCATATCTGATAATGATTGCTCTAACTCATAGGATTCATTAAAACTTGTGACAGGAGGCTCACTTCCTGCTTTTTTCAACTCGGGTAAATGAGGAACATCTATTAACGTCTCATAATAATTCATAAAAATAATGGCTCTGCCAAGAATATTTTCTAATTCCCGTACATTTCCGGGCCAGTTATAGCCCATTAATTGGAGTAAAGCCGCGTGCGTTACCCCTTCAACATTTCTACCATAATCCCAATTTATTTTTTGAATCAACCGCTCACATAAAACGGGAATCTCTTCTATTCGCATCCGTAACGGTGGAATATGAATAGGCATGCGGTTTAAACGATAGTATAAGTCTTCCCTAAAGGATCCTTTTGCAATACCCTTTTCTAAATTAACATTCGTAGCAGCAATGACTCTTACATTGATGGTAACAGGCTTTGTTCCGCCAACACGAATGATTTCATTTTCCTGTAGCACCCGTAAGAGCTTTGCCTGGGTATTAGCTGAAAGCTCCCCAATCTCATCTAGAAAAATGCTGCCATTATTTGCTTCTTCGAAAAGACCTCTCTTGCCCCCACGAATAGCACCGGAAAAAGCCCCTTCCTCATAACCAAACAATTCACTTTCTAATAACGATTCAGAAATAGCCGCACAATTGACACGGACAAACTTGTTATATTTTCGATCACTTGCATTATGTATAGCATGGGCAAATAACTCCTTACCCGTTCCTGATTCACCTCGAAGAAGGACGGTTGCAGGTGTCTTAGCTCCTAACTTTGCCTGCTCTATGGCAAGCATCATTTCATCAGAATGGCCAATAATATCCTCAAAGGAATATTTGGCCTCCAGGGTGCGGATAATTTGTCTTGCTCGGCTTAATTCCCTGCTTAGTGATTTCATTTCAGACATATCATGGATAACTCCGACACTGCCTTTTAATTTCCCTTTAACAATGATCGGGGCAACATTCACAATTACTTCCTTTTTATTTGCCCCCACTCTCATCGGCACACCCCGAACAGCCCTTCTAGTTTGCAGTACCTTCATATGCATACTTTCACCCTCAGAGATGTCTGCCGTTGCAGGCTGCCCTATTACTTGCTCTTTTGTCAGTCCTGTTAAGCGGGTATAGGCAGGATTAATCAGGATTCCCCGTCCATTCTCATCGACAACAGATATAGCATCATCACTCGAATGGATGATGGCTTGCAGCATGGTTTGAATTTCCTTTAAATCTGTGATTTCCTCTGCCAGATTAACAACCTCTGTTATATCCTTAAAAACCGCAAAGGCACCGATTAATGTACCATTTTCTTCAATTATCGGAATCCGTGTTGTGATGATTTTTCGGTCATTACTTAAAACCATTTCTTGATTTGCCTCTGTTCTCCTCGTTTCTAGGATGATGGGAAGCCTGCTTGAAGGAATAACTTCTAATACTGCTTTTCCGATTGCTTGCGCTTTTTTCACGCCCATAATTTCTTCAGCACGTTTATTAAACAAAATCACTTTTCCATGTTGGTCAATGACCACCATTCCATCATTTGTAGCGTTAAAAATTAATTCCTGCTGATATGATTCATTTTGGTGTTTAGCAACCAGTTCCTCTTTTTCCTCTATTAATTTTGAAACAAGGAAGGCCACACTTCCTGGAATTAATACAGTTTTTTTATTTCTTGTCTCTCGTAATTCTTGAAAAACAGTGTCATCCCCTGTTACTTCGATAATAATATCGATGTCTTTAGTTAGAAAAGGCTGCCAGCTTGTTCCTGTTTTTATCCCCTCCTCTTTTGCCAATAAAATGCCTGGTGCATCCTCATTTCTGTCAATGACCACTTCGACATTTAAGACCTCTGATTCTTTTACTATTTTTAAGATTGCCGTTCCACCTTTGCCGGCACCAACAATCATAATGTTTTGCATTTTTTCTACCCCTTTTATGTCAAGAAACTTATTTCATCCCATTTTAGGAAATACATGCAATTTTCTTCATTATTATCTATTTTATATTCAAACACAAACCTTGACAATTTTCAGCTATGTAATAATATTTTCATGAGATATAATTTACATATACCGAAAAAGTAAAATCGAAATTGGAAGGATTTATTTATGATACGTATTATAGCCCTTTTCATCGTTGTGATTCCCGGTGCTTTAGCTGCCTTGGGAATTAAATTAATGCGCGATATGACTTTTGGGATTCTACAGGCGCCATTTCCAAATTTGTTGTTACAATTTTTAGTTGGATTAATCTTTTTTATTGGCGGACTTGGTTTTGTAGCCGGCTTTATTTTTCGCAGGGATCGTAAAAGAAATAAAGTACAGGGAAGGTTTAAAAAGTAATAAGAAATGTGGCGGGAGCGCAATGCCAGGAGCTGGAGCTAAACAAAAAAGAGGCCGTTATGGTCTCTTTTCATACTGTTTCCTTATTCGAAGTGCCTTTGCGGGGTCATCAGTAATAATGGCTGTACAATTGATATTAAAGAGCCGGTTCATGTCAGCTTCCTTATTAACGGTATAAGGACGTACAGCAATTCCATTTTCCATCGTATGAATGATGATGTTATCAGACATCGCTGAATGTTTTGGATGAATCCCTTTTGCTCTTATGGACTGTGAATAAATCCAAGGCATATAGATCCCCTCAATAAAAAGCGGGGCTGTTTCAATTTCCGGTGCTATCCGATAACTATAGACGATACTATAGTGATTAAAAGAAGAAAGAATAACCCTGTCCGTTAGACTGTATTTACGGATTAACTCGATGACCTTATCTTCCATGCCTTCATAGGGAATCAGCCCATTTTTAAGCTCTATATTACAAATGAGCTTATTTGTTTTCATCCATTCCAAAACTTCTGTTAAAGAGGGAATGGGTTCTTTTTTGACTCCCTTTTTATTGGCATTAAGTTTTCTAATTTCTTTAAATAAAAAATCTTTGACAAAGCCATTTCCGCTTGTTGTTCGGTCAACTTTTTCATCATGGATTACAACAATTTCGCCATCCTTTGTCAATTGAACATCAAGCTCTATACCATCTGCACCTGCCTTTTCTGCTTCCCAAAAGGCTGCCATAGTATTTTCTGCATTAGAAGCAGAATAACCGCGATGAGCAAAAATCTGTGTCATTTTTTCACTTCCCAACTTTATTATGGAGGCATTACAATGAAACCTTTACAGTTATCACCGGAAACAGCAATAAAACTTTCTCAGAAATTAAATGTACCGATAGAACAGCTTATGCATATGCCGCAGCATATTCTCATCCAAAAACTAATGGAGCTCGAGAAAGACAAGGGAAATTAACACATACAAGAAAAAACCTTCATTCACTTTACTGAAATGAAGGCTTTTTTATGTTTAATTTTGTTAAGAAGCCTTATGCTCAAGACGAAGTTTATCAGCCACCATGGCAATAAACTCAGAATTGGTTGGCTTAGCTTTTGACATACTTACCGTATATCCAAAAAGGCTTGAGATCGAATCAATATTACCACGGCTCCAGGCCACTTCGATTGCATGGCGGATAGCACGTTCAACGCGGCTTGCTGTCGTGTTATATTTTTTGGCGATATCAGGGTACAATACTTTCGTTATGGAACCTAAAAGCTCAATATCGTTGTACACCATCGAAATCGCTTCACGCAAATATAAATAACCTTTAATATGTGCTGGAACTCCGATCTCGTGAATAATACTTGTAATACTTGCATCTAAATTTTTTGGTTTTTGTTCTGATTGGGAACGGTAGCTTGTAGCGGGGCCCCTACGAATAAAGGTGCTGGCGTTTCCACTAACCTGACGAATATGGCTTCCTAAATTCTCCATATCAAATGGTTTTAAAATAAAATAGGAAGCACCAAGTTCAACGGCTTTTTTGGTTACATCCTCTTGACCAAAAGCTGTTAACATAATAACATTCGGTAATGTTCCTTTTTTCAACTCACGCAAGCGCTCAAGCACTGCCAAACCGTCAAGGTGCGGCATAATAATATCTAATACTAAGACATCAGGGTCTGTTGAAGCTAACATTTCTAAGCACTCTTGACCGTTATGGGCGATGCCGACAACTTCCATATCTTCTTGGGACGAAATATAGTCCTCTAATAGTCCAACCAGCTCTCTATTATCATCCACGACACAAACCTTTATTTTCTTCAATTCCAGTTCCTCCTCATTCAAATCAAATCTCTATTTTCATCATACCGCATTATTCATTTATCATCTCTAAATTCTATTCTAAATAAGAAATTCGACAATGCAACTAAAAATCCTTTCATTTTTTTAATATTTCTTAAAATAGTGATAAAATCTTATCTTTTCTTTGTTTTCCTTCTCTTTTCGACTAATTTCGCATTATTACCATTTAACAACATGGTTTTGTCGAATAATCTCCATATAAAAAGAGAAGCAAAATAGGGAAATTTACCTATTTTGCTTAAACAATGTTTAGCTCGCTTTATTTTTTGGTGTTTCGTATATATTAATTCCAGCTTCATTTAGCATCCATTCAATATGCACACCGTATCCAGATGTAGGATCATTTACAAACACATGTGTAACTGCTCCGATCAGCTTTCCATCTTGAATGATCGGACTTCCACTCATGCCTTGAACGATACCTCCTGTTTTTTCAAGGAGCTTTGGATCGGTCACTTTAATGACCATGCCCTTTGTAGCCGGAAACTTTTGCGGAATTGTGCTGACAATTTCAATCGAAAATTCTTCAACTCGGTCATCATTCACTACGGTTAAAATTTTTGCCGGTCCCTCTTTAACCTGATGGGATAGTGCTATGGGGAGTGGTTTATCTAGCACCCCATTTTTTAATTCTTTGTTTAATTCACCAAAAATACCAAATGGACTGTTCTTTTTAATATTACCAACAATTTCACGATCTGAAGAAAAACGGGCAAGTTTTTCTCCCGGATCACCGTTACTACCCTTTTCAATAGATGTTACTGTGGAACGGACAATTTGACCATCTTCCACCACGATTGGCTGTTTTGTATCCATGTCTGAAATAACATGTCCAAGGGCACCATATTTTTTAGACTGTGGATGTACAAAAGTCATCGTCCCAATTCCAGCTGCTGAATCTCTAATATATAATCCAAGTTTATAGGTGTTTTCCCCTTTATCCTTTAACGGGGTGAGTTTAGTCGTAATTTTGCCGCTTTCCCGACTGATAACCATATCAAGAGCTTTACCATCTTGTCCTGCCGTTTGTACGAACGGAGCAACATCTGTCATTTTTTCAATTTTGCTGCCATTGATTTCGGTAATCATGTCTCCAATTTTTATTCCTGCAAGTTCACCGGGTGATTTTTTGCCATCCTCTGTATTAATCAAATGGTGTCCAACAACTAATACGCCTACAGTATTTAATTTCACACCAATTGATTGACCGCCGGGCAGTACTCGAAAATCGTTTAAGACATGTACATCGACCTTTTTAATCGGAATGCCTGCATATTCTAGTAGCACTTCATTTTTGCCTTTTTCATTTGCGTTCACGGATATTGAATGATTTTCCTGATTAAGTGTAATATTCGATTTGTGAGAATTATTTTTTAGAGCTGCAGATACCGGAGCAGCCTTCTGGAAGGTATAATCTTGTCCTTCAAACATAGTAATCGTCTTAGGGATTGCCAGGTATTGCTGTAACGGCTGAAAAAATATAAGGCTAATTAATGAAACAAGGAGAATTCCACCAATAATCTTTCTAATTATTTCTAACTTCAAATTCTTCACTCTCCTCGCTTCTTTTCACTACACACTTCAAAAATGGCTACACCTTTAATTTTGCCTCCTTGACAATCATTTATAACTGGTATAAACATAAAAAAGCTACCCAAATTGGGAAGCTTTTCAATTTACCTTCGTTTTTACTGCTAATTGTAACAATTCCTCAGCATGTTTTTTTGTTAAGTCGGTGATTTCTGCACCAGATATCATCCGGCCGATCTCTCTAATCTTTTCATCAATACTTAGTGGTGTAACTGAGGTTTTTGTTCTTCCACCCTTTATCATCTTAGCAATAAACAGATGTGTATCTGCCATTGCAGCGACCTGTGGCAAATGGGAAATACACAAGACCTGTGAGCCTGAAGAAACTTTATAAATTTTTTCTGCGATGGATTGAGCAACCCTTCCGCTCACACCAGTATCCACTTCATCGAAGATAATCGAAGTAACACCTTGATGTTTCGAAAAAATACTTTTCAACGCCAACATGATCCGTGATAACTCTCCTCCAGAAGCCACTTTTGATAATGGCTTTAATGGTTCTCCCGGATTCGTCGAAATATAAAATTCAACATGGTCCACGCCGTTTTTAGAAAAATGCTGAAGATCTGTTTCAAAACGAATTTCAAAAACCGTTTTTTCCATGTATAATTCTTTTAATTCAGTATGAATTAATTTTGTCAGCTTATTAGCCCATTTTTGGCGGAGTTCGGATAATTGTTTTGCCTCTAGAACTAAGTCCTTCATAATGGATGCTAATTCTTTTTTCAGTTCTTCTATATGTGTTTCTTTATTCATAAGTGTTTCTATTTCTTCCTCAACTTTTGCACCATATTCCATTATTTCATTGATGGTTTTCCCATATTTTCGTTTTAACTGGTTAATTTCATTTAAGCGGTCTTCAATTTCATTTAACCTTCCTGGATCATACTCCAGAGCATCCAATTCATTTCTTAATGATCGTGCTGCGTCCTCCAATTGATAGAAACTATTCGAAACAGATTCAAATATTTCTTTATAGGCCGTGTCAAGGGAGGCTGCATCCTCCAAGTACCCCATAGTCATTCCAACCCAATCAAGGCCCTTCTGTTCACCATTTAGGCCATTATAGCCTGATTGAATGGATTCAAATACCCGTTCGAAATTGCCAAGTTTTCTTTTTTCTTCGGAAAGCTCCTCGTCTTCATTTGGCTTTAATTTAGCCTTTTGAATTTCGTCTAATTGAAATTGAATTAAATCAAGTCGATGGGCTGTCTGCTGATCATTTTCGCTTAAAGTTTTAAGCTTATGTAATGTATGCTCGTATCGGCGAAATACATCAGTGTATTCTCCCAGTGAAGCTTGGATTTCCTCAGAACCAAATTGATCCAGCAATGTTAAATGTCTTGTCTCATCCATCAATTCTTGGTGTTCATGCTGACCATGGATATCTACAAGAGTTCCGCCCATTTCCCGAAGGGTTGCTATCGTCACTAATTTTCCGTTAATACGACACACACTTTTTCCTGTCCGGGAAATATCTCGTCGTAAAACCACCATTCCTTCTTCGATATCTATCCCAAATTCTAAGGCTTTCAATAGAATAGGATGGTTAGGGGTATCCAATTGAAACAAACCTTCTATTTCAGCTTTGTCTTCTCCATGGCGAACAAATTCTGCTGAACCTCTTCCACCAACTAATAAATGAATGGCATCAATAATAATGGACTTACCGGCACCTGTTTCGCCGGTTAAAACGGTTAATCCTTTTTCAAAACTAATCTCCAGTTCTTGGATAATGGCGAAATTTTTTATTGATAGTTCTGCTAACAAGACACTCTCCCCCAATTAAAGCATATCAAGGAACCGGGTTGTAATGACCTCGGTATCTTCCGGCGTTCGGCATATGATTAACATCGTGTCGTCACCGCAAATCGTTCCTAATATTTCTTCCCAATCAAGATTGTCGATTAAAGCACCGATAGCCATAGCATTACCAGGCAGACATTTCAGGACCAGTAGGTGTCCAGCCGAATCGATCCTAACAAATGCATCAATTAATGAACGCTTTAATTTCTGCAATGGATTAAATCTTTGGTCTGCAGGCAAGCTATACTTATACCGGCCATCAATTAGTGGAACCTTTACAAGATGTAATTCTTTAATATCTCGTGACACGGTTGCCTGCGTTACATTGTATCCTGCATTCTTCAGTTCATCCACTAAATCATCCTGTGTTTCAATATCATTCCTGGCAATGATCTCCCTGATTTTTATATGGCGTTGACCTTTATTCATCTTTTCACCCCATAGTCATAGAAAACATTAGAGTATTTTGTACTATAATGTCGTATCTACCCATATGTTAGCCCATTTTTCCAAACTTGTACATTTATTCTTTATAAAAATACATGTATATGCAATAAAAGGATAGGCATGGCCCATCCTTTCTAGTTTAATTTCGAATGAAATTCTTTATGTGATTCATTTACAATTTCGGAGGGGCTGACTGGTAACTGTATTTGTCCAGCTGATTCTTCGCCTCTCCATTTAAGGTGAAGCAAATATTCAATATTTCCATCACCACCGGTTATAGGTGAATACGATAAGTTTGTTACGGTAAATCCCTGCTCGACAGAAAAATGGATGATTTTCTCTATTACTTGTAAATGGACCTTTTCATCCCGAACAATCCCTTTTTTACCTACTTGGTCTCGTCCGGCTTCAAATTGCGGCTTAATAAGGGCGATAATATCACTTCCTGGTATAAGAAGTGTTTTTAACACCGGTAATATTAATGTTAAGGATATAAATGATACGTCAATTGACGCAAAGTTCGGCATTTCCCCGTTTAAGTCAGCTGGTGTGACGTAGCGAAAATTAGTCCTCTCCATCACTACAACACGTTCGTCCTGCCTCAGCTTCCAAGCTAGCTGATTGTAACCCACATCAAGGGCATAGGACATTTTCGCCCCATTTTGAAGGGCACAATCGGTGAACCCACCAGTTGAAGCACCAATATCTAATAGTATTTTATTTTGAACGTTCACATCAAACACTTTTATCGCCTTTTCGAGCTTTAATCCCCCGCGGCTTACATACGGTAGCATTTTTCCTTTTATAGTTAACGGAATATCGATTTTAACTTTTTCACCTGGTTTATCTAATCGCTCTTCATTTGTATAAACTAACCCTGCCATAATGGCCCGTTTAGCTTTTTCTCGCGTTTCAATTAAACCTCGCTCCACGAGTAACACATCTACTCTTTCTTTATTTTTCATTATTTAAGCCCTTTGCTGTTTTTTCCTTGCCAGAGTGGAAATCCTTTGGATGACTGCATCCGTCGTTAAGCCAATCTCTTCAAGTAAGGAGCCGACATCCCCATGTTCAACAAATTGGTCTGGGATTCCGATTCGGTCAATTTTCGCCTGATAAAAACTATGGTCATGAGCAAATTCTAGTACTGCACTTCCAAATCCGCCTTGTAAAACGGCTTCTTCAATGGTGAGAAGCGGGATGTCTTTTTCAAGCAGGCTAGTCAACATTTTTCCATCAAGCGGCTTGATAAAGCGGGCATTTACAACCCTTACCGAAATCCCCTTCTTTTCAAGAGCCACTGCTGCTTCCATAGCCATTGGAATGGTGGTTCCAAAGGTTAAAATAGCTGCATCATCGCCGTCCTTTAATACCTCCCATGTGCCAATGGGAATAGCGCTTAATTCCTCGTCCAATGCGACACCAAGGCCGTTACCTCTCGGAAATCTAAGTGCGATTGGACCATCATCATAATTCAATGCAGTATAAACCATATGTTGCCCTTCATTTTCGTCTTTTGGCATCATTAAGACAATATTTGGTACGTGCCTTAAAAAGGCAATATCAAAAACACCCTGGTGTGTTTCCCCATCAGCCCCAACTAGACCAGCACGGTCAATTCCAATAAAAACATTTAAATTTTGCCTGCAGATATCGTGGACAACCTGGTCATAGGCTCGTTGTAAAAACGTAGAGTAAATGGCTAAAAAAGGCTTCATCTTTTGGGTAGCTAAACCTGCCGCAACGGTTGCAGCATGCTGTTCGGCAATCCCAACATCATACATTCGATCAGGGAACTCACTTGCAAAGCCTTCAAGCTTTGAACCCACTGGCATTGCCGGAGTAATCGCTACAATTCGTTCGTCGCTTCTTGCCAGCTTTCGGACTGTTTCACTTACTAAACTGCTCCATGCTGGCGGCTGTTTTTTAGCAGGTTTAACAAAATCACCGGTATCGATCTTATAGGGGCCTGTTCCGTGCCACGTACCTGTTTTATCACTTTCTGCCGGTTGATACCCTTTCCCCTTTTTGGTAATCACATGGAGGAGAACGGGGCCCTCCGTCTTTTTAGCATAACTAAGGTTCTCAAATAACGCATCATAATTATGACCATCAATCGGTCCTAAATATGTAAAACCTAATTCTTCAAAAAACATCCCTGAAACGACTAAGTACTTTAAGCTATCCTTTATCCGTTCTGCAGTTGCCGCAAGCTTACCGCCAACAGCAGGCACTTTTTTCAATAATACTTCAAGTTCATCTTTTACCCATTGATATTTCCCGGCCGTGCGCAATTGACCAAGAATATTATGAACAGCCCCAACATTAGGAGCAATGGACATTTCATTATCGTTTAATATAACGATCATATCTTTTTTCTCATGGCCAATGTGATTTAAGGCTTCTAATGCCATTCCACCTGTTAAGGCACCATCCCCAATCACCGGTACTACAAAGGACTTTTCCTTTTTTAAGTCTCTGGCAATGGCCATCCCCATCGCAGCTGAAAGGGATGTAGAGCTGTGTCCTGTTTCCCAAACATCATGCTCGCTTTCAATCCGCTTCGGAAAACCGCAAAGCCCCTTAAATTGTCTTAAGGAATCAAATTCACGAGCCCTGCCTGTTAATATTTTATGAACATAGGATTGATGGCCTACATCCCAAATAATTTTATCCTTTGGACTATCAAAACATTTATGTAATGCAATGGTTAATTCAACAACACCCAAATTAGGGCCAATATGGCCGCCTGTCACTGACAGTTTCTCAACTAAGAATTGGCGAATTTCTTGACTCAACACTTCCAATTCTTTATTCGACATCCTCTTTAAGAAGGATGGGTCCTTTATTGATAATAAATCCATTTTGGACCACTCACTTTCATACATTTTGAAAAAATAGCCGCTAACACAATTTGTGATAACGGCATTCACAACGTTCTCTACATTGAAAACGATTATATCATACTACATTCATTACCTCAAACAGCCATCATTAATGGTCTCTTGAAGCAACTAATTCCGTTATTTCTCTTAGCAAATTCGTCATTATACCTGTCTTTTTAAGATATTCTTCTGACAGGTTGATTTGATTATGTAAAGCAGCCCTTGCCCCATCCATAGATAACAATTGTGGATAGGTACTTTTGTGGTTTATCGTATCGCTCCCAACAGGCTTTCCGATTAATTGTGGATTTCCGATCAAATCTAGAATATCATCCTGTATTTGAAATGCAAGTCCAAGATGATGGGCAAACCCTGATAGATGGTTTAATTGGACTTGACTAGCACCCGCCAGAATTGCACCTGCAATCACACTAAATCTAAGCAGCTTGCCCGTTTTATGAATATGTATATACTCAAGTTCCTTTAGGGTGAGATTCTTTCCTTCTCCCTCCATATCGGCAACTTGTCCGCCCACCATTCCTTCAGTTCCTGCAGCTTTTGCCATTTCAACTACTAATTTTATTTTCTTATCAGCTGAAGCAAACTCATTTGGAAGCAACCCGATTACTTCAAAACTATAGGTTAATAAGGCATCTCCGGCTAATATAGCAATGGCATCTCCAAAAACCTTATGATTGGTTGGCTTTCCTCTTCTTAAATCGTCATTATCCATACTTGGCAGGTCATCATGGATTAAAGAGTAGGTATGGATCATTTCTATTGCAGCCGCAACAGGCAGTCCTTTTTTGGGATCAATTCCAAATGCGTCTAAGGTTGCAAATAGCAATAAAGGGCGGATTCTCTTTCCACCTGCTTCAAGGGAATAAATCATGGATTCCTTAATAATAGAAGGAGCATCCAGCTTTTCAACTAGTGCACGGAGCTCCGAATCTAACAGATGTTTATATTCTTGTGCAAATGCGTCCAGTAACCCGGTTTCCACGTTTTATTCCTCCTCAATAGAAAAACTCTCCGTCCGTCCATCCTCCGTAATGATTTGCGTCAGTTGTTCTTCCACACTTTTTAATTTATCGTGACAAAGTTTAGATAGTTCCATTCCATCTTTATAAAAAAGTATCGCCTTTTCTAATGGAACGTCACCTTCTTCAAGCTTTTCTACGATTTGTTCCAACTTTACCATTGCTTCTTCAAACGTTATGGTGCTTTCATTGGTCACTATTTTCTCTCTCCTTTATTTTCTCCACCTTACAGAAAAGGCTGCCATCCGTTAATTGAATCTGGACTTGCTCATTTTCTTTAACCTGTTTCACACTTTTCACCAGACGGTTATCTTCGGAGTACGCTAAACTAAAACCGCGCTCCATTATTTTTAGAGGACTCAATGCCTGTAAGGTCGAAAGGATTCGATCGAAGTCAGTTTGTTTTTTTGAAAGTATCTGAAGCATAGAACGTTTCATGTCTTTTTGTGTACGATCAAAATTAATTTTTGCCTTGCTTAGTGCTTGGTCTGGATGGTTTCGCTGTAACCGTTTATGGAGGACCTCATGCTGATCTTTTTTCAGTATCGATAAACGAGAGGTTCCGCGAACGAGCATTTCTGTTAGTTTATCTAGCTGTTCAAGCTTTTGTTCATATAGCCGGTGAGGATAGCGAAAGGCATAAGACTTTTGAACTCGATGTAGGCGTTCCTTTTCAAACTGAAACTTTCCGTTCATCGCACGGAGTAGGCGGGTTTGCCGCTGCAGAATCCTATCCATTAACTCATCCAAATGCGGGACCGCAAGTTCAGCAGCTCCTGTTGGGGTTGGGGCACGTAAATCCGCTACAAAATCAGCAATCGTAAAATCGGTTTCATGTCCAACTGCTGAGATAATAGGGATCTTCGAGGCAAAAATGGCGCGGGCCGTCAGTTCCTCATTAAAAGCCCACAGTTCCTCAATGGATCCTCCACCGCGACCGACAATCAAAACATCAATTTCCTTCATATTATTTGCCTTTTCAATTGCTTTAACAATGGAGGGGGCTGCGTTATCGCCTTGGACTAGAGCTGGAAATACAAGAACAGTAGCGATGGGATATCGTCTTTTGATGGTTGTGATCACATCCCTAATTGCTGCACCAGTTGGTGAGGTTATAACACCAACAGTCCTTGGATACATTGGGATGGCCTGTTTTGCTTCCTGCGCAAATAAACCTTCCGCTTCAAGCTTTTGCTTTAATTGTTCATAGGCTAAGAATAATTCGCCAATTCCGTCAGGCTGCATTTCTTTTATGTAAATTTGATATTGACCGCTGGGCTCGTAAACAGTGATATCCCCTTTTACAATCACCTTCATACCGTTTTCTGGAGAAAATTTCATAAAGCGCGATTGACTGGCAAACATCACGGCAAGAATTCGGGCTTTTTCATCCTTTAAGGTAAAATACATATGTCCACTCGAATGCTGTTTGAAATTTGAAATTTCTCCTCTTACATGAATATCGCGTAAATGTGGATCAGCATCAAATTTTCTTTTTATGTATTTGGTTAGGGCATTTACTGATAGATATCTTTGCTCCTGCATAACTAATTCCTCTTTTCAACCATTCAACGAATACAGTGGATGCCCTATTAGGGACATCCACAATAAGCAATTTATATACGAGCAAAACTTTCAGCAGCGGATTTTAGTGTATTGTACATTAACATCGTAATGGTCATCGGGCCGACTCCTTTTGGAACTGGAGTAATATACCCTGCTTTTTCAGATACTTCTTCAAAAGAAACATCCCCACAAAGTTTGCCTGCTTCATTTCTGTTCATTCCAACATCAATGACAACTGCCCCATCCTTCACATGTTCCGCGTTAATAAAGTTTGGAATCCCGACAGCGGAAATAAGGATGTCTGCCTGTTTTGTATGGAATTCTAAATCTTTGGTTCTAGAGTGACAATACGTTACTGTTGCATGTTGATTAAGGAACAATTGTCCAACGGGCTTTCCGACAATATTGCTTCTTCCAACAACAACAACATGCTTCCCAGGGATGGAAATACCTGTTTCCTCAAGTAACACCATAATTCCGTAGGGGGTACAAGGCAAGAAAGCATTCTGGCCAGTCATCATCCTGCCAATATTAATTGGATGGAAACCATCAACATCCTTTAAAGGGGAGATGGCTTCAATAACCTTTCTTTCATCTATCTGCTTTGGAAGCGGTAATTGAACTAAAATTCCATGAATTTTGGGATCAGCATTCAATTCTTCAATTTTAACCAATAATTCCCTTTCGGTAATTTCCTCTTCCATTTTTATTAATAAAGTGTACATACCAAGTTCATTACATGCTTTTTCTTTACTTTTTACATAGGTCTGCGACGCATGGTTATTTCCAACGAGAATAACGGCAAGACCTGGAGTAACACCCTGACTTTTAAGGTCTTCAACCTTTTTAGCTATTTCTACTCTTTTTTTTGCAGCGATTTCTTGTCCATTAATAATTTGTGCTGTCATTTTCACATCTCCCCCTATTCCAAGAAGCCCTAATTAATTAGTCAGTAAGAAGCTTTTGTTTCACCTTTGAAAGAACTCCGTTAATAAACTTACTTGACTGGTCATCCCCATATATTTTAGCAATCTCTATAGCCTCATCTAAAATGACATTTTCAGGAACTTCATTTCGGAAATATTTCAATTCATATGTAGCCATCCGTAATACATTTCGATCTACCGTTGCCAATCGATCAAGAGACCATTTTTCAAGGTACTGCATGATTAATTCATCAATTTCGTTTTTTTGTTCGATTACCCCTAAAACCAATTTCGAAAGATACTCGTCACCCGCTTCCCCTTCCAAAACATGTTCAATTGCATCCGAAGGTTCCGTGTTACTTACGTCAATTTGAAAAAGTGCCTGAAGCGCTTTTTCCCTTGCTGTTCTTCTCTTCATTATACCGTTAACTCCTTTAGATATATAAATAATTTTTGTCGATTTTTCATACAAGAACTATTAGTTACTTGTTTACACATAAAAAGATAATAGCATAACTAAAGGAGAATCGCACACAAAGGTGAATTTTTTATTTGCTAGGAATGTGAATAAATAAGAAAAACCAAAGGACTAATCCTTTGGTTCCACTTGTTATAGCTCTGATTCGATCACTGGCTCAATCTTTTGAGCTTCAAATTGAATACCGACAACGTGAATATTTACCTCTTCTGCATCTAAGGCCGTCATATTTAGCAGCGCCTGACGAATGTTATCTTGTATTTCACCAGCAACAGTTGGTATAGATATGCCGAACTTCATTAAACAATATACATCCACTTTTATTCCTGATTCAGTTAGTTCAACTTTTACACCTTTGCCATGGTTTTTCTTCCCTAGGCGTTCGACAACACCTGCGGCAAAATTACCTCGCATTCCTGCTACACCTTCTACCTCGGAAGCAGCAATGCCTGCAATAACTTCAATAACTTCAGGGGCAATTTCAATTTTCCCATGACCATTATTTCCTTGATCCATTTCTAAGACATTAAATTCACTCATTTAAAAACACCTCCAGCAATTAGATTGATTTCATCACATCATGCAATTCTAGGAATTTGGTATTGAAGTTGCCTTCGACAAATTTCTCATTTTCCAGCAGTTTTAAATGAAACGGAATCGTGGTATGGATACCTTCCACCACAAACTCGCTTAACGCACG
The DNA here is from genome assembly GCF_030915505.1 of Neobacillus sp. OS1-2. Lineage (GTDB taxonomy): Bacteria > Bacillota > Bacilli > Bacillales > Cytobacillaceae > Neobacillus. The sequence continues at coordinate 387,881 of NZ_CP133265.1, forward strand.
TTTCATTCTGGATATTGCCTCTTCCCTACTGCTGCCGTATGTGATAACTTTCGCAATCATGGAATCGTAGTAAGGTGGAATTGTATATCCCGGATATGCTGCTGAATCAATCCGAACCCCTAACCCACCGGGCGGCAAATACATTTTGATTTTACCAGCTGAAGGTAGAAAGTTCTTCTCTGGATTCTCTGCATTGATCCGACATTCGATTGCCCAGCCAGTAAAAGTGACATCCTTTTGGGTAATCGTTAGTTTTTCACCGTTTGCCACTCGAATCTGTTCCTTAATAAGGTCGATTCCGGTGACCATTTCTGTTACGGGGTGCTCCACCTGAATCCTTGTGTTCATTTCCATAAAATAATATTTACGATTGCGATAGTCATAGATAAATTCTACCGTGCCAGCACCTGAATAATCAACTGCTTTTGCAGCTTTTACAGCTGCCTCGCCCATTTCTGCGCGAATTTCTCCATCTAAAGCCGGTGAAGGTGTTTCTTCTAGCAGCTTTTGAAGCCTTCGTTGAATAGAGCAATCTCTTTCACCCAAATGGATGGTGTTACCGTGAGTATCACCAAGCACTTGAATTTCAACATGGCGGAAATCCTCAATATACTTTTCTATGTATACACCGGGATTTCCAAAGGCCGTTAAGGCTTCTTGTTGGGTAATATTTATGCCTTTAATTAATTCTTGTTCATTCTTAGCAACACGAATTCCCTTACCGCCCCCGCCTGCTGTTGCTTTAATGATGACGGGATATTCAATCTTTTTGACAAGTTCAAGTGCTTCATCCATATCATTGATGATTCCGGTTGAACCAGGAACAATAGGAACACCCGCTTCACGCATCGTTTCTCTGGCGATATCCTTGGTGCCCATTTTGGTAATCGCTTCAGGGCTTGGGCCGACAAATATAATATTACACTCGCGGCAAAGCTCCGCGAAATCAGCATTCTCGGCTAGGAAACCATAGCCAGGATGAATAGCATCGCAGCCTGTCAGTTTTGCGACACTGATAATATTTGTGACGTTTAAGTAACTATCTTTTGATGATGTCGGTCCAATACAATAGGCTTCATCTGCCAATTGGACATGTAGTGCTTCACGATCCGCTTCGGAGTATACAGCAACAGATTCAATGCCCATTTCTCGGCAGGCTCGTATTATCCTAACAGCAATTTCTCCTCTGTTTGCAATTAACAGTTTTTTTATCATCCTGTTACCGCTCCTTATTCTGGCTTTACTAAAAATAATGGCTGTCCGTATTCAACTAATTGACCGTTTTTCACAAGGACTTCCACAACTTCCCCATTTACCTCTGCCTCAATCTCATTAAATAGTTTCATCGCCTCAACAATACAAACGATGGAATCCTTTGAGACCTTTGATCCGGCTTTAACATATAGGTCCGCATCCGGAGTTGGCGATGCATAGAAGGTACCTACCATTGGAGAGGTAATTTTGTGTAAATTTGTATCATCCACTTGTTTCCCTTCATCTGCTTTGGGAGCTTCCTGTATGACTTCCAAAACAGGAGCTGTTGTTGCAGCAGCTGCAATAGGGGCAGCCTGGATCACAGGCGCTATTTCAGATGCAGGTGCAACGGGACTTACTTGTGAAACAATAGTTGATGCTGCATTTTTCCTCATTTTAATTTTTGAACCTTCAACTTCATATACAAATTCATCAATACTGGACTGGTCAACCAATTTAATCAATTCACGAATTTCTTGTACTTTTAACATTGAGTAACACTCCTTGTACAACTTTAATTAGGACTTACTACTAATACTATACGATAATATTTAGTAATAGTTCAATATTTTAAATCATAAGAATACGAACATCCATCAAATGCCCCACTTCCATCATAATATTTTTAGTAGAAAAAAGGAATTTTGGGTGCCTTTTGAATTCAATTAATTATTTTTCCCATTGACTAAAGATATTAAACTAAATAAAAAGGAAAGCCAATGACTTCCCTTAGTAAACGGACATTATTTTGCATGTTGGTATTCAACCGCAACATAATTTGTTTCATCAATTTCCTTTTTCACTTCTAACATAATCTTATTTGCCTCTGAGGCAGAAGGCTTCTTTTTGGATTTGACTGTGACGATTACCTTTGATCCATCTGCTCTTACTAGAACATCATCAAATCCCATTGTTTTAATAAAGGTTTCAAGCATTTCTTCACTTTGGGCTATTTTATTCAATTTATCCATTTGGTCCTTCACTTTACTTCTTTCGTCTGCAGAAAGGTCTGTCGAGGCTAGCTCTTCGGTTAAACTCGTTTGCTCCTCGCTCCTTAAGTCTTCAAGCTTCATACGAAGTTCTGCAAACTCATTATCGCCGGCAACAGTAGAAACGACTGTCTTGCCGTCTTTCTTCACTTCTGTCTTTGTTTTACCCTGATTTTGATCCTTTGCATTTTGTTGCACTGCTGCTAGATCGTTCGTTTTTTGCTCTGGAGAGGTAATGTAATAAACTGATAACACCACCACTAAACTTAACATTGTTAATAACCATACCGTTTGTTTTTTCAAAAGCATTTTTTAAATCCCCCTTTTATTTTTTAGGCATAACAGCAACCCGGTGGCTTGGCACACCATAAGCCCTGGTAACTGCTTCCCTAATCCATTTTTTCACCTCGATATTATCTGCACCCTTGGCAACTACGAGGACACCGCGAATCTCCGGCCTTATTGTTTCTACAACAATTGGAACCTCTTGGTCTCCTTTACGGATGATGACCAATTGTTCATCTGAAGAAGAATCCACCACCGTGCGCTGCCCGCCATCACGATCCGTTTCGTCGGTTTTTTGCGATTTAGTTACTCTATTTTTCTCAAATACTTTCTTATCGGTTGAATCAATGGTTACCACAACGGTTACATCATCTACACCCAGCATTTCCTCCAGTGCTTTCTTCAACTGATTTTCATATTTTTCCTCATATTCAGCGATTGCCTTATTTCCCGAACTCTTTTTTAGACTAAATGTCGGTACATCTTCAGAAGCAGCTTTTTCGTTTGCTCCAACAGACACCGCTGCAGTACTTGGATCTTTTTTAAACAAAATGTTACCTGCAAGCATAAAGGCGGCACCGATACATAGAACGAGAAGCATATACTGATATTTTCCTGGCTTCTTCTCGCCTTTTTCATCCAATTTCATTATTTTTTTGAGCCATGATAATGGCCCTTTATTGTTATCCATTCTTCTTTTTAATCCCCCCTTCAATCGAAACTTCCACAGCTTCTTTGGTTACATTCCATTTCTGCGATAGAAATGCGGTTATTTTTTTTGTATCTTCTGTTGATCCATTAGAAGGAAGAGGTTTTTCTGTGTTTATTTCGATTTGTTTAATCGCTTCGACTGTCTTTACGCCCTGTTCCGGTTGTTTTAGAAGAACTGTTACCTTTTGGAGGTTCTTAGGGAATGCTTGGTCGCTTTTTTCGTCTATAGCTAGATCAATTTTCTCAATCTCCAATCCGTATTGGTCCATCAACTCCTCCTTAACGTCCTTTTCCAGCTGGACAGCCATTTCTTTTAAAATATATGCATCAGTTGAAGCTTGTATTTCTTTTTTCTTTGAATCTATTATATTTTTCATATTTTTTTCTCCAGGTACTTGATAGGTGGGGATTGAACCAAGTGCTGATTCAAAGTCCTTGGAGATTAATTTAAAAATGGGCGTAAGAATAATCGCAATTAGGAGCAGCCCTGTGACCATCTTGGTATATTTTTGCATGCTGGAATTTGGCAGCAGCATGTCAATCACAGTCGCTAACAGGATAAAAAGAATTATATTTGTTACCCACTCTTTTAAAAATTCCATGGATATGCCCACCCTCCTATCTCATCATCATCGTTAAATTTCCAGCCGCAACAATGACGGTAATACTTAAAAAGAACATCAGTGAAACAATCCCGAGAGCTGCAAAAACATAGATAACACTTTTACTGATAATATCTAGACATTTAATCACTGGACCACCACCTAAGGGCTGAAGGATGGCGGCTGCAAATTTATAAATAAAGGCAATCATTAATATTTTTATAGCTGGGAAGGCAACGATTATTAGCAGGATGGCCACTCCGGCAATACCAACTGTATTTTTTAGGAGCACAGATGCACTAACAACTGTATCCGTGGCATCAGTAAACATTCTCCCAATGACGGGAATGAAGTTTCCTGTCACAAATTTTGCGGTTCTAATGGCAACCCCATCAGTAACGGCTGCCGATGCTCCCTGCACTGAGATGACTCCAAGAAAGATTGTTAAGAAAAGTCCCATTAATCCGATGCTCCAGTTTCGCAAAAGGGCAGCCAATTGTGAAACTTTATACTGCTCAGACATCGTGCTGACAATACTGAGCAAGGTAGCTAAAAAGAGGAGTGGCAGGATCACATATTGCATGAACGTTCCGCTTATATTCATTAGGAATAATATTACTGGATGAAAGAAGGCAGCGGATACTAGACCCCCTGATGCCGCAATAAGGGCGAGCAGAAGAGGAACTAGTGCAAGGACAAAGGAGGTCATTGTCCCAATTGCCTCAGTAGTATAATTAATGGCGATATGAAAACTATTTAGGGCCAGGATGACCAGCACCATATAAACAATCGAGTAGGCAACCTTACTAATCGCGCTTTTCTCAAAAGCATTCTGCATGGATTGAAGAAACATGCTGAATATGGTTAACATGATCAACGAACCAAGTAATTTTCCATTCGCAACAAACTCATGAAAGGCAAACTTTAAAATACCCTGACCCCATTGCTTAAATGAAAATTTTTTATCACCTTTTACAAAATCATAAAGACTTCCTTTTTGGCTTTCCGGGAGGAAGCCCCCATATTTATTGGTAATATCCTCCCAGAATTGTTTGAGTTCAGTTAAGTCCAAGGTCTTTAGCTGTTCGTCTACTAATTCCTGTGGAGAAAGTGGGTTTAAGGTGTCTTTAGATTCTTCGGCAGCTTGGACACTTGGAATATACAAGAAAAGAAAAAGAAGAATGATAATAGGAATAATCTGCAGCCTTTGCTTCAATGAGTAACACCTCTTTTTTAAGGTCTGTCCATTAGCTCGGAATTAGTTTGATAATGGTTTCAATCAATACAGTTAGAATCGGAATCGCCATTGCTAGAATAATAATCTTTCCTGCTAATTCAATCTTGGAGGCAATCGCGCCCTGTCCCGCATCCTTGGTAATTTGGGTGGCGAATTCGGCAATATAGGCAATCCCAATGATTTTAAGGATTGTTTCAATGTAAACCATATTCACCTTTGCATTCACTGCCAGCTTTTCGAGCATATGAATAATTTCAAAAATCTTATCCACTAAAAAGAGGAAAATGACACAGCCAGCAAATACCACTATTAGGAAGGCGAAATTTGGTTTTTGCTCTTTAATGATTAAGGCAAGAAAGGTTGCGATGAGAGCAAAACCGATAATTTTTATGATTTCAATCGCAAAGACCTCCTTTCTATTGAAACAGGAATACTGATTTTATTTTCTGAAAAAGATCATCCACGATGGAGGCTACCTGGAACAAAATATAGATAAACCCGAAAAGAGTGACCCACTGCGCGTATTCCTTCTTCCCGACTTGATCAAGTACCGTATGCAAAAAGGCTACAACAATGCCAACTCCGGCAATTTTAAAAATAATATCCACTTCTAAACCCATTGCTTTTCCCCCTAGAATAATAAAATGATCAATAATAATCCTGATAAGAATCCGAGACTTTTTACCATTTTTTCATATTTGGCCTGCCGGTCGATGGCGTCTGCTTCCTCTCTTTCTAAGTGGGAAAGAGTTAGCATAATATGTTTTTGCTGGGAAAAGCGATCATGACGGCCAAGAGTCTCCCCGAATTGCTTCATAATTTCAAATTCTCCCTGTCTTAAAGCAGTTGATTTCCATACCTCTCTTAAACTAGTTTCCCACGCTTCATTTACTGTTGTTTCCGTATCGGTAAGTTTTTTTGCGAATGCTTCAAAAAACGTGGAGAGCGGCTTAGCAAGTTGGGCTGCTAATCTTCGGGCTGCTTCATGCAATGGGGTATGGCTATACATAATTTCAGCCTCAAGAGATTGAAGCGCCGACCTTAATGCTCTAAGCTGCTTTGGCCGTGCACTAAAATTCCTGGAAGCCTCAAATCCAGTCCAAGTTGTCGCAACAATAATGATAATGGCGCCAATTAACTTAATCATTTTGTCACTCTCACTTTTTGATTCATTTCGTGCCCGCTTTCGTTAAATATATGGGTAATGGTCCCAGGGCCCGATGACCTACTAAGGATGACAAATCGTTCAAAAATTTTTTGGTCAATTAGATCCCTTAGGGATGGCCGTTTTCTTAGTTCTTCTATGCTCGTCCCGTGCGTGGTCATGATTAGTTTTATACCAGCATGAACAGCCTCCTGAATGGCTTCAGCATCTTCTTTTCGACCAATTTCATCCACGATTAGGACATCTGGGCTCATCGAACGGATCAGCATCATCATTCCTTCTGCCTTTGGGCAGGCATCTAACACATCAAGACGGGGGCCAAAAGATAATTGCGGAACCCCATGGACACAACCAGCAATTTCACTCCGTTCATCCACAACTCCCACCTTACTTGCCTGAATTCCTCCTGCCCTGTTGCCTGTAGAAATAATTCTGGCGATATCACGTAGCAGTGTCGTCTTTCCTGTTTGTGGCGGTCCAATAATCATCGTATGCATCCAGTTACCTTTATAAATAAACGGAATGATAGGTTCGGCAATCCCCACCTTTTCCCTAGCAACTCGTATATTAAATGAGGAAATATCCCTAATCGCTTTAACCTTGCCATCCTCAAGAATGACCTTTCCGGCCAGTCCAATCCGATGTCCTCCGGATACGGTTATATACCCGCGTTTTAGTTCTTCCTCCAGCGTATAAATGGAGAAATGGCTAATTTTATTTAGAAGATGAATAGCATCCTCAGATTGAACAATATAGGATAAAAACCTCGGGGCTCCCTTTACCATCATTTCAATTGGCCGGTTAACACGAATTCGAATTTCCTCTAATTCTTCTTTTTGGTCAGGAGGGATTTTGTTGATTAGGTCGGCAATATTTTTCGGTAAATAGGGAAGGATGGTTTCCATGTATGCTTCCTCCTTTTATTTGCATATCTCATTAGTTAAAATGTATGCCTGCTTGGACACAATATGACTTTCAAATCTGTTAATTCATGTCTATTTTTTAGGATAAGATTAGTAGAACTAACTTTAAAAGAATAGATTTAAAGAAAAGCGCAAGCGCCCTGGAGCTGGACAATTCTCAAAATCGAATGATATAAATTCTGATAATATAAAAACGGAACATTTCCAGTGTCCATTTCGTATTTTATAAGAGGGACAATAGTAAAGGGGGAGATACGTTTGTATCAATACTTGCCGCCTAATCGAAATGGATTCCATCACAAAGGCCAGTTAATAAAGGTAACAGGCGAAGGGGAACTTGCAATCCAGCCTGATTCGGCTTCAGTGAACTTAGGGGTTATCACTGAATACAAGGAATTAATCGCAGCGCAGCAGCAGAACTCTAATGAAGTGTCAAAAGTAATCAATGCACTGCTCGGACTTGGAATTCCACAAAACCAATTACAAACCTTCGATTATCGAATTGAATCGGATTATGATTACGATCAAGGGAAACAAACTTTTCGAGGCTATAAAATAACTCATCTATTACAGGTGAATATAGAAGATTTATCAATCATAGGGAAAGTAGTGGATACAGCTGTTAAAAACGGTGTCAATTATGTCTCTAATGTACAATTTAAAGCGAAGAATAAAGATGCATTTTATCAGCAAGCCCTGTCCCTTGCCCTTACAAATGCCATCGAAAAGGCCAAAACAATTGCCGGGACATTAAATGTAACGCTAGTACCGACACCAAGCTTAGTGGTGGAGGGAGGGGGTACGGTTCAACCCTTCAACCACCAGTCTGAAACATTTGTTAAAAGCGTCAGTTCAACACAATTCGAACCAGGACAAATCATAGTAAAGGCAACAATCTCTGCTGAATTTCATTATCAAACACCATATAAAGCACCACTTTAATGAAAAAAGGATTGAACCACAAATATAAGGTTCAATCCTTTTTGATTATTGCTATTTGTCATATTTCTTTGCCCAGTTGTATAACTGCATTTCTGTTACTGGTCCATTAAAATGCTCTCTTATGATACCTTGTTTATCAATAACAAATGTTTCAGGCTGTCCTGTCACATTATACAATTTCGACACCTTGGCATTATAATCGAATAGATAATTCATTCCTGCTTTATTATGATCTGTTACCTTATTTATCTTATCAATGGTCTCACCGCGATTAATCATAAGAAATGGATACTGATCACCATAGTCTTTTTGAAAAGCCTCAAGTTCCGGAAGCTCCTCTTTACAAGGTGCACACCAGCTGGCAAAATAATTTAAAATAACAACCTTCCCCTTATAGTCCGAGAGCTTGGTATTACTTCCATCAATCTTTGGAAGTTCGAAATTATATGCTTTATCACCAATATCCGTATGTTTGCCCTTGGATACCAAACTATATCCAAAAAAGCCAAACATCCCCACAATCAGTATCAATACGAGTAATTTGATAACTCGCTGGTTCATCGTATTTCCCCCTGACACTCGAGACTTACAGTCTATTGATCGAGCTGCTTTAAGAATTCAATTTCCTTTTTAAGTTTGTTGTGTCTTTTTCCGATAATAAACATATAAGCAAAGATAACCACCCAAGCGACAGAATAAGCACCTAACATATATTCATAATTCATGATTAAACCCTCCTAATTTTCCATTTTTTCTCTTAATTTTTCTTTATATTGCTCAACTTTCATTCGCATATTTTCAAAAGAAACACCCTTATAAAGCAGGTAGGAATAAAGAATGGTAAATGAAGTAATTGTGATTAGCAATGCTGCTAACATTGTATCCTCAATCCCGCCGCCCTTTTGAGATGGGCCATCCCCAAAAACAATTGGGTGAAATTTCGTTTGCCACCAGCGAATAGCAAAGAATACGATTGGAACATCTGCAAAACCAATGATGCCAAACACTGCTGAAAGTCGAGCCTTTTTATCCCATACGCCATCCATCTGCCTAATCATTATGTAGGCAATATAGATAAAGAAAAGAATTAATGTTGTGATTAAACGCGGCTCCCATACCCACCATGTATTCCAAGCCGACCTGGCCCAAATAGGACCTGTCGTTAATACAATAATTGTAAACACAACTCCAATTTCAGCTGAAACATAGGCATACGTATCAAATATTCTTTTCCGCTTGATTAAGAACAAAATACTAAAAACAAATGTGACAAAAAATGCCATAAACGCTAACCAGGCAGAGCTTACATGAAAATAAAAGATCTTTTGGGCGGCATGCATTGATTTTTCTTCCGCTGCAAAGATGAAAATAAAGTAAAGAGAAACCAACATTGAGATGACTGTAGCAGCAAACAACATTTTTGAGAGATTCGTTGATTTCGCATCTGCCACCTGTGTCTTAGGAAGCGTCGCTTTCTCTCGTTCGAGATTCATACTCATCACTTAAACCTCCAGCACATAATCTATTAATAAGAAACATACAACAAAGAAGATAACATCATACGCCGTGACCAATTGAATCCAGGCAATCGCACTCGAAAGCTTTTCCATATTCGATAAAATGATTTTCGTGGCCTGAACCACTCCAATTAAGATTGGGGTTGTAATGGGAAAAAGCAATAATGGCAAGAGCATCTCACTGCTTTTAGAATTGGCGGCCAAGGCTGCTAAGAATGTTCCAATCGCAATAAATCCAAAGCTGCCTAAGAAAATGGTTAAAATAAAATAAGGAAGACTGCCCAGAAATTTAAAATCAAACAACAAGAATAGAAACGGGATGGAAACAAGTTCCACTACGAGCATCATCGCAAAATTGGCCAGGAACTTCCCTAAATAAATGCTTTGGGCTTCCATTGGTGCAACAAGTAAGCCTTGTATTGTATCATTTCGCTGCTCCGAGATAAACGATCTGTTCAGACCTAAAATACCAGCAAACACGATAATGACCCAAATGACTCCTGGAATAACAGCCTTAGTTGTGTTATTCGCCGGGTCAAATGCAAAACTGAAAACAACAATCACAAGTCCCGCAAATATAATCTGTGTCGTGAGAATTTGTTTTGTTTTTAACTCTGAATATAAATCTTTTTTTGCTAGGAAGAGGGCTGTTCGATATAAATTCATGACACAGCCTCCACTTGAAGCTCATATTTTTCAGAAACATAGCCTAAATTTTTATTTTCTATCTTAAAGTCATCGACAATCTTCCCATTCTTCACAATAATGACCCGGTCACAAATTTCAGCTGCTTGTTTGAAATCATGAGTGACCATCAAGGTTGTTGCACCCTTTTCTTTCATAGAAAGAATCACATTGTTGAGAATCGTAATTGCACCTTGATCCAGTCCAGTATGAGGTTCGTCTAAAAGTAGAACGGCCGGATCATGAACAATTGCCCGAGCGATAGCAATCCTCTGAATCATACCGCGTGAAAAGTTCTTCACCGGTTCATTTAAAAAGAAGGACAATCCTACTTCTTTTACAAGTTGAACGGCTTTTTGTTCGGCATCTTTTACCCCATATATATTCCCAAAGAAAACAAGATTTTCTAACGGGGAGTAATGATCATAAAGTAAGCTGGAATGGGGTAAATAACCTAATAATTTTTTGATTTCAATCTGGTTTTTTTTCAATTCCATTCCATTAATCAGCACTCGTCCTGATGTGGGTTTTATTAAGGTTGCCAGCACCTTTAACAGCGTACTCTTACCAGCACCATTTGGTCCAAGTATCGCTACCGTTTCTCCTTTTTCTATATGGAGATCTACACCACGCAGTATCAGCTTATTGTCAGCTTGCTTGGTTAGTTTTTTTATTTCTATCATCTGCAGGTCCCCCCAACAAGCAGTTACTCAACAAAATTACGTAAATTTAATTTAACCTGGACTAAATGCTGTTTATAAGCAGTAAGCTTTGCCTGATATTCATCCTCTGAAAGCCTACCCTCTCCAAAGGTTTCTTCCAATTCAATAATCTTATCCATAATTGCCTTTTGCTTCATCATCAAGAGCTTAAAGGCTTTCTCCTCCTTATCTGCTCCGAGCCTTTCCTCGTCTAGCCTTGCTTTTCTTCTAAAATAGGCAAAATAGGCAATTCCCGCAATAATAATGGCCCCAATAATAATCATGAAGATATGCGGGTTAAAACGATGTAATGGTGATTGCCCCCACATTCTTAAATGTCCGGGATTGTGAAATGCAGGTGCTGTATGGGTAACAGTGCTATTTTTTTCACCTTCATTGGTTGCGGCTTTGGCTTTGGTTTCATCAACAGCAGGCTGTTTGTCTTTATTATAGACAAGCGTAAAGCTCTGATTTTCCTTAATACTTTCGATACTGTACCCAAAGTAATTTTGATCATCAAATTTGAAAAGACCTTGACTAGTTGCGTCGGCGCCTTTCACCTCAATACTGCCTCTTCCCTCAGGCACAAGAATCTGCATCATTTGAATAGGATAATCAACTACAACATTGACTTCTTTATCTTTCGGCATTCGATAACTGTATGGCAGCACCATTGTTTGATTTGCCGGGATTGGTGTTGTGGTAATAAAGCCCTTCTCCACTTGTTCAAAAGCAATCTTATTATCTAAAAAATTTAGATCCTTTGCACCTTCAGGCAAGGTTACATGTAATACTGCCTTACTTGTCCCATCACCCTTATATTCCGCAGCTGAAGTGTTGGTATAATTCGTCATATTCATTAGATTTGTTGAACCATCTTCTGCCGGACTAACGACAAGGTAATGCATATCAATGGTGATTTTAGCATCGGAGGCTGCTAAACCAAATGTAGGAGTTAGCAGCAGCACTCCAAGGAGGAGGGCGGTGATTTTTTTGATCACTTTTCTTCCCCCTTTTTCTTTTTGTAGCTCTTCATTTGCGCTTCAATTTCTTTTTCCACTTCTGCCATTAAATCATGATCAACAGCTGGTTCAACGATCTGTTCTTCTTCTCTCATAATATTGGCCACTTCAATTTCGTATTGCTTCTTTAAATGTCTATAATCTGCATGTGAGATTTTATCCATTTTGTATTCAAACTCGATCTCATTTAGAGTTGTTAAAAGCGCTTCTTTCGTTGTCGCTAAATCCTGCCCTTTGGTTCCTACATGTAAATAGGGTAGACGATCCCACTTAAATAGCGGTGCCAATAGTAGAAATAAACAAACAAGCGCCAATACCGCTGTGAAAAGCAGCGAAATGATTGAGATATCGTGCATTATGTTCACATCCTAAAGATACTTTTTGCGTTCTTCATCGATCATGGAAGAAAGGATTTCTCCTTCCACTTCATCCTCAGTGGTCTCATATTCATTGACTGTTTCTTCGGTTCCTTTTTTCTTCACCCATTTACGGATGAGGATCAACACAGCTACTCCAGCTACTCCTATGACCACAAATGGAAGAACCCATGCAGTCAGGCTAAAACCGCTTTTCTCCGGTGAAGTCAATATTTCTTCACCGTAAATATTGACATAGTACTCACGGATTTTATCCTTATCCCAGCCTTTGTTCATCATTTCAACTAAGTCCTTTTTAAAATCAGTTGTCAGATTACAGGTATTGGGATCACATTCGTAATGATCCTGCCCGCAGCCACAAGTGCAGGCAAATTGCTGGGCAACCGCTTTGAATTCAGGAGATTTATAATCAAACTCTTTTGCTTCCACGCGAATAAAAGAACCTTGAAAGATAAACGCAATAATGAGGAGCCCAAGATAAATTTTATTTTTCATTTTAAGATACCTCTTTGCGTACTCCCGTGTATCTCGGAGTGACATTTCCATATTTTCCGTTCCAAACGGCGAATAGTGCACCAATCACGATCATGAAAGACCCGAACCATAACCAGTTCATCATCGGATTTATTTTCACTACAAATGTGGCTTTACCATCATCCTCCCAAGCACTTAGGACAATATATAGGTCTTCTTTAACGGAAGAAATAATCGCCACTTCGGATGAAGGCTGTTCCCAGTTTCCATAGAATACTTTTTCAGGTTGGAAAGTTCCTAACTTTTTCCCATTCCTAAATACAGTTAAGTCTGCATAAACGATATCGTTAATTCCTTCTTTTTTCTGGTCTAAACGCTCATAGTTGATCCGATAGTCCTTAAGCTCAATCGTCCCCCCAAGAGGTACCGTTTTCATAGTCTCAACATCGTAGTTTTGTGAGCCAATAATCCCCATAGTAATGAAAGCAATCCCAAGATGAACGATATATCCGCCATATCTGCGGCGGTTCCGGATCATTAAACGATATAATGCTACAATAGGTGTTTCTTTCGTCATTTTTCTTCTAGCTTTTACCCCTCTATAAAACTCTAGGAAATGGGTAATTAATAATAGAATGATAACTCCGTAGCCAATGACTGCCCACGCTTTTTGAATCCCTAATACCACCATGAGTGTCATGCCAACAATCGCAAGGATTGCTGGAATCATAAAGTTTTTCTTAAGATTTTTAATAGTAGAACGCTGCCAGGCAAGCATGGGACAAACGGCCATGACAAACATCATCGATAAAAGAATAGGTGCTTCCACTTTATTAAAGAATGGCAGACCTACAGTGACTTTGGTACCGCGTATAGCTTCAGATACTAGTGGAAAAATGGTTCCCCAGAACACGGCAAATGCTGCCCCGACAAGTAGTAGATTGTTAACTAAGAAGCTGCTCTCTTTTGATACAAACGAATTAAATTCCCCTGCACTGCGTTTAAGCAGGTTGTAGCGGCTCATTAAAACATATAATGCTAGAATGACGGCAATACCCATGAAGATTAAGAAGTATAATCCTAGATTTGAATTTGCAAATGCATGGACAGATGTTAGAACGCCGCTTCGTACAAGGAATGTTCCAAACAGTGTAAGGGCATAAGAAACAATTATTAGGCTGATATTCCATATTTTCAGCATATTTTTCCGCTCTTGAATCATCACGGAATGTAAGAAGGCGGTAGCTGTTAACCATGGCATAAAGGAAGCATTTTCAACCGGATCCCATGCCCAGTAGCCGCCCCAGCCCAGTTCCACATATGCCCACTGACCGCCAAAGATATTTCCAAGACTTAAGAATAACCAAGCAACTATCGTCCAGCGTCTCGTCATTTTAATCCAGAAATCATCAACATTTTTCAGAAGCAGGGCAGCCATTGCAAAGGCAAATGGAACGGCAAGACCTACGTACCCAAGGTAAAGGGTAACAGGATGAATGATCATTCCAGGGTTTTGCAGCATAGGGTTTAACCCTTTTCCTTCGATCGGAACAGTATCTAATAATAAAAATGGTTTTGCGACAAAACCTAAGATGAAGAAGAAGAAAACCGCATTGGCCATCAGTATGGCAGAGATGTAAGGAACCATTGGATTTCCTTTCATCTTCCGCGAAAAGGTAATCATAATCATGTAGAGAGTTAAAAAGAATGTCCATAATAATAAGGAACCAGCATTCCCTGCCCAAAGAGCAGTTAGTTTATAAATGATTGGCAATTCACTGCTTGTATAATCACTTACGTATTCGTACTGGAACTGAGATGTTGCTAAAAGGTAAAACAAGGAAAGCATCGCAAATGCTGCGCAGATAAATAATGCAATCATTCCACCTTTTCCGCTATTAATAAATTTTTGGTTTTTGGTACTGATCCCCAAGGTAAGAATGAGGAGCGAAAAAATGGCAATGGCTAATCCAATATAAATTGTTGCGTTGGCAAATAAAAACATGTCGTCACCTTCTTATTCTTGAGCCTGTTATTTTTCTTTCGGTGGTTGATTTAACTTTTCTTTATGTGTTTCAGGATCATAATCCTTCATGTCTTTACCTTCATATTTTGAAGGACATCTGGTTTTCACAGATTCAGCTGCAAATGTATCTTTTTTAGTAGGAGATCCTTGGAGAATGGTAATAACCCCTTCAGAAAAGTTGTCAGGTTTGGGGCCGTTATGAATGACATGCATAAGGTTACCTTCGTTGTCTTTCACATCAAATTTCAATTCAATTTTGTCTGGATTCCATTTAATTGAGTCTTCAATTAATAAACCCTCTACTGTTACAAAGTCCTCTTTATGCTGTTCTTGTGTCGCCATTAACTCTTTCATGGTTAACTCAACACCGCTCGAACCCGGCGTTGCTGCCATAAGAAGGAACACAATAGCTCCGGCTATAATAAATCCTCCAAGCATCACAATCGTATTCTTTTTCATTCGACCCACCTCATTACATTAATTTTTTCATTTCTTCTTCATACATTTCTTGGTCAATCTTTCCGGTTAAAAGCTTTTTCCGTAGTTCTTTCTTTTCTTCAACATTTGCTGATATGGTATCCTTTTTGCCGGTCGTATGCTTTGGTTGTTGTTTACTTTTTGTATTCTTATTTGCTGTTCCTCGTCGTGTTACGGCATTACCCTTCAATCCTAGGAAAACAAAGAGTCCAGCAATAATAAGGGCAATTCCAATAATCGATGCTCCACCTACGCCAATGATTGGACGCTTTGAATTGTCCGTTCCTCCTTTAGTAACTTGGTCTGTTGCCGTCACTCCACTATGGTTTTCATCATTTGGCGGTTGTTTTTTATTGATTGCTTCCATGGTAGATTCTGTTCCGTCTTTCTTATAGGAGAAGGAATAATTCAGGTTATCTCCAGCTTTTACATTTTTATATTGGTAGTAATATAGCTCTTCATCATACTCACTTTTTGTATTACTTTCCGCCTTAGGCTCTAGCTTGATTTCCTTTGCTGCCATTGGTGCGTAAAAGACCACATCCAATTGTTCAATATCAGCATTATTAACTAGTTGATATGTAAAGCTCTTTTTATCTTTAACGTCGATAGATTTGGTATAGTACTCGATGACAAATTTATATGTTCCATTATTTTTGATTGCTTTTGCCGGCTTCCAGGTCACAATTCCCTTTTCTTTGTCAACATCATATGGACGTTGTACTTCAGGCTTATTTTCTTCTGGAAACTCTGCTACCAAATAGGCTTCAAATCCTTTTTCCAATGCGGGGACGGGAATTTCAATTTTCCCCTCATAGTCCTGACCGCTCTTGTTGGTGATGGTTCCGTACTGACCTACAAGTAATGATGGGATATCTCTAGTTCCCCAATCCTCTGGGTAATCAAACTCCGGCATTACCTGAACTTGCATCTCTTTAAAAGGGAACTTCTCTGCCTGAAATGCAGTTTCAGCACTAGCTTTTGGGCTAATAAAACTAGTGAGGAACGATGCAATGACAAACAACGCCAACCATTTATTCTTGTGCATATTAATCCTCCTTGACCTTCAAAACTCATTCATAGAAGGTTCCGATTTTCACTATAGTCCTCTTTGAAATAAATATAACCGTTATCAAACCATTGTTGTTGACGCACTCTTGAACATTTTGTTAAAGGGTAGAAACGTTTGTGTTTTTGTCAAAAAAACACCACAAAATGGACACAAATTCCAAAAGAGGAAAAAGAAAAACCCTGATTCCTATTTGGATTCAGGGTTTTGATGTCATTCTATTATTTTTTCTCTAAGGAACGAATATAAGTAACAATATCGGTTATATCCTCTTTTTTTAATTGCCTGGCACCTTCAAGTCCTTTTAACGAAGGGCCCATTCTTGTTTCTTCCCGACCATAGGCTGTACCAATCCAAATTTGCTGATCCGTTGTGTATTTTAAATACTGGGGATTGGCGAGAACGGTTCCCATTTTCAATTTACCGGCACCTGCTTCGCCATGACAATTAAGACAATACAAATTATATTGTTTTTCTCCACGTTCCAGATCACCAGAAATTACTTTTGGTACATCAAATTCAATATCTTCTGTTTGCCAATTCCGTATAAAGTCGACAAGATTTAATAAATCCTTTTCGGATAATCTAGGTCCATATGCAGGCATACCAGTGCCTTCCCTGCCAAATTTCACGGAATTATACAAGTCTTTATCTGATACAGAGCTAAGAAGATTCTGGCTATTAAGTGCCGTTCCAGCATTTGCGCCTTCACCTTTTCCTGTGCTCCCATGGCAGATAAGACAATTTTTTGTATATAGCTTTTCTCCTGCAGCAATCGCTTTCGAATTCTTCCTGGCAAAAATATCGCTATTACTTATACAAACAATAATTCCAATAATAATCAAAATATAGAACCCGATTAATATTCTTTTCATGGGTTATTCCCTACTTTGGTTCAGGTGTTGGAGTTGGTTCCCCAAAATCTTCATACTTCTTAGTGATTAACTGATAAATTTTCTTAGGGCTTTTACCGTCAAGATGCATTTCGATCGCCTCCCGGGCGATATCAATACAGACGTCTCACGATATACCCATCGAATCCCATTCTTTAACAGCATTATTTGATCCCATTTGATCAATAAAGCAATCTAAATTGCTTTTATGACCATCCTGTGCAAAGCATCCGCAATAGCAAGGGACTTGTGCAACAACATCCGGATAGGTGGATGCCAAGATATAGGTCTCTTGAATTTTTTCCGAAGAATTTAATACATAATCTGGAAGTGGCGTATGTTTTTTATCAAGCGTCACATCATCCATTTTAGAACTGCAGCCAGCTGCTGCAATCGCAATTAAAATGAAAAGGAACAAAAGAGATGTTATTCGTTTCATAGTTCTGTTTCACCCCTTCCCTTTAAGGTCTTATTCTAGTTTATTTTAACAAAAAGGGACTGGTCTAATTGTTCCTAATTCTTACTATTTAGTGAAGTTTTTAATCTTATAAAAGTGGTAATTATATTCGCGCGAAGGATACTAGCCGCTAGGGCGCTGGAGCTAGACAATTCTCGAAGTCGAAATCTATACTTTCTTATTTCTTTAAAAGAAAAGGTCTTTGTCCGGTTTTCGGACAAAGACCTTTTGATTGGAAACAAATTACGCACGTGACACGTAAGAAGCTTCTGTTGTATTGATGATTAATTTATCTCCTTGGTTAACAAAGAATGGAACTTGAACCATTAGGCCCGTTTCAAGGGTTGCAGGCTTAGTGCCGCCGGAAGCTGTATCACCTTTAATTCCTGGCTCCGTTTCCGTTACCTCTAATTCAACCGTATTTGGCAATTCAATACCCAATGTTTCATGATTAAACATCATAATATGGACTTCCATGTTTTCTTTTAAAAACTTTAGTTCGTATTCAATATTGCTTGCTGGAAGTTCTACTTGTTCATAGGAATCCATATCCATAAACACATGGGAATCACCGCTTGCGTACAGATATTGCATTTTTCGGTTATCGATTTGCGCTTTTTCTACTTTCTCACCGGCACGGAATGTTTTTTCTTGAATCGCACCATTTCGAAGATTACGCAGCTTTGAACGTACAAACGCTGCACCCTTACCAGGCTTAACATGTTGGAAATCCAGGACGCGCCATAGGCCTCCATCTACTTCAATTGTTAACCCTGTTTTAAAATCGTTAACAGAAATCATAATTAAATCCTCCTAAATCCATTACAGTATAATTAGTTCTTTGGTTGAATGGGTAAATGCCTCGTTACCGTTTTGGGTTATGAGCGTATCATCTTCAATTCGAACACCGCCAAGACCTGGGATATAGATACCCGGTTCACACGTTACAACCATTCCTGGTGCTAAAGTAACTTCAGATTTCATTGATAAGCCAGGACCTTCGTGAATCTCAAGTCCAATGCCATGACCTGTTGAATGACCAAAGTAGTCTCCAAAACCCTTTTCCGTTATGTAGTTTCTAGTTAAAGCATCCGCTTCCCTACCTGTTAGTCCTGGTTTGAATCCTGCCATACCAAGTAACTGCGCTTCAAGAACAATGTCATAAATTTCTTTAAGCTTGGGATTGGGCTCACCAACAGCAACTGTTCTGGTTATATCAGAGACATACCCATTGTAATAGGCACCGTAATCCATAGTAACAAAATCTCCAGCCTCGATCACTTTATCACTTGCGACACCGTGCGGCAATGCAGAACGATGACCTGATGCCACAATAGTATCAAAGGAAGATGAGGTCGCTCCGGCCCTTCTCATAAAGAACTCTAATTCATTCGATACCTCAAGTTCCGTTTTTCCAGGTCGAATGAAGTCTAAAATGTGTTTAAATGCAGCATCAGCAATATCTGCTGCTACCTTTAATATCTTAATCTCTGCATCGGTCTTAATCAAGCGTAACTTTTCAATTACATCGGAAATCGGTACAAGTTCAGCTTCCACTTCTTTCTCATATACTTTAAATAAAGAATAGGTAACATGAGCTTCCTCAAAACCTAGTTTTTTAATTCCTAATTCCTTAGCGAGTCGTGCTATTTCTTCGGGAATGGAACTAGAAAATTTGACAATTTCAAAACCTTGGCACTGTTTTGATGCTTGCTCAATGTAGCGGAAGTCTGTAATAAACTGCGCCTTATCGGCTGTAATTAAAACAACACCGGCAGTTCCGGTAAAGTTAGATATGTAACGGCGATTAAAAGGACTGGTAATTAGAATCCCATCAATACCATATTGCGAAAAATTCGATCTTAATTTATCTACTTTTTCCATAAGTTTCTACTCTCCATTTCTCTTCTGTCAAGGATAAGAATAGTTTAACACAAACTGATAATTCAAACTAATCTTGGGCTTAGGTTGAAGCCTCGTTCACTTGCACCTTATTAAGTTCAAACTCGTAATTAATGGAATATCCAATGAAAATTCCATATACGATATATAAACAAATGGATGTAATGACGGTATCTCTGCTTAAATCTGCAAATGGCTTCATTCCGGGAAATAGAGGATTCAGGATAAAAAATACCAATAGAAATAACACGACACCATAACCAAGACCAAACCAAAATCCTTTGAATTTCCGTAGTAAAGCGTAGTAAACAAACGCAGCAATAATCGATAATGCACCCATAAGTATAATGGAGATAACTGTCCCGAGCCAGCCATTTTTCCAATCACCAAGAGCCCATGGTTCGATAATGACATGGGGGCTAACTTCTGTAAAATTGAAAAAGGACGCAATGTACCCAATCGTTCCCCAAAACAGCCCTCCAAATAAACCTGTCCAAAAAACCATTACAGTAAAGGACATTTGTTTTGGATAATTTCCTAACTTTTTATTATCCGACAAAGTAATAACCCCCTGTTTTTTTGTTAACTTTGGAAATATCCTTACCATCCATGCCTTATGATCAACAAGCAATTCATTTGATATGATGATGGTAAATTCAAGCATTATTATGCCCATTGCTGTCCAATCTTTACATGAAAAAAAATTTTCACGAAATTTATTTGGAAATATTCTGTCTTCCTAGAGGTTTTTTCATTTTTCTAGTAGAATAAATGTAAGTACAAACAGATTTTTCATATGTCTGCAATTGTGCAACTACAGTTTAGGTTGGTGTTCATAACCATGTCCAATTCTCAAAAACCCGTATATGGCGGCCAAGCGGTCGTTGAAGGAGTCATGTTTGGCGGAAAGCATCATTATATTACCGCAGTTCGCAGAAACGACCGTTCTGTTGAATATTTTCATTTACCGCGAAAAGCAAATCCTGCTTTAACAGGATTTAAGAAAATCCCTTTCCTACGCGGGATTATTGCGATTATTGAATCTAGTGCCAATGGGTCAAAACATTTAAATTTCTCAACAGAGAGATACGATGTAGATCCAAAAGACGATGATACAATAAAAGAAAAAGAAGTTTCTAAGTTAACTATGTATTTAGGTGTAGCCGCTATTGGTGTCCTTTCCTTTTTATTCGGGAAATTTGCTTTTACGTTAATACCAGTCTTTTTAGCAGTCCTAACGAAACCCATTTTCCCTTCGGATTTTGCTCAAGTTTTGGTTGAAGGTTTCTTTAAGCTTTTGTTGCTTCTTACCTATATATACTTTGTTTCACTTACCCCGTTAATCAAACGAGTGTTTCAATATCATGGTGCCGAGCATAAAGTAATTAACACCTTTGAGGCAGGGGTAGAGTTAACTGTCGAAAATGTTCAGGCACATTCTCGACTGCACTACCGATGCGGCAGCAGTTTTATCTTATTTACCGTTATCGTTGGTGTGTTTGTTTATATGTTAGTGCCTACGTCACCGCTATGGTTACGAATAGTCGATCGGCTTCTCCTAATACCAGTCGTGTTAGGAATTGCTTTTGAAGTCTTGCAGGTCACTAACAAACTACGTCATATTCCAATTTTGAAGTATTTAGGACTTCCAGGGCTTTGGCTTCAATTGTTAACGACGAAGGAACCAAATAATGATCAAGTGGAAGTGGCAATTCTTTCCTTTAACGAATTACTTAAACGGGAAAGGGAATCGGAATTTGAAATGGAAAGTAAAGAAATTGTCTAAATCTTTGTTTTTATGTGTTTAAAAGAATAAAAAAATGCTTAAGATGCTCTTAGGGAGGTGGCATTCTTGAAAAATCGGGCGCCTGTTATTATTGTTGGGATACTCATTATTCTTGCTCTACTTGGCCTTTTCGGTTCATTTACAGCCAATCCTGCCGGTTTCATTCAGAGAATAGCTGTCATCGCATTGATCGGACTGGCGATATTTTTCCTTTTTCGTAAGTTTTCAAATTCGAGCCCTCAGAAAAAAGAGCAGCGGGCATTTCTTAAAGCAGCAAAAAGGTCGAAAAAACGATTACAGCAAAAGAGTGGGGATACAACCGTGAAAACCTCTTCTCTTGGGACATTAACAACATTAAAGAAAAACAACAAGACCAAAAAGAAATCGCCTGCTCACTTGACTGTTATCGACGGAAAAAAGGGAAAAAAGAAAAATCGAGCGTCTTTTTAGACACTCGATTTTTTTAATACCCCCATTTATTTAAAAATAAATTTGCATGTTCTCTTCCAATTTCAAATAATTTTTGCTTTTTTTCCTCTGTTAAATTAAATTCAATTAAAGATACCCCTTCAGCTTTGATAAAAATAATATTTTCGACATGTTTCTTCGAAATATACCGTTGATCATGGGCATCCTTCATGGTCTCAAACAATGCCCCCATTAGTTGAAAGCCATTTTTTATTTGATGTTTTTCATGTTCATATTCGCTGGGGCTCAATTTAATCCCTAGTACCGGCCTAACTTTTTTTACATTATCCTTATCAAAAAGCCACATGGGGAAATTACTAAGGACCCCGCCATCCACCAAAACATTTACACCATCTATTGAGCGCAATCTCACAGGTTCAAAAAAGTAGGGGATACTGCAGCTCATTCTGATTGCCTTTGCAATTGAGAATGAGCCAGGAGAAATTCCGTATTTTTCTAAATCATCAGGCAAAACGACCATTCGCCCATTGGAAAGGTCTGACGCGATAACTCTTAAGGCATGGGACGGAAGATCAGAGAATGTCCTTAGCCCTTTTGCTTCAAGCTTTTCTTTCATCCATTTTTCTAGTTCATTTCCCTTATAAAGACCTAGCTTCCAATAAACATGCAGCCATTTTGCAATTGAAAATGGAATGATGGATTTCCGGGCATCGAGCATTTTGGGCAAATCGAACTCGTCAACTAATTGATAAATTTCTTTACTCGTATAGCCTGCGGCAATTAAAGCTGCAACAATGGATCCTGCACTTGTTCCCGCAACTCTTACAAACTCCAAACCCCTATTTTCGATTTCTTCATAAGCTCCAATGAGTGAAAACCCTCTAATTCCCCCTCCGGAAAAAACCCCGTCTATTTTCATGGCAGCCACTCCTAAGATGAACTCATTTTTACATCTTTAATCAGCACATCGCCAAAATAGTACATTGGACAGGGGGAAAATTTTTATTAAGCTGGACATTTTTTGTACCCATTTTGTCTACATAATGTTCACCAGTTTATCATTTTTCTTCATATCATCAACATATCGATTTCATACACTTACCCTATCATTTTATGATTCTCATTAATTTGTAAAGGTGGAGAACCTTATGGGTATACGGAAGGAAAGAATAAAGGTGTATGATATGACCTGTACATCATGTGAAAAGCGGATTGAAAGAACGGTAAAAAAGATAAATGGTGTCATCGAAGTTAAGGCGAATTTTACGGGCCAATTCGCAGATGTTGTGTTTAATGAGGAATCATGCAGCAGGGACCAGATAAAGGCAGCAATCAATCGTATCGGTTACAGCACTGAAAATGGCAAAGGCTTTAAGGTCATTGGAATCATTATGGTTGTTGCCGCTATTTTTCTGTTTGGCATAAATACCGGCAGCTTTAATATGGAAGATAAGCTTAAAAATGCTTCCTATGCCGTTTTATTTGTTTTTGGGGTGATTACTTCCCTCCATTGCGTAGGAATGTGCGGCGGAATTATGCTTTCACAAACCATTGGGAAGGAAAGTAAAAATAAATTTGAAGCAATGAAACCGGCTATTTTATATAACCTTGGAAGGGTTACGGCCTATACCATCATCGGGGGAATCGTTGGTGCGATTGGTTCTGTATTTGCACTTTCACTAACCACTAAATCTATCATGCAAATTCTAGCCGGTGTATTCATGGTTATGATGGGCTTTAATATGGCAGGTTTTAAGGCATTTAGAAAGGTTCAGTTTAAATTGCCATCTTCTGCTATAAAAATGTTAACGAAATCAAAACCGAAGACACCGTTTTTTATTGGCATGCTTAATGGGTTAATGCCTTGCGGTCCCCTGCAAACGTTGCAGCTATATGCGTTGGGCACCGGCAGCGCAATCAGTGGAGCGCTATCCATGTTCATGTTTGCCATTGGAACTGTCCCGCTAATGTTGACTTTCGGGGCTGTATCAAGTCTTTTAAGTAAAGGCTACACAAAGAAAATCCTTAAATTTAGTGGAATTCTCATTGTCGTTCTTGGCTTAGTTATGAGCAATAGGGGTTTAGCACTTGTGGGAATGAATTTTAGCCCCGGCTCTATGTTAGCTAATATGATCACTTCCGGAGATGATTCCGCTTCGGCCGCAACTGCTACAAAAGCTACCATCAAGGATGGGATCCAAGTTCTACATATGACAGCCAACGTTTATGGCTATACACCTAATACGCTTTATGTTCAAAAAGGTATGCCTGTTAAATGGGTCGTAGAGGGTGAACAAATCACAGGCTGTAATAGTACGATTGTTGTTCCTGATATCAATGTTGAACAGAAACTTCAAAGTGGCAATAACATCATCGAATTCACACCAGGTAATGAGGATATTCCGTTTAGCTGTTGGATGGGAATGAAACAGGGAGTCATTAAGGTAGTAGATGACCTAAAGAAAGTTAAAACAGCAAGCAGTGGCGCCAAGGGTATGGATTCTTCGACCAATTCTACGGCATCGGCTTCAAATCAAACTAAGCCAAGTATTTATGGAACTGATATTAGCTTGGTCCCTACTGAACGTTTAGTGCAAACGATTCAACTATCAAATAATGAACAATCCATTGCCATTAAAGGTATTGGATACGAACTAGAACCGCTCATCATTGTTGCTAATCAAGCATTAAAAACGAAGATGTCCATTGATTTAACTTCTTTTGATCAGCCTAACGGAGCTTTTATTACCATGAATGCCAATACTAAACAAATCGTGACTGAATTTACTGGCGCGAAGGAAATCGTTGATATTGAATTTTCGATCGAGAAAGCTGGCACATACGGTATTTATCTAAATGAAGAGGAATTGCTTGGAATAATTGATGTTGTTAAAGATGTAAATTCCGTTGATTTAGAGGATATGAGAAGCAAATACATTCAGTAAGTAAAAAGTTAATAATTTGGGATGTTATCCCCAACTTATTAACTTTTTTTATTTTCATTAAAATAGATCGTAAATTTCGTTCCGATTCCTACTTTACTTTCTACATCTATACCAGCATTGTGAAGCTGCAGAATACTCTTCACGATGGTTAAGCCAATCCCCTTCCCTTCAATTTTCTGCCTGTCCATCTTCCCGCGATATAGTCTTTCAAAGATAAAGGGCAAATCTTCATCCTTAATTCCCATCCCATTGTCACATACTTCGACAACAATATTTTTTCCATTTTCATATAATTTGATCAGCACTATGCCTTCAAATGTAGTAAATTTAATGGCATTAGCGACAAGGTTAATAAATACCTGTTTAAGTTGGTCTTTGTCACCAGTTATCAAGTATTTATGATTCGGTTGTACATGATACTGAAAACTGATATTCTTTTTTTCTGCATCTAGGTAAAAGCCCTTGCAAATTTCAGTAATGAATTCATCCAGATAGATGGTTTCATAGGTTAGCTTTGTACTTTCAGCTTCAAAATGCTTTAACACATTTAAGCTATTAATTAATTTTCCGAACCGGATGACTTCTTCATTTAAAGCATGTAATTTCTCGGTTGTCACCGGATACACGCCATCAATCATCGCCTCTAGATTATTTTGCAAGACATTTAATGGGGTTCTAATTTCATGTGATATATCGGAAACTAACCTTTTCCTCAGTGTGTCCTGATACTTTAATTTTCCCGCTAAGATATTTACACTTTTTTGTAAATCTTCCAGCTCCAAAAGATTACTTTTAATACTGGATTTGGTTTCAAAATTTCCTTTAGATAAATTTACTGATAACTGTGCCACTTCTTTAATTGGATTGGAAAATTGTTTTGAAAAATAAAAGCTAAATCCGCCTATAATAATGAGGGTCAGAATCCCGCTGGCAATAATGCTTTTATTAATGGAGCTTTTAAAGTTGATATCCTCCTCTGTGAGGAGGATTGATGAATACTGCCCAATATCGACATATCCCACTTTTTTTGAATCTACCTTTATGGCAAAAGTTTTGGTTGTATAAACACCATTCTTCTGAGTAGGCATTTCATTCATATTTAGCTGGTTTTTGATTTCATTAGGATTCATTCCCCACACTGTTTGTTTCTTATCATCCATTAGTGTCAAGCAATAATTCCCCATATATGCCTCATGCATCAACTCAACACCAGTATTTACTGACCATTCCCCTTCTCTCTTGTAAACATCTTCTAAATAGGTGACAATTCTTTGATATCTCCTATTTTGAATATCAACCATATATTGATCAAACTTATTGGTAACGGTAAAGTTGACAAACAATGTAACGAGCAGGATGGTGGCAAGTGTACACAGTATAAATAAAATACTTAGTCTTTTACTGATGGAGTGCATTTAACACAGCCCCCAAACTTATATCCTGCTTTCAACACGGTTACAATATATTTGGGATTCTTCGTATCTTTTTCAATCTTTTTACGAATATTTTTGATATGGACATCAATTGTCCGATCAAAGCCATTAAATTCTTCCCCATATAATGTATCAATGAGTTGATCCCTTGATAAAACCTTTCCTTTATTCGCAACAAGTGTCCTTAATATATCGAACTCATTTGGAGTAAAGGACTTTTCCGCACCGCTAACTTTAATCGTCCTTTTCGAGCAATCTATTAGCAGATTCCCATCATCAAAAATGACACTAGAAGAATGAACCCTACCGTTTAGTCTGCGGAAAAGAGCGTTTACCCTCGCAATCAACTCCCTTGGACTAAATGGTTTGATTAAATATTCATCCGCCCCAATCCTTAATCCCTCGATGCGGTCATTTAAAGACCCTTTTGCTGTCAACATAAAAATATGAACATCAGAGGTTTGTCGAACAATTTTACAGACCTCTTCACCGCTAATATCCGGCAGCATTAAATCTAGAATAACCAGGTCAAATCTTTCAGCCATAAAAAGATCAATTCCTTTTAATCCCGTATCAGCGGAGCGAACCAGGTATCCTGCTTTTTCTAAATAGGCTTTTATTACTCCTAAAACGCTTTGTTCATCTTCAACTAATAAGATCTGATTCATGGAAATCACCCTTAACGAGAATTTATATGTATTCAGTATAATAGCTATAGATAGTGTAAAAATTGAAAAAGGCTGACAATTATGTGTCAGCCCATTAAAAACAATCTGTCGTTAACATTCTATAGTTTTACTTTTTGTAATCGCAATGCATTCAGAACAACCGAAACAGAACTGAATGCCATCGCAGCACCGGCAAGCCATGGTGCAAGGAACCCAAGAGCCGCAATTGGGATTCCCAATGAGTTATAGGCCAGCGCCCAGAACAGATTTTGTTTAATATTCGTAATGGTCTTTTTACTCATAAAGATGGCATCTGCAATGCTATTTAAATCACCGCGAATCAGTGTGATATCAGCCGCTTCCATTGCGACATCTGTTCCGGTGCCAATGGCCATTCCAATGTCAGCAATTGCTAATGCCGGGGCATCATTAATTCCGTCTCCAACCATAGCCACTTTCTTGCCTTGTGACTGCAATTTTTTGATTTCATCGGCTTTTCCCTCGGGAAGAACTTCAGCGATAACATGATCAATCCCCGCTTGTGTGGCAATTGCCTCCGCAGTCCGCTGATTATCACCTGTAATCATAATGACATCGAGTCCCATTTCCTTCAAACGCCCAATTGCCATTTTGGAAGTTCCCTTGATGGTATCTGCAACAGCAACCAACCCTGCATATTGTTCATTGATCGCCACAAGCATGGCAGTTTTACCAACCGTCTCTAATTCAGACATTATTTTAAGAGATTTTTCAACATTGACATCATACATGTTCATTAATTTTCGTGTACCAATTAACACTTCATTTCCATCCACAGTTGCTTTAATGCCAAACCCGGGGATAGCTTCAAACCTCGAAACCCCCTTCAAAGGCATTCCCTTTTCTTTTATTCCTTTGACAATAGCTTCGGCCAGCGGGTGTTCCGATTGTTTTTCTGCTGAGCCAACGATTACTAAGAATTCTTCTTCAGTCCATGTTTCAACCGGGAAAACATCGGTTAGTACAGGAGTTCCGTTCGTAACCGTGCCGGTTTTATCTAGGACAACAGCAATAATCCGGTGGGTCATTTCTAAATGTTCGCCGCCTTTAAAAAGGATGCCGTATTCAGCAGAACGACCGGAACCAGCCATTATCGATGTTGGTGTAGCAAGCCCTAGGGCACATGGACAGGCAATGACAAGGACTGCAATCATTTTCTCGAGAGCTTCCGCAAAATCCCCTGGAGTTGCCCATAGATACCACACAATAAACGTTAGAACTGCTAAGCCCACAACAATCGGAACAAACACACCGGAAATTTTATCAGCAAGTCGTTGAATAGGAGCCTTTGAGCCTTGAGCTTCCTCCACTAGTTTAATAATTTGTGCTAACGCTGTATCTTTACCGACCTTTGCGGCTTTAACCTTTAAAAAGCCATTTTTGTTTATGGTTGCACCAATCACGGGATCGCCGATTTTTTTATCAACAGGCACACTTTCACCGGTTAACATCGACTCGTCAATTGCTGACTGACCCTCAATAATAATCCCATCAACTGGAATCTTTTCACCCGGTTTAATATGGAGGAAATCGCCAACGACTACTTCCTCAAGAGGAATTTCCAGCTCCATTCCTTCTCGTTCGACAACGGCCGTCTTCGCCTGAAGTCCCATCAATTTTTTTATGGCTTCAGAGGACCGGCCTTTTGCTTTTGCTTCAAACAACTTTCCTAGAATAATCAAGGTAATCAATACAGCACTCGTTTCAAAATAGAGCTCCACCATATGAACCTTACCGCTAATGGTTAAGATGGCCTGGTAAAGGCTGTAGAAATAAGCGGCTGAAGTACCCAAAGCAACAAGTACATCCATATTGGCGCTTTTATTCTTAAGCGCCTTATAGGCCCCGATATAAAATTGGCTGCCAATGATAAACTGGACGGGAGTGGCCAGTAGAAACTGGAACCAAGGATTCATAAATATTTCTGGTACCCAAATAAAGGATGTAAACGAAAAGTGGCCAGCCATTGCCCATAATAAGGGCACTGACAAGATCGCCGAAAATAGTAACTTTTTCGTTTGTTTGGCAATTTCCTTTTCGCGATAGTCACTAGAATCCTTCGCTCCTTCTTTAATCTTTGCTCCGTAACCCAGATTCTCAACCTTTTTTATTATATCGTTTGTCGAAAGGACGGAGCCGTTGAACTCTATTGTTGCTTTTTCAAGAGCCAAGTTCACATTTGCCTTGATGACTCCCTCTAATTTATTTAGGCCTTTTTCGATTCTTGTTGAGCAGGCAGCACAGGTCATCCCGGTGATGTCAAGCTCTGTCTTCTCGGTAACAACCTCGTACCCTAAATCTCTAATTTTCTTTTCAATATCGTCAACATTGATTTGCAATGGGTCATATTTAATGGCGGATTTTTCTAAGGCAAGGTTAACATTAGCCGACTCAACACCAACTAGCTTGTTTAGACCCTTTTCAATTCTTGTTGCACAGGCCGCACAGGTCATCCCCGAAATTTGTATATTTGTTTCTTTGAGACTATGACTCATAAAAGCCAACTCCTTATACCCCATATAGGTATATAATTTAGAAAAAAGAACGTGCTACGAGAAAGCACGTTGTTTTACTGCTTATTTCACATCGTAACCTTGGTCATCGATGGTTTCTTTAATTTGATCCAAGGAAACCTGCTGCTGGTTAAATTCCACATCAACTGTTGCAGCTTTTAAATTTACCTTTACAGCGGCAACTCCGTTAAGTGCACCAACACTTCCTTCTACTGCTTTCACACAATGGTCACAAGACATACCTTGTACGCTTAGAGTAATCTTCTCCATAAAAAACCAACCTTTCATTGTTAAAATTTTATAATGTGAACTCCTATGATCGTATGCTACCATACCCCCCTACCCTATGTAAAGAGGTTGGCTTTTATTTTTTTAAAAAGATTATTGCCTTTTCATCATTTGTTCAAAATCTATTTCAATCATAATTTCATTATATTTTTTTATAACGGTACGAACAGTGTCGAAAATCACTTAATTAGGTGCAACGTACTTGATTCTCAATACTGCCTTTTTAATTTAGAGTGACCAATACGTTAAGGTATCAAATATACCTAACAGGAGCATTAGGACCCCAGCCAGTCTTTGAATACTAGTGCCAAATTTCCTTCCCTTTTTCATTAATACACCACCACCACCAAGATACCAAATAATCAAAATGACGAATAAGAGCGGTAACGCAGTTCCTAGCGCAAAAATGGAGGGAAGAATAAAGCCATATGGGCTTGACAGCACTACTGGCATTAATGTGACGAAAAACAAAATAAACATGGTTGGACAAAAAGCCAAAGAAAAACTAAACCCTAGCATGAAAGAACCGAATTGATTTTCCCGCTTGTACTTTGTTGATTGTTTAAATAGAGTGATAGTCCCCCTTAATTTTATAAAACCCAACATATATAATCCTACAATGATTAAGATTGGGCCCATAATTTTCCGAAGCCACGGAAAATAAAGGATGAGATTTTGTTCAATTCCCTTGCCTAGCAGCCAAACTAATCCGCCTAATAGGGAAAAGGCCACTATTTTACCCAAGGTAAAACTGAAAACATCCTTCCAGACAATTCTTTTTTGAATCGAACTGTTTCCATACAGCGTGATTGCACTTATATTTCCCGTAAGCTGGCACGGGGCAAGTGCTCCAACCAGTCCTAGTATTAATGCAAATATGATCGGCCAGGCTTCTAAACTATTGGTCATATTCAAAAACGGTTGGCTTAAGACAGAACTTATTTGACTAAATAAATTGTACATATACTCACCCTGCCATGTTGGAATAGATTTACGATACCATAATCGGATGAAGAACATGTGAAGAATGTAGATTGTTCAAATAATTGCCGCATATTGATCATTTTTATCTTCTTTCATGCATGATAAAAGAACTCCTCATTGCAGCATGAAGGACAAATCTCTCCTCTCGATCACCCTTTTTGTTCTTCATCTCCATTTTGAAGGACAAATCCACCTTACCAATTACACGATTTGTCCTTCACTGAATTTAAATTTGAAAAAGGGATGGAAAATAATCTCCATCCCCTAAAAACTCTATAAACCACACTTTAGTTGGGCACCACAATTGGTACAAGTATTACAGCCGCCCATTTCTTTAACTTTTCCTTTGCGGCAGACCGGGCAGGTGTTGCCAACCTCAGAACCGATTGTTACATCTGTTGATCGTAGGTCAGTAATGGTATCAACAAGGACAACATGCTGCTTTGGTTTATCTTCAAACATCGATAATTGCTCGTTTGTGTTTTCCTCAGCTTTAAGTGTTAATACTTGTGAATCCCTTGATCCGTCCACATAAACAGTGCCGCCTTTTGCACCACCACGGTACAGTCGCTCGTAAACCTTCTCTACCTGCTCAACACTGTAGCCTTTTGGTGCATTAACCGTTTTACTAATGGAGCTGTCAATCCAACGTTGAATAACGCACTGAACATCTGCATGAGCTTCAGGAGCTAACTCCATCGATGACACAAACCAATTTGGAAGATTGTCTGCATCTGCTTCCGGATGCTGATCTAAATATTCCTGCACGATATCCGCTTTTACTTCGATAAATTTACCAAGACGTCCGCTGCGGAAATAAGAGAATGAGAAATAAGGCTCTAATCCGGTGGAAACCCCAACCATTGTTCCAGTGGACCCCGTTGGAGCAACAGTTAGCAAATGGGAATTTCTTATTCCGTTTTCTAAAATCGATTGACGGACATCTTCAGGCATTTTTTTCATAAATCCCGTTTCAATAAAAGCTTGTCGTAAACGGTTTGTATCTTCTCTTGTTTCTCCGTTTAAGAATGGGAAGCTTCCCTTTTCTTTGGCTAATTCTACAGAT
Organism: Neobacillus sp. OS1-2; assembly: GCF_030915505.1. Classification (GTDB taxonomy): domain Bacteria; phylum Bacillota; class Bacilli; order Bacillales; family Cytobacillaceae; genus Neobacillus. The sequence continues at coordinate 419,739 of NZ_CP133265.1, forward strand.
GTTCTGTAGGCAGTAGTTGCAATGGTTTCAAAGACCTCATCAACAAGTTGGTTCCCTTCAGATGAACCGTACTTTGTTTCACAGTAGATTAGTAAATCGTGTAAGCCCATAACACCTAGTCCAACACGGCGTTCTCCAAGGGCTTGCTTTTTGTTTTCTTCTAGGAAGTATGGCGTTGCGTTAATTACGTTATCTTGCATTCTGACGCCAACTTCTACCGTTTTCTTTAATTTCTCAAAATCAACAGTTTTAGTTTCCTTGTCTGCCATTTCTGCAAGATTTACAGCAGCAAGGTTACAGACTGAAAATGGTGCGAGTGGTTGCTCACCACATGGATTAGTAGCTACAACTTGCTGTCCATATGCTTTAGCATTGGTCATATCGTTTGCATTATCAATGAAAAAGATTCCCGGCTCGGCAGAGTAAGTAGCACAAATGTTAATTAAATTCCATAACTCTTTTGCTTTAATCTTTTTATACACGCGTACTTTATGTCCGAGTTTTTCCCATTCGCGGACATCACCGACTTGGTGCCATTCTTCATTGTAAATTTTCATTTCTTCTTCGTTGTAATGCTCAACATATGGGAAACGGAGTTCATATTCACCATCATTTTCAACGGCTTCCATAAATTCTTTTGTTAAACATACAGATATATTTGCACCCGTTAAGAATTCTGAATTATGGACAGTGTAATTTCCACCTGTAGCTAATTTTTCTTCTGCATCAGCAATGATATGTTCATCAAAACCACCATAACCTGGAATGTTTTTATAATTAACGATTCCCTGGTACATTGCAGTTTCTTGTAGTGTTAATGGTGTGAGTTTAAGCTTATCTTTTGCATGCTTTTTAATTGTTTCATCTTTTGTATTTTCAATTAAGAATCGTAGAATTCTAGGATTTTGCATTTTCGAGATAATAAATTCAATAATGTCTGGATGCCAATCCGCTAGCATGATCATTTGTGCTCCGCGTCTTGACCCACCCTGCTCAACCAAATGCGTTAACTTCGCAATATCATCCAACCACGATACCGATCCAGATGATTTTCCGTTAACGCCCCTAGCCAAGGTATTACGCGGTCGCAATGTTGAACCATTTGTACCAACACCGCCGCCGCGGCTCATGATTTCCATTACTTGCTTACGATGGTCAGAGATACCTTCGCGGGAATCTGCAACGAACGGCATTACGTAACAATTGAAGAATGTCACGTCAGTATTTGCCCCAGCACCATACAAGACGCGGCCTGCTGGAATAAAGTTCATCGTTACAAGCTCTTGATAGAACCTTTCAAACCACTCTCTACGCTTTTCTTCCGTTTCTTCAACAGATGCAAGGCCTGTAGCATTCCGCTTCGCAATTTGCTCGTAGAAGAGCTCCAACGGCTTTTCAATGACATCTAAAGACCGGATGATGATCCCTGTACTTGTTTCCTCAGGATTGTCGAGCGCTCCTCTAAACTCCTCTTCAATCAAAACCTTAGCCTTTTTATTTTCCCAGTCAATTTCCATGATCGTTCCTAAACCTCTTGCTGGAAATTTCGGATCTTCTTTAATCGTTAAAACAACAAAGTCGCCATTTGTTAGGGTAATTTTTGCTGTGTCTTTGAAGGTGTAACGGTCTAGCATGACCAAACGTGAAACACCCTTATGAGTTATTTTCATATCTGGGGTAACCGGGTGTACTTGGGGGAACAGGCGGATATCCTCATTCAACCTTTCAAAATCAATATTCATTTTTTGTCTAAAAACTACAGACATGAGAACAACTCCTTCAAAATAAATCTTTCTTATGTTAAGTTCTAGTAAGTTTTGCTATATCTAGTTGTCTTAATACACTTACGTTAACAAAATAAATCATAAAAATCAATATATAGTACCGATAATATTTTCGACACCACTATATATTGTATGGTGAGCAAATAACATTAATTTTGTCAAACTTAAAATAAACTAGATTTGGGAGAAAACAAAAGCTATTATTTGTTTTTCGCCCTAAAACAGGAAAATTCAACAAATTTTGCGGCTTGCCACTTTTTTTTAACAGGAAATAGAAAAAGCGGCCGCAGCCGCTACCAATTACCGTTTAAAATTCCATTCATCACTCTCATAGCGTTCTTTTGCTATTCTTTCAACGTATGCAAGTTCTTCATCCGTTAATTGATATGGTTCAAGATCAATGTTCAGCCCCTCAGCAAACCCCTTATAAAAGGCCTCTTTTGCCTCTTCTAGTGAAATCCGCCTTGGACTGATTGCATTAATGGCAACCGCCTTATCCTTGAAGGCCTTCTTCATCCGTTCCTTTACCCGTTCGCTTGAATATTTAAATAAACTAAACAACTTGTCTTCATCCAAATCCAATAAAATGGCTCCATGTTGAAGGATGACACCCTTTTGCCTTGTTTGCGCGCTACCTGCTACCTTCCTGCCTTCCACCACCAGCTCATACCAGCTCGGTGCATCAAAGCAGACAGCAGAACGTGGATTTTTCAATGCATCTCGTTCCTCTGCTGTCATTGGTACAGCAAAATAAGCTTCAAGACCTAAATGATGAAAGCCTTTTAAAATTCCTTCCGATATTACCCTATATGCCTCTGTTACAGTTTTAGGCATTGCAGGGTGCTCTTCTGAAACAATGACACTATATGTAAGCTCATGCTCATGGAGAACGCCGCGCCCACCTGTAGGTCTCCTGACAAACCCCAGCCCATGCGCTTTCACCGCATCCATGTCAATTTCTTTTTCAACCTTTTGAAAATATCCAACAGACAGGGACGGAGGATTCCAGCCATAGAAACGAATGACGGGGGGGATTTTTCCCTCGCTATGCCAATCTAGCAATGCTTCATCCAACGCCATATTAAAAGATGGTGAACTATTTCCAGAGTCGATAAAACGCCAAACTTCTCTTTTCATGAACAAACCTCATTTTTTTATAATCATTTCGATTTTAAGTCTACCAAAATCTGATATGATTTCAAAACAAGTTGTTTCTGCTATAATTTTAATTAGGCAAAAGTAAAAGATTTTTCGCTAATCATCTTTATCTTTACTCTAATGACTTATATAATAAAGCTAGAGCAAGAAAGCTTGAAAGGGGCAAAAAGAAGTTGAGTTCACTTTATGGTTTATTAATCATTCTCGCAGCAGTTATTATTTACTCCGTTACCACCTATTTCTTTCAGAAGAGGATTGTTAAAACGGTAACAGAAGAAGAATTCCGTGCAGGTTACAGAAAGGCACAACTAATAGATGTTCGTGAAGCGAACGAATTTGATGGCGGCCATATTTTAGGAGCACGTAATATCCCAATGTCACAAATGAAAATGCGTATGCCAGAAATTCGCAAAGATATGCCTGTTTACTTGTATTGCCAAAGTGGGATGCGCAGTGCGCGTGCAGCACAATTTTTACACAAAAGAGGCTACAAAGAACTTACCCAGCTGCAAGGCGGTTTCAAGAAGTGGTCTGGTAAAGTAAAAACTAAAAAATAATAATGACTCCAAAGTTCCAGGGTTATCCCCGGAGCTTTTTTTGTTTCTAAAATAAAGAAAGATCAGATTCATTTTTCGAATCTGATCCTTCTTCCCATTTTACGCTCTTTGATATTTTAAAACTGGTTTACGTGCTGCCAGCGTTTCATCTAAACGGCCAATGACCGTTGTATGCGGTGCCTCTTGAACGACTTCAGGATTGTCTTCTGCCTCTTTCGCGATTTGAATCATGATATCAACGAAGGAATCAAGTGTTTCTTTTGATTCTGTCTCTGTCGGCTCAATCATGATACATTCTTCAACATTTAATGGGAAATAAATGGTTGGCGGATGATAGCCAAAATCAAGCAGACGTTTCGCTATATCCAATGTGCGGACACCTAATTTTTTCTGGCGTTTACCACTCAATACAAACTCGTGCTTACAATGCTTATCGAATGGTAAATCATAATGCTCAGCCAATCTCCTCATCATATAGTTGGCATTTAATACAGCATACTCCGTTACTGCCTTTAAGCCGTCAGGACCCATTGAACGAATATAGGTATACGCACGAACGTTGATTCCAAAGTTACCATAGAACGGCTTCACGCGGCCAATAGATTGCGGGCGATCATAATCAAGCACAAATTCTTCGCCGCGCTTTGAAATAATTGGTTTTGGCAAAAACGGAATAAGATCTGCCTTTACACCAACAGGACCTGATCCAGGGCCGCCGCCACCATGTGGACCTGTAAAGGTTTTATGAAGATTTAAATGAACAACGTCAAAGCCCATGTCGCCGGGTCTTGCTTTTGAAAGAACAGCATTAAGGTTTGCCCCGTCGTAATAAACTTTTCCACCCGCTTCATGAATAATTTCAGTGATTTCGATTATATTTTCTTCAAAAAGCCCTAGTGTATTCGGATTTGTAAGCATGAGTGCTGCCGTATCATCGCCAACAACCCTTCTTAAATCATCTAAATCAACAAGACCTTTGTCCGTTGATTTAACTGTTACCGTTTCAAAACCTGCGATGGTAGCTGAAGCAGGGTTTGTTCCGTGGGCTGAATCAGGCACGATTACCTTTGTCCGGTTAAGATCTCCATTTGCCTCATGGTAGGCACGGATTAGCATTAATCCAGTCCACTCCCCATGTGCACCTGCAGCAGACTGTAAGGTCACTTCATCCATACCGGTAATTTCTATTAAATGCTGCTGCAAATCGTATAAAAGCCCCAGTGCCCCTTGAACAGAGCTTTCGTCCTGCAGTGGATGGACATGGGCAAATCCATTAAAGCGGGCAACATTTTCATTGATTTTCGGATTGTATTTCATGGTACAAGAACCTAATGGATAAAATCCTGAATCCAGGCCATGGTTTCTTTTCGAAAGAGCGGTATAATGGCGCATGATATCAAGCTCAGAAACCTCGGGAAGTTCAGGTTCAACTGCGCGAAGATAACCCTCGGGCAGCAGGTCGCTAATCTCCAATTCAAGAATATCCATTTCTGGAAGACTGTATCCGATTCGTCCCGGTGTGCTAGCTTCAAAAATGAGTGCTTGGTCTTGATTATGCATGCAGATCCCCCAATTCTTTCACTAAAGTATCGATTTCTTCCTTCGTCCTTTGCTCTGTAACGGCAACGAGCATATGGTTAGCGAGCTCTGAATAGTCGCGTCCCAAATCATAACCGCCGATGATTCCTTTTTGTAACAGTTTTTGATTCATTTCTTTAACCGGCTTATTTAATTTCACAACAAATTCATTGAACGAATAGCCGTCATTAACGACTTTAAATCCTGCTTCTTTAAAAGCCATTTTTGCATAATGTGCCTTCTGTAAATTAGCTGCAGCCATTTCGCGGACACCTTTTTTTCCTAGAGCCGTCATTGCGACAGAGGCAGCAAGGGCGTTAAGTGCTTGATTTGAACAGATATTAGATGTCGCTTTTTCACGGCGGATATGCTGTTCACGTGCTTGTAGTGTTAAGACAAAACCACGGCGGCCTTGATCGTCCACTGTCTGACCGACAAGACGTCCAGGTACCTTCCGCATTAATTTAGTTGTAACCGCAAAATAGCCGCAATGAGGTCCGCCAAATGCAGTTGGAATTCCAAACGGCTGTGCATCCCCAATAACAATATCCGCCCCAAATTTTCCTGGAGGTGTTAAAACGCCAAGGGATAATGGATTGCTGCTAACAACAAACATCCCTTTAGCAGCATGAACGATTTCCTCAACCTCTTTTAACGGCTCGATTCTGCCAAAGAAATTTGGATATTGAACAATTACCGCTGCAACATTCTCATTCATCATTCCTTTTAATGCATCAACATCTGTCACACCATCTTTCACCGGTACTTCTACCACTTCAAGATACTGGCCTTTTGCATACGTTTTTAAAACATCGCGATACTCAGGATGGACTGCACTAGAAACAACGATTGTTTTCCGTTTTGTATGACCGGCACTAAGCATTGCAGCTTCTGCAAGTGCAGTTCCCCCATCATACATTGAGGAGTTCGCCACATCCATTCCCGTTAACTCACAAATCATTGTTTGGAATTCAAAAATGGCTTGCAGTTCACCTTGAGAAATTTCCGGCTGATATGGTGTATAGGCAGTATAAAATTCAGAACGAGAGATTACATGATCAACGATGACGGGCATGTAATGATCATAAACACCAGCACCTAGAAATGAGACATTTCTTTTAAGGTCGGCATTGCGGTCAGCTAACATGAATAACTCTTTCAGTAGGGCAGTCTCAGACTTAGCCGCTTTAATGTTGTATTCACCCTTAAATCTTACCTTTTCCGGGATATCACTAAACAGTTCATCAATTGAGGAAACACCAATCGTATCAAGCATAGCCTTCTTATCTTGTTCAGTCATAGGTAAATAACGATGTTTCATAAACCTAACTCCCTCCTCATGTCTACTTTTGTCTTTTATAAAAAGGTGTTGAAACCACTGAAGCTTTTAAACGTTTCCCACGAATTTCAATTTCTACCTCAGACTCAAGCCCAGTAAATTCCGTCTTAATAAGGGCAAGACCGATGTTTTTCTTTAAAGAAGGTGACTGAGTGCCAGTAGTTACCTCTCCGATTAGCTCATCACCCTTGTAAACAGGATATCCGTGGCGAGGGATTCCGCGATCAATCATTTCAATCCCCACTAATTTTCTTGATAATCCATTTTCCTTTTGCTGTTTAAGGACTTCTTTGCCAATAAAGTCAGATTCTTTATTTACTTTTACAGCAAATCCGATCCCTGCTTCTAACGGCGAAATTTCCGGTGATAGTTCTTGCCCATAAAGAGCTAAATTCGCTTCGAATCGGAGGGTATCGCGTGCACCTAGACCACATGGAATGACACCCTCTTCTTTACCCGCCTCTAAAATTGCTCTCCACAATTCGACAACATCTTTTGCATCACAGTACAGCTCAAACCCATCTTCACCGGTATAGCCAGTTCTAGATACAAGTGCCGTTTTGCCATTTAGGTTTACTTCCTGCTTGAATTTGAAAAAGCCAATTTCACTTAAATCTGTTTCGGTCGCAAGTTTTTGTAATACCTTTTCAGCAAGCGGACCTTGTAATGCAAGTTGAGCTGTTTTTTCTGATAGGTTTTCGATGCTAACCTCACCTTCTAAATGATCTTCAAGCCATTTATAATCCTTTTCAATATTTGATGCATTCACGACTAAGAGGTAATGGTCATCTTCGATTTTATAGACAAGTAAATCATCAACCGTGCCGCCGTTTTCATAGCACATTGCAGTGTATTGGGCACCGCCGTTTTTGACTTTTGAAATGTCATTTGTCATCATTTTTTGCAAGTAGCGTAAACTGTCAGGACCTTTTACTTCCACTTCCCCCATATGGGATACATCAAACAAACCCGCACGTTTGCGGACTGCTTCGTGCTCATCCTTAATGCTTGAGAATTGGACTGGCAGCTCCCAACCACCAAAATCGATGGTTTTCCCCCATTTTCTTTGTATACATCGAAAAGCGGAGTACGTTGTAATTCAGTCATCCAAAAATCCCCCTTCAGTCTTTTATTCTGAAAAAATTGTTATTCTTTTTTTCTTTTTAGAAAAACAAACAGGTGTGTGGTTAGTCCGAAAAAGAGCATAAAAAAGGACAGAAACCTCCCTTTGAATAAAGAAGGTCTCTGTCCTTGCACCTGAAAGTTTACCGAAAATGGTTTTCCCCTTTGGTGGCTGATCCTATTGGTCAGCACTCTCCAGAGCTGCGTCAAACAAGAGTTCTTTTGCCTGAGAGATTCACAAATCTGCTTGCTCCTTCGGCGCTACAAAGTAGTCTCTCCCCTTGTTGTCATTCGCATTATAATATTTTCCAATTTGGTCATACTAATTATACTTATAAAATAAATTACCTTATTAAAATATTTAAAACTTTCAAAGCTATTTTCATCCTACCATTAAACCAACACATTGGGCAATAACTTTATGATAAAAACGGAGTCCCTTTCTCAAGTTAAAAATTGGTTTCACACTAGAGTAGATAAAGTATGAAAAGGAGCTGATTTCATGTCGGTCGAAATTGAATTTGATTCCTCTTGGCAGGATGATTTTTTACATAGAATTGACAACGATGGCCCATGGGGGAACTGGGAGCTTTTTAAGCTGGCAATCGGAGTTGAAAAACATTTGGTAATACCTGAATTTGAGGGTTTACAAGCCCCAGGACATTTACCGAATTTAACTCCCCTTCCCCACCAGCTCGAAACAGCCAAGCAAGTAATTGAACATATGAACGGAAAAGCCATCTTAGCGGATGAGGTGGGACTAGGAAAAACGATTGAAGCTGGCTTAATTTTAAAAGAATATATGATTCGTGGATTAGTAAAAAAGGTATTGATTCTCGTACCCGCTTCATTGGTAACCCAATGGGCGATTGAGCTGAATAGCAAATTTTTTATCCCTGCGATTACTCAAAGGAAAAGTTATGTATGGGAACAATGTGATGTCGTCGTTTCCTCCATTGATACGGCCAAACGAGACCCCCATCGTAGTATTATTTATAATCTGGACTATGACCTAATCATCATTGATGAAGCACATAAATTAAAAAACAACAAAACGAAAAACTACGAATTCGTGCAAAATCTTAAAAAGAAGTTTTGTTTACTATTAACAGCCACACCGATTCAAAATCGTATTGAGGAAATTTTTAATCTTGTTTCCCTGCTTAAACCCGGACATTTAGGCAGCGAGACGTCATTCTATAAAAAATATAAACGCGATGCAAGATCTTTAAATGATGATGAACATTTAAAAGAATTGGTAAACAAGGTGATGATCCGGAACCGCCGCGCTGATACAGGGATTGAATGGACAAAACGGCATGTGGAAACCATCCCGATTGAATTTACACCTCCTGAAAAAGAGCTATATGACGCGATAAATACTATGAAAAACGAAGGTGATTGGCTTCAGTCAAGTGCCTTTTCAGTCATGACACTGCAACGTGAGGCATGCAGCAGCCGAGAAGCGGTTTTTTATACGCTGAAAAACATGCTTCAGAAAAAAGAGAATCCCACCCGTGCTTTCGAGGAACAAATACAGTTCCTGATTAACAAGGTGGAAGCCGTTCAGCAAAATTCCAAGGCGGAAAAAGCCCTTGAATTGATTCAAAATGTGGATGATAAGGTCATCATTTTTACTGAATATCGTGCAACACAAATGTACCTGCAGTGGTTCTTAAAACAACATGGAATTTCGTCTGTACCATTTCGCGGCGGCTTTAAACGCGGGAAAAAGGATTGGATGCGGGAATTGTTTCAAAAGCATGCACAAGTATTAATCGCGACAGAGGCTGGTGGTGAAGGCATTAATTTGCAGTTCTGTAACCATATTATCAATTTTGATTTACCATGGAATCCAATGCGGCTTGAGCAGCGAATTGGCCGGATTCATCGTCTCGGTCAAGAAAAGGATGTTATGATTTACAATTTCGCCATAAAAAACACTGTGGAAGAACATATTTTAAAACTACTTTATGAAAAAATACACCTTTTTGAAAAAGTTATCGGTGAACTAGATGATATATTAACCAAACTGGAATTTGGCAATATTGAAGATCATTTGATTGATATATTTGGACAATCTGCATCTGAAGGTGAAATGCGAATAAAGATGGAGAATTTATCATCAATGATTGAATTCGCAGAGGACATGAAGAAAGGGGATTCACATGCAGCAGCAGGAAATTCATAACTTTCTTTTGAATTATTTTAAAGCCAATGAATGCCCAATAGTTGAAAATAAACCGGGCCATTTAACAGTTCAACTAACGATTGAGCTTGATAAAGAACTAATGAATCGGCCGTTTTACTGGCACTTTCTAGAAAAGACGGGTGGAATACCCAATCCAATGCGGCTTACCTTCATCACCAACAAAGAAAATGCCCCTGAAAATTTGAAGGGCGAAATCATTCATTTTGGTTCACCACGTTTGCATCAAATTTTTCAATCAACCAAAAATCTCGCCAGTTATATCCGGCTTTATGAGAACCATCGGCAGCAGGGGAATCAAACCCCCTTGCTTCCCTGGTTGTGCATGAATGTTAAGATCTCCTATCAATGTGACCGGAAGCGCGATGTTTTTAAATCCATCGGTTTGCAGCTCATTAATGGGCAAATGGTTGAGAATTTTCACGACCGGTTACTGCAAATACCATTGACACCAAAAATACCGGATTATTCCTTCACATTATCACCTTTAGTTCGGCCAAAAAGTGGAATGGCGAGGGTTGAAACGTATTTAAAATCGGTCATTTCAGCGGAGGACCATTCATGGGCTAATGAAGCACGAAAGCGCTGGGATCAGGATTTACGGTTGTTGGACCATTTTTATGAGGATGCAGAAGATGATAATGAGAGCTACACAACAGAAAAACAGGCGCTCCAGGAGCAATACGAACCAAAGATTAGCATTTCCTTCATTAATGGTGGGCTCTTCTATTTGACGGAAAAAGCGATATAAAATAAAAGCTGCTTTTTGGGCATCTAAAATCAAGAGGATCCGTACTTTTCGGTTTGGGGGCAGGTCAAGCACCTGTGCTGATAAATAGACGGATAAATTCCGCTTAAATAGTAATTATTATTAAAAAGAGCTAAAATAGACGGATATATTCCGCTTATTAACTCGAAAAATTCAAAAATGGGAGATTTTTCTTTGCATAAACGGAAAATCTCCCATTATTTACCCCCAAAAGACCTTCATCCTACATTTAACCGGAAAATCTCCGTTTATTTTACTTTTGCTGGTTAAAACGAAACTCCCAATTACTTAGGGCGAATTTTACTTTTTTATATAATCGATAATGCTGCCAATACGTCTGTCATTTCGGAGCGTATTTTAAGAAAAGCACCTCAAAACAGAACTCTTTAGACCTTTCATATGGTGCCTGACACCCTCATAAATTTTTTGCAAAAAAATAAAATATTTTAAAAAAGTAAAGAAGGAAAAGAAAGAACCATGTCGAAATATATCAAAGAAAAAATAAAAGGTGGTGTTACCTATTGTTAGCGCAATTGAAATTTTAGCGAATCGGATCATTACAGATGCAGCACGAAACCAAGCAACAGATATTCACATTATACCTCGGAAGAATGACACACTCGTGCAAATCCGATTAACCAACAAACTTATTCCCCGGTTATCCCTTCCAAAAGATGAATGCGACAGATTAATCTCACATTTTAAATTCACAGCCAATATGGATATCGGAGAAAGAAGACGCCCGCAAAGCGGAGCCATTTTTTGTGAGGTAGACGGACAATTAATGGGACTTAGGCTTTCAACACTTCCATCAAACAACAGAGAGAGCCTTGTCATCAGGCTTTTACCCCAACAAGAACAGATTCCATTTCACCAACTCTCATTATTCCCGGCAATGACGCGAAAATTACTAGCTCTTCTCAAACATGCACATGGTTTAATCATTTTTACCGGGCCTACTGGCTCGGGCAAGACCACAACTCTCTACTCGCTTTTAAATGAAACTGCCCACTTATTTCATCGCAATGTCATCACACTCGAAGATCCTATCGAAAAAAACTATGACTCTGTTTTGCAAGTCCAAGTCAATGAAAAAGCTGGCGTTACGTATGCGGCCGGTTTAAAGGCAATTCTTCGCCATGATCCGGATATCATCATGGTTGGTGAAATCAGGGATGCTGAAACTGCCAAAATAGCTGTCCGAGCAGCCCTCACTGGGCATTTGGTACTATCAACGATGCATACTAGGGATGCCAAGGGTGCAGTATACCGTCTCCGTGAATTTGGTGCGAATTGGCTAGAGGTCGAGCAGACGTTAATTGCTGTCACAGCACAAAGGCTAGTAGAACTTACATGCCCATTTTGTGAAGGAGATTGTTCGCCGCTTTGTTACTCCTATGGAAGATGGAAGAGGGCGAGTGTGTTTGAGTTGTTAGCGGGAAGAAATTTACATTCAGCCATGAAGTTAGCTAAAGGGGAAAAAGTCGAATCACATTACAAAACACTTAGAGAAGTGATTAACAAGGGAATAGCCCTTGGATACATTCAAGAATCAGAATATGAACGGCTGGTGTACGATGATGAAGCCCCATAAATGGCAGACGAATGAACAAGCAAGTTTTTTGAAGAGAACGGGTGAATTACTGGCACAGGGGTATCCAATTGCAGAAGCGATTGAGTCCATAGCATTACAACTACCAACCAAACGAAAGGAGGAATTATATGGTTGTTTAGTAGAGCTAAAAAAGGGCACGCCCTTTCATGAAATCTTAAACAATCTCAAGTTTAACAAAGATTTAATCGGCTATGTTTATTTTGCTGAGCAGCACGGGAGCTTTGCCGATGCATTGTTAGAGGGAAGTGACCTCGCTCTTTTAAAGGATCAGGATTTACGAAAGCTTCTAAAATTACTTCAATATCCGATGTTACTCATTTTTATTACAGGTGTACTATTTATTTTTATTGAAAACACATTGCTGCCAAGGTTTACAACGCTTTTTTCATCACTTGGTCTTGAAGCAAATTTTTTCACCAAGGTTATTTATGCTTTTGATCAATATTTTCCGATGGTCATCGGTGTAATGCTGACGCTTCTCTTCTTTACGACAATCTATTATTTTCTTGTATTTCGAAAACTCTCCATCCTTCAACAAAGGTCTCAGCTTATTCGCATCCCCATTGTCGGCAGGATCCTCAAATTGCTGTTTACTCACTACTTTTCCATTCAACTCAGCTTCCTCTTATCCGGTGGAATTTCAGTCTCTGAAGCCTTATTACTTTTTGAAAAAAATCAAAGACAACCGTTTTACAGCAAAATAGCAGAAGAGATTAAAGTCAAGCTTGTTACAGGAGAAAAATTGGAAACAATTTTAGCTACCTTTTCATTTTTTGAAAGGGAGTTTCCAATGATTGTAAAACATGGCCAAGATAATGGGAAATTAGAACAGGAGTTATTATTTTTCAGCAAACACTGTGTCACCAATATGGAGGAAATGATGGAAAAGAGTTTAAAAACCATTCAGCCAATTCTTTATTTGTTTATTGGATTTCTCGTTGTCTCTATGTACTTAGCGATATTATTACCCATGTTCCATCTACTTGATGGAATATAAGAAAATGGAGGCGTAATAAAATGAAAAATAATGAAAAGGGTTTTACACTCATAGAAATGATGATCGTAATGCTCGTCATTTCAGTTTTGTTAATTATCACAATTCCAAACGTTGCCAAACACAATTCGAATATCAACAATAAAGGCTGTCAGGCATATGTAAAAATGGTACAAGCCCAAGTTCAGGCGTATGAAATGGAACATAACAAGGTGCCCACCTTAGCGGAGCTGGAATCAGAGAATTATTTAAACGATGCCAAAGGTTGTCCGAATGGTGATACCGTTAAAATTGATACCGATGGAACCGTCACACCAGTTGCAAAAGTAACGAATTCATAATGAGTCAAAACCAAAAAGGCTTTACCTTAATTGAGTCTCTATTAGTTCTCTCAATCTTTATGATTATTTCCTCAATTACAGTTTTCTCCTTAAAGCCCCAGCACTCCGTAATGGAAGATGAGGCATTTATCACTCAACTACAGGCAGATCTGCTCTATTCACAGCAATATGCGATTTCCCATCAACATGAGGTGTCCGTTGTGTTTATGCAAAATGAATATCGCTATTATATGCTTGAGCAATCTGGAAAGCCGCCGATTATCGACAGAAATTACTCAACAAATATCAATCTTAGGGAAGGTACTATCCCCTTATATTTCAAATTCTTGGGTGACGGAGATGTAAATAAATTTGGTTCCTTTACCATCTATACGAAAAGGAAGAGTTATCAACTAACCATTTTAATTGGAGAGGGAAGGTTTTATGTTAAGGAGCAATAAGGGATTTTTTTTGTTAGAACTATTGCTTTCATTGTCAGCCTTGTTAATGCTAAGCCTTTATTTACTACCATTATTAATGGGGCTGAGAGACCAATCCAGGAAATTGGAAATTGAAAATTCAGCACGTAAGCTAATGTACGAAGAACTACAAGCAAAATTACTCGATAGTCAAACATATAATGATTACACCATCCTACGAAATAAAGTAGAATATAAAATCATCTGGAATGACACGGAATCGGGCGCTCAAAAGGTGGTGTGTGTAAAAGTTGAAAAAAGTGCATTCATGTCCGAATCCAAAGTTTGTGGTGTCCTTGAATGAAAAAGCCTTTACCCTTATCGAAGTACTCATCGCATTTTCTATCTTTTCAACCATCATTTTCTTTATGACACCTATTTTTCAAATCATCCTAAATACAAAAGCTAATGATGCGGAATTACAGTCAATGGAGTGGGAGGTTTTTTGCAGCCAAGTAAAAAAAGAGATACGGCTTGCCACAAGTGCCACTGTTGTCTCGGACCGATTAATCCTTGATAAGGATACTGAAACGATTCAATATGAGAAGTACGGGTCGAATCTTAGAAGACGCGTGAATTCAACTGGTCATGAAATTATCCTTCAAAACGTATCACAGGTCACCTTTTTAGTCATCAACAACATAGTTAAGATTACTGTTACGGATAGTTGGGGAAAAGAATACGGTGTGACATGCTACCTATTAGTGAATAGGAGTTCGGGTACATGAAAAATAATGAACAAGGATTTACCTATCCGCTAGTGTTATGCTTACTCATCATTTTTCTAGTATTTTTCTCTATGCAAATGGAACAATTACAAACGGAAAGAAAAATGGCTCACGAAACGGCAATGATCCACCAAGAAGAATATTATTTACTTTCATCTGTAAAGAAAATCGAATGGCAGTTTCAAACTAGTGGAACTATTTCCACCAAGGGAACTATTATCTATAAAAATGGAACTATGAACTATCAAGCTGATCCCCCATCAGGGTTTGTCCAAAAGGTTAATTTCTCACTCAGTCTCAAATCCGGTGAATCGATCTTCGGCCGTGGACTTTTTGATACAAGATCAAAAAAACTCGTCAAATGGGTAGAAGTGAATTAAGCAGTTTTGAAAAAGTAAAACGTGGACATACTTTTAGTGTATTAAAAAGGCAGGTGTGTCCATGAAAACAAATGATTACGTAAAATACATGACCCAAACCATCGTAAAATATGCCGATCAGCCGAAAGATGAACGTAAACGACTTCGAAAAGAGAAAAAACAAACAAGAGCTGATTTTTGGTATCGATGGTTTGGGATTCTCCCTTATATCCTTTATACAGAAGTGAAAAAAAGACGTAAGCTCTAAGAAGCAGATTCTATATCGGCTTCTTTTTTTGCCACAATTCCCAATAACCCTTCGCTTGACGAAACGCAATTCTTTATTAAATCCACTATCTTTCTAATATTGTTACAATATAAAGTCCGTAATTGTGAACATTTTCTAAACATATAGTGCTAAACTTGTTAACCTCATTCCCTTGTTATAATTGCTGTATTATAATGGAATAAATTATGGGGGCCAGAGGTGAATAGAGATGGAACAAACATTAAAAATAACAAACGTTTTGTCAGATCCAACACGATACTACATTTATCAATACATTACCAAACGTCATCAAGAAGTGACCGTCCAAGAAGTAGCTGAAAATTTTAATATTCATCCCAATGTGGCGAGACTGCATTTATCAAAGTTAGAAGATGTTAACATGTTAGTGTCAGAAACAAAAAAAACAGGGAAAGGTGGTCGCCCAAGCCGACTATATCGTTTATCCGATGATGTCATTCAGCTCCACTTCCCATACCGTGACTATATGCTTTTGGCCAAAGTGGCCATTCAGACGATGATCTCCCTTGGAGAGGTCGGGAAACAAGCACTATTCTTAACCGGGAAACGATTTGGTACGGAAATGATTGAGCAGGAAATGGCAAAAAGATCTCTTGGTGAAGAATTAGAATTTGACCAAAAGCTAACAATATTAAAAAGTGCCGCAACCTTAGCTGGTTTTTACCCGGAATTCGAAGCAAATGGCGATAAAACTAAAATTTATTTTCAGATTTTCAACTGCCCTTTTAAAGAGGTAGCAGAAGAACATACTGAAACAGTTTGCAATATGCATCATCAATTTTTGAAGGGGATGTTCGGTGCACTTTTCGAAACGGTTGAATTAATTGAAAAAGAAAACATGATTTCCGGGTGTGATACATGCTCATATCAAGCACTTGTAACAAACTAATTCGAAACCATTATTTACATTGTACCTCCTTTTACATTATAATATTGTAATGATGGTATCGATGGGGTAAAAGGAGGGATACATATGGATCGCATGTTCAGAGTTTGTGGTTTCTGGACGGGCATTTTTACCGTAATGTTTTATCTAGGTGATATGGATAAAACTGCAATGTTATTTTTAGCTCAAACAGGATTCTTTGTACTGCTAAGCTACCTAAAGCTGTCTGAGCGTATGTATTTGCATATTTTCGCAGCATATTTAACGATTTTTTTCGCTGGCTTCACGTATTGGACTACATTCATGATGCCGCTTGGCGGAGGACATTGAGAAAAAGCCGGAGTAAAGCTCCGGCTTTTTTTATTCTGTAAAAAGATCACTTTCACTTAATTGCAATCCTTTTTGTTGCACAATTATATGAAAATAAGAACTCATCCCAGAGGGCATAACTAAACTTCGTATCGCTCGATTCCGCTTGCTTACCTCTGAAAATGGATTCGGATCATAATGATTTTCTAATTCCTTCAGAATCCCGGCCTTCAATAAAAATTCATCCTGCCTTAGCTTGGTTAATAAATGTAATCCCTCTTGCGCACCTTTTTGAATGAGGGAGTCAAAATGAATATGCGTTGTAATATCCATTTCCCCAGGATGCTGCAAGACATCATGAATCATCGTATGTTGATAATATCCTCTCAGGCTCCCTTCCGCCCTCCGTGGATCCATCCATTCGTCATTCGTATAACCGTAATCAGCCGTCACAACTATACCTTTGGTTAACACGGTTGCTATTTCTTGAATCACCTTCTCCATTGGCAACGGAATTTCAATCCGCTGTTTTTCTTTTAAATTAATTTTACCCACTTCTAAAAATGACAGAATTTCGGGATTCGTTAACGGAAGTTTCATCTCGTACAATCCATTATTTTCAGCTCCAACCATTACTTCAAAAAGTTTTCCATCTATTTTTTCAATCACATGAACGGGAAGGGCATCAAAAAGTTCATTTGAGAAAATCATCCCTTCAAAATGATCTATTTCACTTAGACTCCCAACTTGAACAACAGAATGTTCAGGCAGCAGCATTTCCTGTTGTAATTTTAGATGATATGGGCTGCTTTCCACAATAATATATTGTAAGGAAGTTTTAATTGAATCATTCCACTCCTGCAAAAATGCCTTTGCGAAGCGTCCGTTTCCTGCTCCAATTTCACAAAATACCGCAGGCAGACTTGTTGTTTGACAGATATGGGAAAACCATTTTGCTACTAGCCTTCCATATACATCCGAAATATTGCTAGTCGTAATGAAGTCCCCTTGGCGGCCAATTTTCTGCTTTTCCTTCATATAATAGCCAAATTTCGGATGATAAAGAACAGCCTCCATATAGTCTGCATAAGTGATAAACCCATTTTTAGAATTTGAAATTAACTTTTGTAAATATGTAATCATCTTGACTCCTTTTCAGTTAACACTATTGACATAGTGTTAACTTTGTTATATTGTTAGGATAGTAGCTTAACAATATCCCCTCCCATTATAAGAAAAAAGAACATCCCCTAGAAAGACCCTTCTCATCGGTGAGAAGGGTCTTTCTATTTATGGTTTAAAAAATATTAAAAACCATTCAAAAATGGATTGCTATCCATTTCCTCCCCAATTGTCGTCACGGCGCCATGGCCGGACAGGACATAGGTTTCTTCAGGCAACGTTAACAGCTTGTCATGAATGCTTTTTAATAACTGGGCGTTATTACCTCCGGGAAGATCTGTTCTCCCAATACTGCCCTGAAATAAGGCGTCACCGGAGATGACAAACCCATCCTTCTCAAAATAAAAAGAAACACTGCCAGGCGAATGTCCGGGTGTATGCGAAACATCAAACTCAAAATCCCCTATTTTCATTGTGCCTTCGTTTTTGATGATGTGATCAGCAGGATTTACACGAATAGGTTCAACATGCATAAACATTTGTGAACCGTTTAATGCGGGATCACCCAGCCACTTTTCTTCTTGCTTATGAACGTATACAGGAATTTTATATGCCTCTCTTACCACATTGACCGCACCTATATGATCAAAATGAGCATGCGTTAAAATTATCGCAACGGGCTTTAATTTTCTCTCCTGCAATAAATGAATCAATTTATTTCCTTCTCCGCCTGGATCAAAAATTAAACATGTCCGGTCAGAATGTTCAACTAGATAACAATTTGTTTGCAATGCCCCCAAGGGAATTTGCTGCCATTTCATAAAAAAGGTCCTCCAATGCAATGTCATAGGTTTATTTTACCTCATAACCTGTGGACAAGGAAATCACTGATCTGATATTGCACTATTTTTGCTCTCGACAAATCCAATAAAAGAATATAAAATAGGATTGGAATGTATATAATATAGTTACATAATATTTTTGAACATGTAAGGCTTCTTGCCTGCTTATGCTAAAAAGGGGGATTAATCATGGGT
This sequence comes from Neobacillus sp. OS1-2, assembly GCF_030915505.1. Lineage (GTDB taxonomy): Bacteria > Bacillota > Bacilli > Bacillales > Cytobacillaceae > Neobacillus. Next base: position 438,411 of record NZ_CP133265.1, read on the forward strand.
TTAGTTATTATTTTTGCCATCGTAACCGTTCTTGCTGCCTTCGGTGGGTATAGCGCACTAAAGAACAAAAACTTCTTAGGTGCATTTTGGGGAGTTGCTTCCTTCTTTGTTTTTGGCTGGTTTACCGTCATGACAATTATTAATTCTGGATTTCCTACTGGATCGCATTAAAAAGGACTGTCAATGACAGTCTTTTTTATTTCTGTATGAGCTCATATATTTTTTTGGCTTGTAGATCGATAATTTTTTCAAATTGGTAGCCGTACAGTAGGGCTCCACCAGATGGCGAAAAATGGATCGGTTCATTATCCAAGCCTTCCATAATCAGATTACTGCTTTTCCCTTTCAAATCATAGCTTTCCAGTTGGAACCCATCTGAGTAAGTATCCATTTCACCACTTTTTAGCGGCCTAAACGTGATAAATTGTCCCTTCTTTTCATTAAAATCAAAATATGGAACTAACCAATCGGAATACTTTGTAAGCTGTGGGATTGAAAAGGTAAAAAGCTTTTTCAACTCTTTGTCAAAAAATGAATAGTCTGCCATCGTTTGATCGTGTTCATTTACGGAGACAGCCATGAGCAGATCACGATATGTTGAAAAATGGATTGCTGATTGGATCACCGTTTTTTCGTTCCCATTTTTTGATCCTTTCATGATAAGAGGAGCAGATAAGGATGGATTTTCTTGGTCCCAATCTAAAAAGACTTCCTCTTCCCCATTCATCCATTTAACAAAGGGCTGCCGTAAGAAGACCTCAGTGTTTGTTGCCTTGTTCATATCCAATAAAAATAGCTGGAAACTCCAATCCTCAGCAAATTTCGATACCAAAATCTCTGACTCATTATACGGATTCCATTCAAATACTAATTCATAAGATGGAAAAGACTTCTCCATTTGTTCTGTCCCTTTTAAATCGATGATGGTGACATGTCCTTCATATGATGATGGCGAAGAATGAACCAAAAGATACTTTTTCGAGGGACTGATCTGTACAGTAACAATTGGATTCTTGCTCTCGTAAATCAAGCTACTTTTACCTGTAAAAAGATTATATTGAAAGACTCTTGAAGTTTGTTCAAGATTGGTTATATAAACTATTTCCGTCTCAGAAAGCCATCCAGCAGCTTTGTAAAATTCCCCCGCACCGTTCGGAATGGCAATAGGTATCTTCCATTCATCTTCTGCAGCTGAGACGGGCGCTTTAGATTTTTCACTTTTAGCATGATGTGTAGGCTCTACATTATTCATGCATCCACCTAATAGGAGGGTCAATAATAATAGGCTGGATAGTAATAAAATACCCCTTACTCGTTTAAGCTGGTACAATTTAAATAGATCCCTCCCCCAAATTTCCTCTCTATTGTTAGTACGTTTTTTTTACAGAAATGTTTCAATATTTCAAACACATTAAAACAAATAGGAAAAAAGCCTTAGTGAACGGCTTCTACTTTTTTTGTACACATTGCTAACTTATTGTATGGAGAATATCGAGGGATTACAAGTCAAAATTAAGGGCAGCTAAGAAAATTCCTTCGGCACTTTTAAGGATCTTCAAAAATTGAGATAGTGGAAGTGGATTGATCCCCTTACCCAATTCAAGTGTAAAACCCGGACGCTTAAACTCTTGAATAAACCAATCTTTGAATCCGGCATGGCTGTTAACATACCTAATGGCTTGGTACCCACTTACTCTCTCAAATTCCTTTGCGAGTTTCTCAGACTCAGAGGGTTCATAACCTTCATACCCCCAATAAAATTCTTCTCCTTGGGTATGAAAGGCTAAAACACAATCATATGAATTCTTTTTTACCAAATCCGCCATGGCAACTGCCTCAGGTTCTGTTAATGGTGCATGGCCCGGAAAGTCCCTCGGTGCTGGAGATTTTGGTTGTTTGTTTTGCCTGCAAATGTCCCAGTTGGCCGGAAACTGGTTATTTAAGTCGATTCCATTAATATTGGCCTTCCAATGAATGAAATCATCGCTCCCCTCATTCATCCTCATGACCTCTTCCCTAAGGTGATCTGGTGGCCCATTCAGGACCAGATCTACTCCATCAGGATTAACCATCGGAACAACGGATAGCTCAACCTCTTGGTAAAGATTGAGAACCTTGCTACCTCTCATTAACGTTCCATTCGTTAAAGCCAGCAAGTAATGATTTACCAAACTGATCAATACCATGGTAGTAATCCATTCATTTGCATGAAAAGATCCATTCATATGTATCTTTTTTGATCCTTTTCCAATCTTAATCTCATGAATCGGATTACCCAGAACACTATTCCCAATGGTATTTACTGCAATAAAAGGATATTTCCTTTTGAATTCATTGATTATTTTAACAAGCTTTTTATAGTCATAAGCATATGTTCCAATATTAAGCGATTGATCCATATTAATTCTCCCCCCATCTTAAAGAATCATATGAGTGATCCCGAAAAAAATGATAAAAAAAGCCCGAATTTCAGGATCGGGCTTTTTAAAAGGAAACCTATTTATTTAATTTATTTTTGATAAGCCAGGCTGCACCAAGTACACCCGCATCATTCCCTAACGTAGCAAGTGCTAACTGCGTGGAATCCATAACTGCTGAAAAAGTAAATTTAGCAAAGTTTTCATTTACACCGTCCAGTAAAATAGCCCCTGCTTTAGAAACACCACCGCCCAAAACGATTTTTTCCGGATTTAGCGTATTAGCAATACCGCCTAAAACAAAACCTAAATGGAAGGAAACCTCATCCAATACTTTTCTGGCTAATGGGTCGCCCTTTCTAGCAGTGTCAAAAACGTCCTTTGCGGTGATTTTCCCATGTACTTCAAGCAGTGTGCTTAATTCACCCGATGTTTCATGGTTACTTAATTCTTCCATTGCTAATCGAACAATTCCTGTAGCAGAGGCAACCGTTTCGAGGCAGCCTTTCCTGCCGCAATTACATGGAGCCCCACCGGAGGGAACCGCTGTTATATGTCCTATTTCTCCTGCTGCGCCGTTTATTCCTTGAACAATAGTACCATTCGCAATTACTCCACCGCCAACACCAGTCCCTAATGTGACACAGACAAGATCCTTTGCACCATTCCCAGCACCCTTCCACATCTCACCCAATGCTGCACAGTTTGCATCATTCTCAATCGCTGCCGGGAGGGAGGTGGCTGCTTCGAGACTCTCCTGTAACGGAAAGTTATCCTTCCAACCTAAATTCACCGCATTCAAAATAACTCCTCTTTCATAATCCATCGGCCCAGGTGCACCCATACCAATTCCAGCCAGCTTGTCATTTGTCTCTGCAAGCTCAGCTAGTTTTTCAGAAAGTGCATTCGCAATATTTCGAGTAATATTTTGACCCTCATTAGAATTATCTGTAGGAATTTCCCATTTGTGTGTAATTTCCCCATCTAACGTAATAAAAGCTATTTTAGTAGTTGTGCCGCCAAGATCAACACCAGCTATCCATTGTTCCGCCATAGTTTCCACCTATCTTTGTTTACTTTTTTCTTTTTGTATTTGGATTTCGTGCCGTAAAATTAAAAGTGCTGTTTGAAATTCTCTTGTTTCGATTAACTGCGCCTGGTACAATTCCTTTAATTCTGACTCCATCAATTCCAGGTCCCCGACACGATCACCCACATAAATAATCGTCCCAAATTGCTTTAAAAATTGTTGAATTTCATAAATTGTTTTCATTCTTGCTAACTACCCTCCTTCTCCATTAGATTGAAGATGTTGATTAATTTCACGTACTAAATCAGAATATTGTTTTTGTTTTGGTTCGAGTTCTGCAGCCTTACCAGCATTCACCTTTGCTTGTATTATATCGTTTTGCTCCAGATTAATCAGCGCAAGATTATAGTAGGCTTCATCGAAATTAGGGTCAAGTTTAATAGCCTTTTGTAAATGTCCCTTTGCATCAGAAAGCATTTCCTTCTTTATTTCAACAAAGGATAGGAGAAAATAGGTTTTCTCGGACAAGTGATCTGCTTTCTCTTCAGATTCTTTCAATACATGGTATGCTTGATCATACTTGTTCTGTTTTATATATTCTTGTGCCATCAGTAGGTGAGCATTTTCATCATTCGATTTGGCCGATGGGCTATAACCATAGCTGATTGCTCCCCAGACAATGGCTATCGAAGCTAAAGAAAAGAGTAATTGCCAGCCCAGCTTTTTCTTTTTTGGAAAATGGACAACACCTGCTGCCAAGAATCCACCTGCCAAGCCGCCAAGATGTCCTGCAACATCGATCCCTGATGCAGAAAAACTGAAAACAAGGTTTATACCAAGGACAATAATCAAATTCATTCCCATTGTACGGGAAAATAGCTTTGGATAAATCACACCAAAATACAATAACGCACCAAAACAACCGTAAATAGCGCCACTTGCTCCTGCTGATAAGGTAGAACTAAAGATAAAACTAGCCATTACACCCGCGAAACCAGCGAATAAATAAATCAACAGAAAACGTATACTGCCAAAGATTTTTTCGACAGTTAGACCTAGAAAATACAGGGCAAGGGTATTCATTGCCAAATGCACAAAGCCAATATGCAAGAAAATAGGTGTGATAAATCGCCACCATTCTCCTCCTAAAATTAATTGATTGACCTTTGCCCCGTATTTAATCAGTGTAGAAGTATTCGTACTCCCGCCATGTAATTCAAGCCAGAAAAAAACAATGGCTTGAATGGCGATAAACACATATGTAAAGAAGGGTTTCCCATTTGAAAGAATGGCCCTTTCCGTTTTAACTTCCTTTTTCACAAAATCCAAGGACGCTTCCTTTATTGATTCAACATCCTGATCCGTATATTCATCCACAAAGGCAAAGTAAATCTCTTTTCCCACCCTTTCAGAAATACGCCTAAATCCCGCATCAAATTCTCCCTTTGCAAGTAAAATCGAACTGACGATTGTTTTATTTCCTTCCGGAAAAATAAACGGATTGGCGAGTCGATATTCATATTCGTCAACAGGTGGAAATGGACTTATATAGATATTCATCACATGTAATTCAGATCGGCCAAGTTGTTTACGGACTCTTTCCCCATTGGCAGCAGTAAATTCGATATCTCTCTGCATGGCATTACTCCAATCTAAATCATGGAGCAGCATACGAATAATGGGTGCCTGCTTATTTTCAACTTTTTCAAGCCATAGTTCTTTTTGATTGTCAAACAATTGTATCATTCGATAACCATGCTCAGAGATGAAAGAATAAGCCAGCCTCCAAAAGATGTAACTCTCTTTATTACTCATTTCTCCCCTACTTCCTAATCACGTAGTACCTCTAGATTTAGACATAACAAACAATATTTTTTTTTGACGCGTTCCTTTTATTATAAACGAAGGATGCTGTTTTAGATGACTAAAACGATCTTAATTATGGATATTTATTAAACAAAAAGACCATCTGTGGTTTTCACCATTCAGATGGTCTTCCAAATACAGATTGCATCATTTTATTTTTCACACCAGGTAAACTCATCATCGAACCAACTGCAAGCCGGCGCATCCAGCTTGAGCCTAGCAGGACGTTAATAATTCGATACCGGAAACGGTATGCAAAATAACCGATTGAACCAATCATAAAAATCGAAGTTAGCATTCGAGACATCATTAATCCCTCCTGCTATTAGTTTGTGATAGTGGCAGTTATTTTATCCAAACTATAAAAAAGATTCCAATGTGAAGAAACAGGACCACTATATTAGATATAGGTAAACACGGGTTCCATTGTTTTCTTTAAAACTTGAACGGAGTTCGTAAATTTTTCCTTCTCTTCTTCATTTAAATTAAGCTCTACGATTTGTCTAATTCCTTTTCGATTGACTACAGCTGGTACACCGATGTAAATGTTCTTATGCCCGTATTCCCCATCCAAATAAGCAGAAACAGTTAAAACAGAATTTTCATTTTCAAGAATTGCCTTTGTCAACCTAACAAGGCCCATTGCGATTCCATAATAAGTGGCCCCTTTTCGCTCAATGATATGATAGGCAGCATCACGGACATTTAAAAAGAGTTGATTTAAATCCTCATGATTGAATCCATTCTTATTTTTTGACCATTCGGAAATGGATGTACCGGCGATATCAGCATGGCTCCAAACAGGCAGTTCTGTATCACCATGTTCCCCAATGATATAGGCGTGGACATTACGGGTATCCACATCAAAATAATCCCCCAATAAAAAGCGGAACCGAGCTGTATCTAAAATCGTTCCAGAGCCAATTACGCGCTCCTTCGGAAGACCAGAAAATTTCCATACTGCATAGGTCAAAATGTCAACCGGGTTTGTGGCAACTAAGAAAATACCATCAAAACCACTAGCCATGATATTTTCAACAATGCCTTTAAAAATCCTCGTATTTTTTTCAACTAAATCAAGGCGTGTCTCCCCAGGTTTTTGGTTTGCGCCTGCGGTGATGACAACAAGGTCCGCCTCACCGCATTCCTTATAATCGCCGTACCAAATTTTTGTCCGTGACGGTGCGAATGGAAGTCCGTGATTCAAATCCATTGCATCACCTTCCGCCTTTTCTTTATTTAAGTCTATTAAAACAAGCTCCTCTGTAATGCCTTGATTTAAAAGGGCAAACGCATAACTGGAACCAACAAAGCCTGTTCCAATAAGCGCAACTCTATTCACACGTTTTAACATGACTATTCCTCCAATTGCTGTTTATTTTGAAACTAGAACTAGTCCAATGGCTGCAATCGCAGCAAGGAAGCCTGACAGAAAATTCACCATATCATTATCCACTAAGGTATACCCTTTTATTCTGGTTGTCGGCAGCTGACAATGCTGTCTTTTTTCTGTCTCAATACCGCAATGCTGACAAACATACATTTGTTGGTAATAGGCACCCATTATTGTATCAATGACATTACCAAAATAACCAAATAGAAAAACGAAGAGTGTCAACCTACCATCCAGATCGAACAGAAAAAAACTGGTAATGGAAATTAGAAACGCCCCTGCAAGTGCAGCAGCACTTCCGAAGGAGCTAATGGCACCAGATGTCCCTTTTTCGACTCTCTTAAATGTACGTATGTAAATCGGATTCTTCCGGCTCAAGCTGCCAATTTCTGATGCCCACGTATCTGAATTAGCACTTGCAAGACTAACGACAAAGCCAATTAACCAGATTAGATCAGGTTCAAAATAATGGATGATGCTAAAAAGCCCGGCTGCTCCCCCGTTTGCAATCACTTGTCGCCAATCCCTTGTTGCACCTTTAGCCAATTTTTCTTCGATGGGTTGTTTCACAGAACTTTTATATTTTGACCAAAAATTCGAGGTGGCAAAGAAGGTACCAAGTAAAACGAGTCCCTTTATACCAAAACCAGCATACACCGCTGCTCCTACTATGATAGCAGTCAAAGCTCCCGACTTGGTCAAAGATTTATGGCGATAACCACCAAAGCCCGTTACGCAGATGCCAATAATGATGATAACTTCTATCATAGTAGTTTGATGGTTCTACTATTGGTTATGATTTTCGAAACCGGAATATCATGGTTTTCCACTGGGAAATTGGGGATGATTTGATGTTCAAAGGCTAGGGATAGAGTTTTACCAGTAAAATTAGGTAAGTATCGGTCATAATAACCACCGCCAAAGCCCAAGCGATACCCTTCCATTGTATAGGCAAGCCCTGGAACTATTAAAAGATCCATTTGTTTGGCAGGAACTTCTGTGGTCTTTGCTTCAATAGGTTCGAGTAAACCATAATAAACAGTTTCAAGCTGTGAAAATTCTGTTAGGGTTCTGAACGATAATCTTTTATCTTTTGGATGACATTTTGGCACTGCGATTTGTTTTCCTAGCTCCCAAGCTTTACGAATAATTTGGTATGTATCGACTTCAGGCTGTTTCGAAACTGTAATCCCGATGACGTTTGCTTTCTCAAAGTCTTCATCTTTAAATAGTCTGTCTGCAACTTTATAGGAATAATCTTCATATAGGGGTTTAGATATCTTGGTGAGAGACTCCTTTATCTGATTACGAACAAAATTTTTATCATTCATAAATAGAACCTCCGTAGTTTTTGACAACAAAAAAAGCAGCAGGAAGCCCCACTGCTTATTTTGTTTCACGATGTGTTGTTGATTTTTTATCTCTTGGGCAATATTTCTTAAGCTCAAGACGATCTGGATTGTTACGTTTATTTTTTGTTGAAATATAGTTACGATCCCCACAATCAGTGCAAGCTAACGTAATATTTACACGCATGTCAATTTCCCTCCAAACGATTAAGCTAGTTCGTGCATACGACTTTTCTATAATATCATTTATTACAAGGAAATGCTAGTGTTTTTCAAAAGTGCTTGTTCCATTGAAATCAATTCTTTTTTATTTGAACCAGAAATCGTATAAGTAATCGTTTTATTAGTTTGGTGAGGTGCGATGGATGTCTTAATGGCGAAAATACTAGCCGAAGGTCCTTTTACCATTGGCTGGTATTTTAAGTTCCCCCTTTGTAGAGAACTCCAGATATGATCAGTATAAGCATTCCATAGTGGCATGGTTGTGTATTCTTTTATACCCGAAAGATTAAATTGGGCATTTACGAGAAAAACCTTTTTATCTGCATGATGAAAAATGTGACGATCTGTTGGTGAAACAAAGGTAAAATGGTCCTGTCCGACATTTAAAAAATGATTCATCGCTAAAATCTTTATCTCTTTTGGCTGATTACTGTGATTACTAACATAAATGCTGAATAAACGAATTTTTGAGTGAATATGTTCCTGCTTCACTTTCATGATTAATTCTTCGTCGTAAATAACCTTTTCCATGCAGTTTTGCAGCCAAATATACTTGCCATTTACCCATATTCCTGGAACAAATTGAAGCGTATCGATTGGCATGTGCGGTTTAGAGTTCGGTTTACTTTTTTGTTGTTCCGTTAGATTTATCATCTTTTACACCTATTTTACAAATTATTTGGTTTTACCCTACGCCCATTCTCATTTACACGATTATTTACTATTGTATCTGCCATTCTTCTGCTTGTCTCTGAGGCAATTCGTTTCCAGCCGTACAAACTTTTAACAATTTGCCTGCCCTTTTCTCCAATTTCTTCCGCTTTCACTGGATTATTTAGTAAGAATTCTATTTGTTCCAGAAGACTTTTGGCATCACCAGGAACCATCAGCATTCCCGTTTGTAAATGTTTTACAATCCCTTTCATTCCACCAGTATTGGCGACAATCGTTGGTTTCCCAAGGATCATCGTTTCCAATGCAACAATGCCAAATGGTTCATAAAGGCTTGGTATGACTGCCATCGCACTTCCTTGGATCAGAGCATTTCGCTGTTCATCGGAAATATAACCAATAAATATAACGTGCTTATCCAAATTCCTCGCAATGATTTTCTCCTGGTAGGTTTCAAGTAATGGACCTTTTCCTGCAATAACAAAAAAACATTCTGAATCCATTTCTTTGGCATATGCGGCCGCTTCAATAATTGTTTCAAACCCTTTTTCCTTAACAATTCTTCCAATTGAAAAAATGTAATTTCTTTGCTTTAGTTCAGGATATATTTCCCCAACATTTATTTCTGCCCTTAAGGGTTCTATTCCATTTGGTATGATACTGATTTTTTCATTTTTAGCTTTAAAAACAGAAATAAGGCCCTCTCTCATATACTCACTGCAAACAATCAGTTCATCAGACTCTACAATTAATTGTTGTTCTTTTTCATGAATAAATTGCTGCATTTCTGTATGAATACCATTATTTCTTCCATGTTCTGTAGCGTGAATAGTGGTTAATAATGGAACCTTTAGCAACCCCTTTAAGGCAATAGATGCTGCACCGACAAGCCAATCGTGTGCATGTATGAGATCGAATTTAATCTCTTTTGAAAGGTGATCAGCCTTGAAGGACACGGCTAAATTAAGTCCAGCAAGCCATAAAAAGAAATGATCATCCCACTCATTTATTGGTTTTACACGATGAACATTCACCCCATTCATCTGTTCAAATGTTGGGAGCTCGTTCGTACCCGCTGTCAAAACATGAACCTCATGACCCAGCATGGCCAAATGAGTAGATAAACCGAATACATGTCGCGAAAGACCGCCAACAATATTAGGAGGGAACTCCCAGCAAAGCATCAATATGGTTAATTTCAAATCTTTTTGCATTTCACAATCAGAAACAACTTTTTGGGGAATTTTACTATTCATTTTCCCCCTCCAGGCTGTTTGATTTCAGGTAATAGCTGTATGTACTTACCTGATCCATCCATTTTGGGGGCTGTTCTTCATACCGTTTAAATTGTAAGTAATCCTGTTGCGATACATGACCTTTTGGTATTTCTGGTGACGGTGTATGAATACAATTAGAGCGATAAAGTGGAAAAAATTCAGTACCTTTAATATAAACACCAATTTCCGCAATAAAGCTGCGATTTTCCATCAATCCTTTAATAAACCAATGCCCATTTTCAAAAGGAACCGTTATTTCATGATAATAATGAGCATTTTTCCCAGTAAAATACATATCTGTTACATCATATATTCTTACAACATGCAAAAGGTCTTCAAACCTTCGGTTAAAAAATAACTCAGTAATCCTTATTGGTAATTCGGAAACATCCCAGAAAAGGATGATTTTACGAGGGGTAACAAGCTTTGCTTTCAGTTCACCCTTTAGTGGCAATTGTTCCGGTAACGCTTCTTCAATCATTTTCTTCCTCCAATCTGCAACCAATCCATATATGCGTAAAAGATCTACATTATTCCAACTAATTGATAATTTAATCGTACCATCAGAATGAAAGGCAGACAATAAACACAAATTGTCGTTTCCTGCTAGTTCAAATAGCTAGTAAGTTCATGGGCTAAAAAAATTTTTACCAATTGGAACAAGTTCATCATTCTACAGTAATCAACACCCTTCAAAATGGAAATCGCCAATCATTTCGACACTATTTACCACGAAATTAGAAAAAGATGAAGCCTCATGATTCGCCTCATCTTTGGAAGGTTTCCCGTTCTATTATTATGCGTTTAAATTAACCCGCTTTCCCGTTACCTGATAAATTACATTTTCCGCAATGTTCGTTGAATGGTCAGCAATTCTTTCAATAAATCTACACACAAATGCTAATTGGATGATTTGGTTTGTCGAGTTCGGATTCTGTGGAATATAGTTCAATAGTTCATGTACCAAGTCTCCAAACATTTTGTCCACTTCATCATCTTTCTTCGCGCATTTTTTAGCCAGTTCAATATCTTCGGAATAATAGGCAGTAAAAGATTCAGAAACCATTTCCAAAGCCATCTTCATCATTTTGGGTATATCAATCATTTCTTTAAAATATTCTTTATTGCCGATATGGATGGTAGATTTGGCAATATTTACGGCACTGTCTGCCAACCGCTCCACTTCGGATGAAACTTTTAAGGCCACACTGATTCGTCGAAGATCTGATGCTACAGGTGATTCCCTAGCAATTAATAATAGGGCTTTATGGTTTATTTCATCATCCAAATCATCGATTTCATTATCACCGTCTATTACCCTCTTCGCTTTATCCATATCTTGATTTATAAGGGCAATCATCGCTTCTTTAATTTGCCATTCCGATTTATGGGCCATCATTAAAAGCATTTCTTTTAACTCTTTTAAATTTTGATCAAAATTCGTTCTTGCACTCATTTATGCCACCTCTTCATCCGAATCTTCCAGTAATATAACCTTCAGTACGTGAATCCTTTGGATTTGAAAAAATAGTAGACGTTGAATCTAGTTCGATTAATTCCCCCATTAAAAAGAAGGCAGTTTTATCAGATACCCTAGATGCTTGCTGCATGTTATGGGTGACGATGACAATGGTATATTTCTCTTTTAATTCTAAAATTAATTCTTCCATTTTCAGGGTGGAAATTGGGTCCAAGGCAGAGGTTGGCTCATCCATTAACAAAACATCCGGTTTTGTCGCAAGGGCTCTCGCGATACACAGCCTTTGCTGTTGTCCACCAGATAAACCTAGAGCAGGTGCAGTCAGACGATCCTTAACTTCCTCCCATAAAGCCACATCCATTAGTGATTTGATGACAAGCTCATCAAGGTGCTTCTTCTTCTTAATTCCGTGGACTCTTGGCCCGTAAGCGACATTGTCATATATAGATTGCGGAAAAGGATTTCCCTTTTGAAAAACCATACCCACATGTTTACGAAGTTCAACCAGATCGTTTTTCTCGTCTACTATATTTCTTCCGTTTAAATTGATTTCCCCGGTCATTTTAACATTAGGAATCATATTGATCATCATGTTGAGCGTCTTAATAAAAGTGGATTTTCCGCATCCTGATGGTCCAATTATCGCCGTTACTTCTTTTTTGTTAATCGGAAAGTTGATTCCCTTAAGTGCATGATGATCTCCATACCATAAATTTAAGTCCTTCACATCAAATATTTCTCTGGTCAATGTTGAAATAGCCATTCCAATTCCCCCTTATCCAAATCTTCCCGAGATATATTCTTCCGTCTTCTTGACAGAAGGATTGGTGAAGATTTTTTCAGTAGCATCATATTCAACTAAATCGCCGCTTAAAAAGAAGGCAGTTTTATCGGAAATACGGGAAGCTTGCTGCATATTATGGGTGACAATGATAATCGAATAATCCTTTTTCAAGTCAACAATCAAATCTTCTACCTTAGCATTTGAGATAGGATCCAGTGCCGAAGATGGTTCATCGAGGAGTATCACCGTCGGTTTCATGGCAATCGTCCTGGCAATACAAAGACGCTGCTGCTGCCCGCCCGAAAGTGATAGAGCGGATTTATGGAGCCTGTGTTTTACTTCGTCCCATAATGCCGCCTTTTGCAGGCTTTCCTCAACAATCTCATCAAGCTGATTTTTCTTTTTAATACCATTGAACTTCAGGGCATGTGTAATATTTTCATAGATTGATTTTGGGAATGGATTTGGCTTTTGAAAAACCATGCCAATTTCTTTTCGTAATGCGACCACATTAATTTTTTTAGATAAAATATTGATATCCTCATAAAGGATTTCACCTTGCGCACTTGCACCGGGAATTAGGTCATTCATCCGATTGACGCTTCTTAAAAACGTCGACTTTCCACAGCCTGATGGTCCAATCAAAGCTGTTACCGAATTTTTTTCAATATCCATGGAAATGCCGTTTACTGCACGTTTTTCACCATAGAAAATTTCCAAATTATTCACTTTTAATATATGGTCCATATGCAACTGGACGGTTGATTGCATCGTTTGTTCTGTCGTTTCTTTTTCCATTAAAGTCGTAACCATCCGTTCTCACCTGCCCTTTATTTTTTCAATGTCCAGCTACAGGCGCCATCGGCTAGTGTGCTTCGCGCTTCTCCCTACGCCGATAAACGGGCCCCTTCTACTTTTCTAATTCGCAGTCATTTTCTTTGTTATAATACGTCCAATCCATCTTGCTAACAGGTTAAATAGTAAGACCGAAATGACTAGCACAGCTGCCGAACCATTTGATACCGCTTCAACGTCAGGAATTAACCCTTGTGTATTAACAGACCAAATGTGTACAGCGAGCGTTTCAGCCGGACGAAATATATTTAATGGAGATTGATCTGAAAATGGATTCCAATTTGCATAATCAAGTCTTGGAGTTGAAAGACCTGCTGTAAATAATAATGCTGCTGCCTCGCCAAATACACGGCCGGCTGCAAGAATAATCCCCGTTAATATCGATGGAAAAGCACTAGGTAATAGTACCGTTTTTATTGTATGCCAATGAGTAATACCTAAGGCAAGGCTGGCTTCTTTCAAATCACGAGGAACATTACGTATGGAGTCCTCACTTACACGCACGATAACAGGTAAATTAAAGACGGTAAGTGCTAAGGCACCCCCTATAATCGTATATCCCCAACCAGTTATATTAACAAACATCAACAATCCGAACATCCCTATTACGATTGAAGGAAGTGATGCTAAAACTTCAATACAAGAGCGAATGATATCCGTTATTTTTCCTGGCTTCGCATACTCCGCCATATAGATTCCGCCACCAACCCCAAGGGGAATAGCGATAATCATCGTAATAAGTAAAATATAAAATGAATTAAATAATTGGTCACGGATCCCTCCACCCGCACGAATATTGCTTGAAGGCGTTGTTAAAAACTCCCACGAAATGTGTTTAAATCCATTGACCAAAATATAGGAGAACAATCCAACAAGAATTGAAATGATGATAATAGCAATAGCAACAAATACTCCGGTTGCAATTCGGTCAGCTGTTTTACTTTTCATTACAGCTTCCTCCTTGATGAAAGATAGCGGATGAGTAATATAAAGGCAAACGACATAACTAATAAAATGAATCCCATCGACCAAAGTGTATTATTTTCCACACTTCCGTATGTCGTATGACCCATATTTAACGTAATAATTGTCGTTAAAGTGGCTGAAGCATCCAAAATACTTGATGGTAAATTTCTAACATTTCCGATGACCATTTGAACGGCTAATGCTTCACCAAATGCTCGAGACATCCCCAAAACAATTGCCGTCATTAGTGACGGAAGTGCAGCGGGAATCAGCACTTTACGAATGGTTTGCCAACGGGTCGCGCCAAGAGCGTAAGAACCCTCTCTTAAACTTTTTGGCAGCGAGCTCATCGCATCTGTTGCAATGGTGGTGATCGTTGGTAAAATCATGATGGAAAGCACAATCGTTCCGGAAAGCAAACTAAAACCTAGTCCACCCACATGTTCCCTAATAAATGGAACTAATACTGTAAGCCCGATGAATCCATAAACAACAGATGGAATTCCAACTAATAATTCTATGACTGGCTGTAATATTTTTCTTCCCCATGAAGGTGCAATCTCGGTCATGAATATCGCGCCGCCAATCCCTAATGGTGCTGCAACCAGCGCTGATAGGAGCGTTACAGCAAATGAACCGAAAATAAACGGTAATGCACCATATTCCGGATTGGCTTTATTTGTAGGATTCCAGTGTGTACTGGTTATGAACTCAATAAGACTTACACCATTTTTTATAAATGATTGTAATCCTTTTGAGCCTAGAAAAATGGTAATAGAAATGGTCGCAGATATCATGATCACCGCACACAATATGACAAGAACTTTCCCGCGCATTTCCCCGTTCAGCCAGGGCTTTTCGGATTTTAACAATCTGTCCTTTGCAGGAATAAACTTTTCTGACATGGATTAAACACCCCTAAAATGCGTCTATAGGGTAAATGCCATCGTGCACTTACCCTTTCATTCTTTTAGACTATCAGTTTATAAATCTTTTTGATTTCCTTCGGCATCCCGTTCTACTTTCATTTTTGTAACAGGAAGATATCCTTGTTCTTTTAATAGACTAGTTTGGATATCATTCGACATTAAGTAGACAAGGAATGCTTTTGCTAGGCCTTCAGCTTCACCTTTTGTATAAGAATGCTGGTACGCCCAAACTGGAAAATCACCGGATTGTACATTTTCAGCTGTTGGTTTGACACCATCAATGGATAGTGGTGTAACAGAATTATCGGTAAAGTACGAGAATGCTAGGTAACCAACTGCTCCATCTGTTTCGTTAATGATTTTCTTAACTGTGTTTGAAGAATCCTCCGTAATTCCTTCAGCTGGTGTTGCACCATCAAGGGCAAACTTATTAAATATGGCACGTGTTCCAGATGAATCTGGACGGTTTACAAGAACGATCTTTTGATCCTTACCGCCAAGTTCTTTCCAGTTTGTAATTTTGCCAGTGAATACTTTCATTAAATCTTCTTTTTTAATATCTTTAATGCCAACTTTTGGATTAACTGCAGCCGTCATACCTACAACCGCTACTTTATGATCGACTAGCTTGTCCGCTGGGATACCCTCTTTTTCTTCAGCAAATACGTCTGAGTTACCAATTTGTACAGACCCTTCAGCAACTTGTGATAAGCCTGTACCGGAACCACCGGCTTGTACTTGTATATCAACATTTGGATTTTCATTCATAAATTCCTCAGCTGCCGCGGCAATCAAAGGCTGCATCGCGGATGAACCGGAAACGCTCAATGAACCGGACAGTTCTTTATTTTTCTGACCGTTTGTTTTTGTATCTGTTCCTTCCGTCTTGTCTGTAGAGGCTCCGCCTCCACAAGCCGCCGCGAATACCATTAGTGCTGCCAATAATGTAAGTAGGCTAAATTTTTTCAAACTTTTCATTTCCTTTTTCCCCCTAAGGTTTTTGTTGGTGATGATGTTTGTCTGCCTTACAAGATTAAGCATAAGGGAATACTGTAAACAGCGTTTTAAGCGACTGTAAAGGTTTTGTAAATATACATTGTTCTTTTGTAAATTTAACAAATTTCATCAATTTTCTAGTTTTCTGAAAAATATCTTACAAATTTCTATATTTTATGACGGTCTTAAAGATTATTTTGTATTAAAAAACACCTGCCTCAATTCGAGACAGGTGTTTCAACATATTATTGTTCGGGCTGCTGGCTATTTTGAGTGGTGTTAGTATTATTTGCATCCCTCGATGCTTTTAAATCAAAATAGGCTTTAAATACTTCATCAGCAATAGACAGGTTAACATGTGTTTGGTCCGTCGTTGACCAAGGTACAACAACAGAAATTGCAATTTCAGGGTTATCATAAGGTGCATAACCTGCAAATGTTACATTCCATAACATGGGATGACCACCTAAAGGTCCATCATATAATGCTTGCGCTGTTCCGGTTTTTCCGGCAATTTTGTATTGCTTATTTTTAATTGAGCCATACCCAGTTCCTTGCGGATCATTGACGACAAGCCTTAATCCATCCTTTACATGGTTAATCCAAGATTCTTTCATATCCACTTTATTCAATACTGTTGGTCTTATTTCTTGAATAATCGGGCCAAGTTCATCAGAATTACTATTCGGCTCCCGAATTTCTTTAACCAAGTGCGGTTGGATCCTAAGACCGCCATTTGCGATGGTTGAAATATACTGAACAAGCTGTAAGGTGGTATATGTGTCATATTGTCCAATTGCAAAGTCCAACACTTTACCGGCATCAGGTGGTATTTGACCAGCACCATAGCCAGTTTGTTCACCTGGAAGATCAATGCCTGTTCGAACCCCTAAGCCAAATTGAGCAAAATTATTTCTAAATGTATTTATGGCAGAAACTTTGTTTATTGTTAACGGTCCATTCGGCACATACGTTTGTTGCCCGCCAACTTTCATTGCAGTTAAGAACATATACACGTTTGATGATCTCATTAAGGCATATAAATCATTGATTTGACCAAACCCAACTGTATTCCAAGATTTTTTTACTTGAGTACCCTTAAATTTCAACGGTCGGTCATTAAGGCTATCCCCCGGCGAAATTGCTCCAGTTTGATATCCAGTTAGTACCGTTGCTCCCTTTACAACCGAACCCATCGAATAAGAAGTGGTCATATTCCCTAACGCAAAATCTCTCACTTCTGTTTTCTTCGTTTCACTATCAATTGCATATTGTTTACCTGACATAGCAAGAATTTCCCCGGTTTTCGGGTTCATGACGGTGACCATTGCCCTATCCATATATGGTTGGCCTGCTCTCGCTTGTCCAAGCTTATCTTGAATAATTTCATCAACCTTTTCTTGAAGGTCGATATCAACCGATAATAATAAATCTTTCCCGCTTTTCCCCTCTTTATATACCTGTGATTCCAATACATTTCCTGATTTATCTGTTATATTTTTTACCGATTCTTTTTGACCTTGCAGTACATCTTCATACTGCTGCTCAAGATAACTCTTTCCTACCCGGTCATTACGACTATATCCCCTGGCAAGCAAGGAATCCAGACTATCTTTTGGCAAGCCTTCTTTTGCACTGGTCACCTTCCCCAAAATGGAGCTTAAAGGCCCATTCCCATCTTCCGTTTTGTATAAAAAGTCCCTGTCCCAATCCGTTGTCGTATCTACTCCTGGTAAAGAATCAAGGTTTTCACTTACAATTGCATATTCTTCATCAGTGACATCTTTATTTTTTATAATATGTGGTGATAATGCCGTTCCACTGGACATTTCCCGAAAAATAGCCAATACTTCTAGCTCTTGATTGGAAAAAGAATTTAGTTCTTCTTCCGTAATTCTTTCCCTTGTTAGGTCATAAATTTCTTTATCATATTCCTTTTTATCTAACTCTTTTTTCTGCAGCCTTGCCTTATCTTCATCTGTTACTTTTGCATTAGCTAATTTAGGATGTTTCATGATCCAGAAATCTTGACGATCCCTCTTGGTAATTGATTTGAAATCTTCCTCAGTATCTTTACTAATAAGCGCAGCTAACCTTTTAGCGATATTTAGCATTTCGCTCGTCGTAACTGTACTTGATCGTGTATAAGTAATTGCTTTTAACGGTTTATTTCCAACTACTAACTTCCCATTAGTATCATATATTTTCCCGCGCGGCACAGAAGAATTTATAGGAACAATCTCCTTTTGTTCAATTTCCCGCTTAAAATCATCTCCAAAAACAATTTGTAATTCACCAAGGCGAAGGATCAGGATGGAAAAAAGCACAAATACAACAAAAAACACCATGTTCAAACGAAATGGGACATGTGTTTTCTTTTTTTCTTCTTATTAACCAAGATCTATATACACTTCCTTTTTTACATAAGGCTCACCATAACTTTCTTTATTTTATAAGATAATGTCCCATATATCCATGCATAAGACTTACCAGTTTTTAAAAAAATGCGATGAGAAATAAGAACCTCATCGCATTTTTATTTCTGGTAGTTGAACTCGTTTTATAAAAAAATAAATGATCGAATGTCCGGCCCCAATAAACAACAGTAAAATCGGAATACTTTTCGCTTCATTAAACCAGGTGACCGAAGCAAGAAAAGCAAGGATGGATACGATACGCCCTAAATTTAAGAAGATCTCTCGAACCACGATATACTCAATTCGCATTTCCGCCGCTTTCCAACCGCGGCCAATTACATCATAGGTCGTTGAGTGATATGGGACAAGCAATAGTGGATAAGCAACCGCAATCATCGCTGCGTAAATTAACAATTTCACAAAATTAATATCCCAAACGATTAGCAAGACTGCTGCATAAAGGATGATGCCGCCAATCAGAATGGCTTTTTTTCGATACTCTTTTTTTATCATCCGCGACGCAAAATAATAAGCAACAAAGGATATCCCTGAATTAATTAACCCAAATGTTCCTAATGCCATTTCACTTCCCGTCGAAATATAAACAAAAACAGAGATAACAAATAAAAACGTCCCTTCTCTAAGTCCCTGGAAAAAGTGGGCATTGGTAATGAGACGCCAATTTTCATTCCGTTTTCTCTCTGCAATGATCCGCTTAAAGCAGTATTTTCCTGAAGCCGGTCTTCGTTTTAGTGAAAAGCTCAAAAAAATGGCAAGTGCAAATAATGCTAACGAGAGGCCAAACACAAATGTATATCCGGTGAACTTTTCAAATCTGGTGATAATAATGCCAGCTGCTAATGGCCCTATCATTCCACCACCGGAGGTTAAAATCCCTAAGAATCCATTGAAAAAGTCTCTCGTCTCAGGTTCGGTGATTTCAAAGGTTAACACATTATAGGCGAGCCAATAAAACCCATACCCAATTCCAAGCAGGCTCCCTAATAATAGTAGATACGTGGAAGCTCTAGTCCCCGAAATTAATACCGCTAGATAAAAGATTGCCAAAAATATAACTCCGATTCGAAGGACTATAACCCGATCGATTTTCTTTGCCCAACGCCCCGCAAGGATAAACGTTAACGGCTGCAAAACAACAATCGACAGGTTATATAGGGCAATATCCGAATACTTTCCCGTTTGTTTCCAAAGATAAATATTCACAAATGTGTTCGATAAGGCAACACTCAATGAATACAAACCACCAATAATCAGTAAAAGTGATAAATCTTTGGTTAATTCTACATCACCTAAAATCCTAAATTTTTTTGCCATAAAAAAACTCCCCTTTGTATAAGGGTAGTCTTTATCTGGTCCATAGTTCTTATTCAATATTTTAGGAAAACGAAAAAAGGCAGCCGCTGGCTGCCTCTTTTCATTCTATTTATTTTGCTGCACTGTATCGTTTTGAAACTTCATCCCAGTTAACTACATTCCAGAATGCACCGATATAGTCAGGGCGTTTGTTTTGGAATTTCAAGTAATACGCATGTTCCCAAACATCAAGGCCAAGGATCGGAGTCTTCCCTTCCATTAATGGAGAGTCTTGATTAGGAGTGCTTGATACTTCTAATTCGCCATTATTTACAGATAACCAAGCCCAGCCAGAGCCGAAGCGAGTTGTAGCAGCTTTGGCAAACTCTTCTTTAAAGCTCTCGAAGCTGCCAAATTTATTGTTGATAGCATCTGCTAATTCACCAGCAGGTGCGCCGCCGCCATTTGGAGAAAGGATTTGCCAGAATAAAGAATGGTTAGCGTGTCCGCCGCCATTGTTACGTACTGCAGTACGTGCAGCTTCTGGAACCGCATCCAAATTAGCAATTACTTCTTCAACTGATTTTGAAAGTAATTCTTCGTTACCAGCTAATGCATTGTTTAAATTTGTCACATATGTGTTGTGATGTCTAGTGTGGTGAATATTCATCGTTTCTTTGTCAATGTGCGGTTCAAGTGCATCTTCTGCGTAAGGTAAATTCGGTAATTCAAATGCCATAATAAGTTCCTCCTATGTACGGATATTTTTTAGGCTTTAGTAATTCTTACTTTTTAAGAATATTTCTAAAGCTTTAGTCTAAAGATACCAAAATTTGTTCATGGTTTCAAATTTAATGCTTAGTCTCCACCATAAATACAATACCCGATAATCAGATTTTTATTCCGAGAAAAGCGAAAGCGCCTTGGTCAGCCCCGACAAGCACAAGACAAGCCGGCCGAAAGGTTGCTTTTTAACCTTTTGGACGGCTTGGCTTGTGACCTCGAGGGGCTAGGCGCTGGAGCTGGACATTTCTCAAAGTCGAAACATTATAGATTTCGAAAAATTGTCATGTTTCAGCAAAACAGCATACTGTCAACGATTTTTGTCATAATCCTATTTCCGCCCTTCCAAATCATGTAAATTTCATATTGACACAATGTTAATAATTCATTTTAATCAAGCTGAAGGCAGAATAAGGAGTGACTGATATGCAAAATAGCAGCCTTTCTATATATAATTTACTGGTAGAGTTTTTTCAAAAAAGCGAACCAATCCAAAAAGTTAAATCTGGAACAGTACTATTTCAAGAAAAGGATTCTGTTGAATATGTTTACTTATTGCTTAAAGGGAGTATTGCCCTTGGCAGAGTCCATTTACGGGGAAAGGATTTTATTTTAAAAATCTTAAACGACCATGAATTAATCGTTGAGTACCAGCTTTTCAAAGCTACGCCTCATTATCAATTTTATGCCAAAACACTCACAGACTGCGAACTACTATTCATTAAAAAGGAACAATTTGAAGCGTTAATTTCAGCTGACCCTGAAGCCATGAGTGCACTTGTAGCTTGGTTTAGCACAGGTTATTTAAAAGCACAGATGAAATGCCAGGACTTAATTATGAACGGTAAAAAAGGCGGTTTATATTCTATCCTCATCCGCCTTTGTAATTCTTATGGAGTGAAGTCAGAAGATGGCATTCTCATTGACCTGCCTTTAACACATCAAGAATTAGCCAATTTAACTTATGGAACAAGAGAAGTCATTCAACGCGCTTTGATGGACCTTCGCCAGAAAGATATTGTTTCATATGAAAATCAAAAATTCACCGTGAAAAATCTAACCTTTTTAAAAGAAGAAGTGGATTGTCAAAATTGTTCATTTGAAATATGCGGTTTAAATTAGGTTTCAAAAGCCACTGTTAATAGTGGCTTTTGAACTTTGATGAAAACCTTCATCATCCTTGTATATAACGATTGCACAAGCTACAATAGAGATTGAATCTGCATAAAGGTGGTCTACTATGAATATTTTTAAACAATTTTATAAAAGCATTTACTCCCCCAGAGATATAGCCTTGTTTCGTTTTCAAGGGATTGGAAAAACGATTTTATATGTCTTTTTTCTCACTTTCATTTCTATACTTCCATCCGTCATTTACATAAGTACTGCGCTTTCTTCCGGTATTGATTCTGCAAAGACCATTATTAAAAATGAAGCACCTGATTTTTCGATAAAAAACGGTG
The DNA here is from genome assembly GCF_030915505.1 of Neobacillus sp. OS1-2. Lineage (GTDB taxonomy): Bacteria > Bacillota > Bacilli > Bacillales > Cytobacillaceae > Neobacillus. The sequence goes on from NZ_CP133265.1 coordinate 460,624, forward strand.
TCCTTTCGGCGGAGACAAAAGTACCGGTTACAATTGATAAAGATGACTTCACCATTATGATTGATCCAACTGGGGTAATCTCAGATGCCGATGTGGAGAATGAAGGAAATGCATTCGCACTGTTGAAAAATGAATTTGTCCTTTCTTCAGGCGGTAGGATTGATACTTACCCATATTCCATGTTAGAAGGACTTGACATCACAAAGAACGATTTCCTAAATTTTACTGATAAAATTAGTGGAATGAAGGGAATTATCATCCCAGTAGTATCCGTGTTAATTTATTTGTTATCAAGTGCTTCAAGCTTTATTGAAATATCAATCTTGGCACTGTTTGGTCTCGCACTTAAAAATCTTTTAGGCAAAAAATTGAACTATAGGCAATTATGGAGAATGGCCGCATACAGTGAAACACTGCCAACTGTATTTTTCACCATAATGGCCGCTATGAAAACATCCGTTCCAAACAGCTTTGTCATTAATTGGATTGTTGCCATTATTGTTTTAGCCTTAGCCATTAATGAAATGCCAAAACCGAAGAAGAAAGCAAACTAGACATCCGCCCAAAAATTGGGCGTTTTTTAGTTAGATTCTGTTCTTTTTACAGTTGGACAAGCATAGGAATGTACAAACATTCTCTGATGGAGGCTTGTCCGATGAAAAAGTTATTTGGTTTTCTATTCGCTATATTAGTCCTATATGTCATATATTTTGATCTCACTGTGGGTACCCTCCCCACTTCAAATGCAAAGCAAGTGGATGTAAAAGTTGCGGCAGATGCAAATAGTTTTACTTCGGACATACCTTCATTTGAAGCAAAGGTAAAACCCGGAGAAACCGTGATATCGATTGTCGAGCACGAATTAAATAAACCACTTCCAGTGTCAATTACAGAATTGATTAACGACTTTCGTGAATTAAATCCAAAGCAGTCCCCTGAAAAAATCCAAATTGGGTCCACATATCATTTCCCGGATTACTCAAACTAAAGTGGATAGATGCTTATGGTTGTCAAAATAAGCAGTTGACTGATAAAATAAAGACGAATTGTTTAGTAACCTATGATTCGAATTCCAATTTAAAGGAGCGAATTCCACGTGAGTGAAATTATACATCGCACGAAGACCCGACCAATAAAAGTGGGAAATTTAACGATTGGCGGGAGTAATGAACTTTTTATACAAAGCATGACAACAACCAAAACCCATGATGTTGAGGCTACTGTAGCCGAAATAAAACGCCTTGAGGAAGCTGGGTGCCAAATTGTTCGGGTGGCCTGCCCTGATGAACGTGCCGCGAACGCGATTCCGGAAATCAAAAAGAGAATTAACATTCCGCTTGTCGTCGATATCCACTTTGATTATAAATTAGCACTTAAAGCGATTGAAGGCGGAGCCGATAAGATCCGAATTAATCCGGGAAACATTGGAAAAAGGGAAAAGGTCGAAGCGGTTGTAAAAGCTGCTAAAGAAAAGGGAATCCCTATTCGGATTGGTGTAAATGCAGGATCCCTTGAAAAGAAAATTCTTGAAAAATATGGCTATCCTACGGCAGATGGAATGGTTGAAAGTGCACTTCATCATATCAAAATTCTTGAGGATCTGGATTTCCATGACATTATTGTTTCGATGAAAGCATCGGATGTCAACCTTGCCATCGAAGCATATGAAAAAGCTGCCCGTGCCTTTGATTATCCATTGCATTTGGGTATAACTGAATCTGGTACGTTATTCTCAGGCACAGTTAAAAGTGCAGCAGGTCTAGGAGCGATTATTAATAAAGGAATTGGAAATACTCTTCGTATTTCATTAAGCGCTGATCCTGTTGAGGAAGTAAAAGTCGCTAGAGAACTCTTAAAGGTCTTTGGTCTATCTTCCAATGCTGCAACATTAATTTCCTGTCCAACATGCGGAAGAATTGAAATTGACCTAATTAGTATTGCAAATGAGGTCGAGGAATATATTTCAACGATTAAAGCCCCGATTAAGGTTTCTGTCCTTGGCTGCGCTGTAAATGGTCCCGGCGAGGCCCGCGAAGCTGATATTGGGATTGCTGGTGCCCGCGGAGAAGGTTTGTTATTTAGGAAGGGTGAAATCGTCCGTAAAGTTCCTGAAGCAGAAATGGTCGAGGAATTGAAAAAGGAAATTGACTTAGTTGCTGAAGAGTATTTCCGAAAAAAAGCTGAAGAAGAGAAGATAACAAAATAAACGTCAAGAAACCCGGTCAATTACAACCGGGTTTCTTTTTTGCTCCTAAAAGAACGGAAGAATGAAGATGCCAACAACAATTGATATTACACCAATACCAATCGCCCAAGCACCAAGACCTGTGGCACCTCTACTTCTAGCAACGAATCCTAACACAATTCCTGCGGCACCAAAAAGAATAGGCATTACAAACAGGGATAAAATCGAAAGGGCTAATGCAAGGGTACCCATACCGGTTCCGCCTGCAGCTCTTTCTCGAATTTCATCGTGTTCCCTTTTTCGCACGAGAGGAACGGGTGCAGCGATTTCTGCTGCTGTTTCCTCTCTATATTGTGAAGATCGTAACGGAACAGATGCACCAATTTCAGGAACAGGATCTTCTTTTTTCAATGTGTATGAAGTCTTAATAGGGGCAGCAAATTCTGATGCCGCTTCCTCCCTAAATTCTGCTGTTGAATTGGGGATATCTTGACCAATTATTGAACTTCGAAGGGCTTCCTGTACTCTCGTGTCTCTTTCGTCTGCCATCCTAATCCCTCACTTTCAGTTATAGGAGCATTACTTATTGTTTCAAGTCACGCTCACTTTTACTATGTCAATGTTTGTCTTTATTAGGTTTTTATTTCATTAACCGAGAAATACATACAACATTGTTCGTGCAACTTTGGTAAAATATAAAGGAGAAAACCCTAAAGTTAGGTGAAGATATGATGAGAAGAAGATTTGGAATTGATATTGACGGTACCGTAACATGCCCAAAATCCATCCTGCCTTTTATCAATAAAGCATTTGGCATGAATATTAAGTATGAGCATGTTGATCAATATGAGTTAACCCCTTTTGTAAATGTTTCAGAAGCAGAATTTGCAAAATGGTTTTCTGAAAATGAACCTTTAATCTATAAAGAATCCCCGCCGGCAAAAGGTGCACTACAAATACTCAATAAATGGGAAAACAAACATGACTTGATATTTATTAGTGCGCGCGGCTCACATTTACTTGATGTGACAGAGGATTGGTTCTTTCAACACGGATTGACCTTTCGCCATATTGAATTAATTGGATCGCATGATAAAGTTGAAACAGTAAAAAAACATCAAATTGAACTCTTTTTTGAGGATAAACATGATAATGCCGTCATGATTCATGAGGAATGCCAGATCCCTGTTATATTATTTGATACACCCTATAATCAGGAGTCGATCCCCAATGGTGTCATACGGGTTCGAAATTGGAGCGAGGCCCATATTTGGGTAACAAATTGGTTAAGACAGGAAGAGATCGAACATAAAGCAGTGAGCAGCTCTATTCAACAATAAAAATCGCTTGTACGGGTTGCGCACAAGCGGTTTTTTAATGGCATTCCGGGCAGCGGCCGTAAATCTCAAACTTATGCCCGGAAATATCGTACCCTTTTAAATTTTCACTTAATCCATCCATTGGACATGTTTCAATTTCTTTTGTTTTACCACAGTCCAGACAAATAAAATGGTGATGATGATGGTGTCTTGAACACGTAAAGCGAAAATGCTTTTCACCTGATAACTCTGTCATTTCTAATATCCCCATATTAACAAACAAAGTCAGATTCCGGTATATGGTATCAAAGCTCAAACCTGGATAATCATCCTTTAATTGCTCAAGAACATCCTTTGCGGTTAAATACTTATCGCTATCGGCAAATAATTGGAGCATATCCTCCCGTTTTCCCGTTTGTTTGAATCCATTTTCCTTTAAATATTGAATGGCTTCATGTACGTTCACTCTGCTCCACCTCCAACTGCAACTGAGAATTTTTTGAAAAGAATCGTTATCACTAAAATAAGGACGGCGAGCATGACAATCGTTCCACCCGGTGCGAGGTCAAGGTAGTAAGCGGCAAAAAGTCCGCCAAGCACAGAAATTTCTCCAAAAAGGACGGAAATAAAAATTGTCTGTTTAAAACCCTTGGCAATTCGAATACTTGCTGCAACTGGTAATGTCATTAATGAAGAAACTAACAAAATCCCGACAATTCTCATTGAAGCTGCAATGACAAGGGCAACCATGACGATAAAGATAAAATGGATACTTTTCGCCGCAATACCAGATGCTTTTGCATGTTCTTCATCAAAAGAGAGTAAAAACAGCTCTTTATATAAGAAAATAATCACTAAAATGACCACTATACTAATGCTAAAAATAACCCACAAATCTGTTCGGCTGACAGCAGACACACTGCCAAACAAATAACTAAACAAATCAGTATTAAATCCATTGGCGAGAGAAATAAAAATGACTCCCAGTCCTATTCCGCTTGAAAGAATAATGGGAATGGCTAATTCTTGATAATGCTTGTAAACCCCTCTAAGTTTTTCAATAAACAACGAACCCCCAACGGAAAACACCATTCCGAGGTAAAGAGGATTTAAGCCTGTCATCATCGCAAACTTTCTTTCAATCAATAGGCTTGCAGCAATTCCTGCCAGTGTCACATGACTAAGGGCATCGGCAATCAGCGATAATCTTCTCACAACAATAAAGACACCAAGCAGCGGGGCAATAATCCCAATCATCATCCCTGTAAGGAAGGCATTTTGTAAAAATTCGTAATGAAAAATTCCCTCAATCATTTCCCAACGCCTCCCTGTTCATGATGATGGGTAAGCAAGTGGACATCATGACCATAAACCTTTGACAAGCCATCAGCACTATGCTGCTCAAATTCTGCTGTTTCTCCATGGAAGTGCAAATGCTTATTTAAGCAAGCCACATGCGTGACCCGGTCCGAAATGGTTCCAATATCATGTGTGACCAATAAAAGGCTAATTTCGCGATTTTTATTTAACTCACCAAGCATTTGATAAAAAGATTGAACATTTTCCGCATCAACACCAACAGTTGGTTCATCGAGAATGAGCAGACTAGGTTCACTAACCAGGGCCCGAGCAATAAAAACTCTTTGCTGTTGTCCACCTGAAAGTTCCCCAATGTTTCTGCCGCTATATCTTTTCATCCCCACAGCTTCCAGGGCTTCGTTTACCTTTTTTGCATGTTCTTTTTTAAAGAAGGTAAACATGCCTAACCTTTTGGTTAGTCCACTTGCGACCACTTCAAATACGGTTGCCGGAAAACCAGAGTTAAAAGAATTGGCCTTTTGCGATACATAGCCAATTTTCTGCCACTCCTTAAATTTATTTATATTTTGGCCGAATAAAAGGATCTCACCCTTTTGCGGTTTCAATAAACCTAAAATAAGCTTTAACAAGGTTGATTTTCCAGACCCATTAGGACCTACTATAGCTAAAAAAGAACCATCTGGAATAGTCATGTTAATATTCTCAAGGACTGTATCCTTTTCGTAACGGTAAGAAAGTTGTTTAATTTCAATTATTGGTTGCATCATTTGCACGCTCACTTTTAATTAAGAATCATTCCGATTTAACTTCAAGTAGTATACACTAGGAATTTCTGAATGTAAAGGAAGAAAAACTTCCTAAAGCAGCCTGACCACTCTAATCCCATTGTCACACTCTACCTTCTTCTTCATACATTAGCATGGAGGAGTGGTGAGGGTGAAAATATTTGAAAACATCATTAATCATAAAATAAACACGATAACCGCTGATGAACTGCTAAAGTATGCAGAACAATTTAATATCAGCGTTAATCGACAGCAAGCGAGGAAAATTGCCGAATACTTAAAAGGTAAAAATGTAAATATTTTTGATGCAAAGGAACGCGCGCAAATAGTTAAACAAATCGCCAAAGCGGCTGGACCGGAAACGGCACGAGAGGTCAATAAATTATTTATGCAGTTTACAAAGCAATAAGAAGCTGTGCACTGGCACAGCTTCTGACGGTGCGGAAAAAGTTGTGTAAATACGTTTGAAATCAATCCTCCTTGGCGAAAATTAGGATAAAATAATTTTCCCAAGGAGGATTTTTCGACATGAAGTTACCAAAAGAATTAATCAGAGAAATTGTAAAGGAAGAAAAATTCACGAGTACCAATCAAATCATGGAAACGATCAAAGAAATGTTTTCTGATATCATGGGCGAGGTACTGCAGTGTGAAATTGAAGATCAGCTAGGTTATGAGAAACATCAGCGCCGGGGTGATGCACCAAGCAATTACCGAAACGGCTCAACAAAACGGAAATTAAAGACACAATTTGGAGAAGTTGAAGTTAGTGTTCCTAGGGATAGAAATGGCTCGTACGAGCCCAAAATTTTGGACAAATATCAAAGAAGTGTGGACGGTCTGGAAGAAAAGATACTGTCTCTTTACGCTCACGGCATGTCCACTAGAGATATTCAGGAACAAGTCAAGGATCTCTATAATATTGAGATTTCTTCTGAGCTAGTTAGTAAGATTAGCGAAAAAATTATTCCGCAAGTAAATGAGTGGCAAAGCCGTCCGCTTGAAGCCTATTATCCTTTTATATTCATGGATGCCATTCATTATAAAATTCGGGATAATCACCAAATTGTATCGAAAGCAGCCTATGTCGTTTTAGGAATCAACAATGAAGGATATAAAGAAATATTAGGGATCTGGGTTGGAGGAAATGAAAGTAGCAAGTTTTGGTTAGGTGTGTTGAACGATTTGAAAACGAGAGGTGTAAAAACGGTTAATCTTTTCTGTGTAGATGGACTTACAGGGTTTAGAGAGGCCATTCAAGCTGTGTATCCTTTTGCCGGCATTCAACGCTGTATCATCCACCAGATTCGTGCTAGTACCAGGTATGTTTCTTATAAACACATCAAAGAGTTTGTAGCAGATCTAAAAAAGGTATACACTTCCATAAATGAAGAAACAGCCTTAGAAAGACTCATTGAATTTAAAGATAAATGGGGCAAGGAATATCCTTCTGCTGTTAGGTCATGGGAAGAAAATTGGGATATTCTGGCCACCTTCTTTGCATATCCTCCAGAAATTAGGAAAATAATATATACTACGAATATTATAGAAGGGCTGCATCGTCAATTTAGAAAAGTAACAAAAACAAAGTCTATTTTTCCTAATGATGATAGCTTAAGGAAAATGCTTTACTTGGCAGCTCAAAATATAACAAAAAAATGGACAATGCGTTATCGTAATTGGGATATGATCTTGAGCCAGCTTGAGATTTTAAACCAGACATCATAATTGGGGACTCTGTCCCCAAACCCCTGAAGTTTATCGCATTTGTTTTCCCTAAAACGGACACAAAAAACGGACAGCATAGATCCGTCCGTTTTAGGGTAAAAGCCATAAAACCGCTCGGGTTGCACTTCTGCATTGCCCTATCCTGTTTTATGGTAAAAGGCAAGTATAGTATTGCCAGATTATATTTTTTTCATACCTATTGTTTTTCGCCTTGCGAAGATTGTCGAATATTACTTACACAAGATTTTACGCAGACCCCAGCTTCTTACTTTAGGATTGCATAATTAGATCAAGTAAATTATCATTAAACTTCTGCTCGCGAAGCATTTCTATTTCATATTTATAGGGTGCCTTTTTGTTGTTCTTATCCTCACCGACATATGGCGTTTCTAGGATTTTAGGCACTTCCATTAGTTGTGGATGATGCACGATATAGTTAAGCGTCTTAAAGCCAATATGACCAAACCCGATATTTTCGTGCCGGTCTTTTCTCATCCCAATATCGTTTTTACTATCATTGATATGGAGCACTTTCAATTTATCAAGACCAATCATTTTGTCAAACTCATTTAAAACGCCGTCAAAGTCTTCAACAAGGTTGTAGCCGGCGTCATGGGTATGACAGGTATCAAAGCAAACTGATAGCTTGTCACTATAATTGACCCCATCAATAATCATCGCTAATTCCTCAAATGACTTCCCACATTCGGAACCTTTACCTGCCATTGTTTCTAAAGCAATTTGGACCTGCTCCTTACCTGTTAATACTTCATTTAAGCCTTCAATAATCTTCTTGATTCCCGCCTCTGTACCAGCACCCACATGTGCACCAGGATGGAGAATAATTTGCCCAGCCCCAATGGCCTCCGTTCTTTCAATCTCACTGCGAAGGAACCTTACACCTAATTCAAACGTGTCTGGATTAGTGGTGTTGCCAATATTAATGATGTAGGGAGCGTGCACCACAATTTCTGAAATCCCGTTTGCCTCCATATGTTTACGCCCTGCTTCAATATTAAGGTCTTCAATCTTCTTTCTTCTTGTGTTTTGCGGTGCTCCTGTATAGACCATAAACGTATTGGCACCATATGAGACTGCTTCTTCACTTGCAGCCAGCAGCATATTCTTACCGCTCATCGAAACGTGTGAGCCAATTTTTAACATTCTTTACTCTCCCATCACCCATTTATTTTTTTTTCTGCTCGATTTTTCTAACCCGTTTTTTTATTTTATCCATTTCCCATTGCATTTTCTTTTTATAGCCTGGTTTTACTTTCTGGGGCTTCTTTACCAGCGATTTGGCTTTTTTATCAGCCACATCCTCTTTTCTTACTCTTGTTTTTCGCTTATTTCGTTCATCCGTTTCAACCATTTCGCCATTTTTTAGATCGACGTATTTAAACTGAATTCCAATTTTTTCCAGGCGATTTAATGCATCCTCATCAGAACTTTCGTAAACCGTGAGAGCAACCCCTGATTTTCCTGCTCTTGCAGTCCTACCTACCCGATGAATATAGAAATCTAAATCAGTTGGAAGTTCATAGTTAATAACATGGCTGACTCCCTCAATGTCAATTCCTCTTGAAGCAAGATCAGTAGCGACGATATATTGGTACTCTAAATCTTGAATTTGCTTCATCATTTTTTTACGTTCACGTGGATTTAAATCACCATGTACACGGCCAACTTTCAAGCCCTTCTCATTTAAAAAGTAGGCAACTTCTTCAGCCTTCTTTTTTGTATTCGTAAAAACAATCGCCAAATAGGGATTATAAGTAAGCAAAGCGTCATGAACAAGCTGTTTTTTACTGCGATGCCTCGATGGCAGCAGATAATGATCTAAATTTTCAGCTGCTTTTTGTTTTGATTCAATCTGTATCGTCTTTGGATTTTCCATATATTTTTTAAGAAAAGGCTTTAGTTTCTCAGGTATTGTGGCAGAAAAGACTAACATTTGCAGGTTCTCCGGCATCTTTGCCGCTACCTGATCAACATCCTCAATGAATCCCATATCGAGCATCATATCAGCCTCATCCACAACCAGAATACTTGATGTATGAACGAAAAGCGCCTTTTCAATCATCAGATCTTTAATTCTACCTGGGGTACCCACAACAATGTGCGGCTGTACCTTCAATTTTTCAATGGTACGCTGCTTATCCGTTCCACCAATATAACATCTTGTCATGATTGAGCTATCTGGGCTGCAATGCTCGGTAATTTTTATGATTTGTTGATAGATTTGTGTTGCTAATTCCCTTGTCGGTGCAGTAATAACGGCTTGAACCTCTTGACGCTTCGGATCAATCTTTTCGAGAATCGGTAACGCATAAGCAAATGTTTTTCCTGTTCCCGTTTGCGATTGACCAATCGCACTTTCCCCTTTTAATACTAATGGTATCATCCGCTCCTGAATTTCAGTCGGCTTGAAAAATCCAAACTGATTCAGGGATTCTATAATAAACGGCTGAAATGTAAAACGTTTAAATTGATTTTCATTCATATAATTGCTCCTTATTTTAAAAGTAATATAAATACGATGGAGTAGTTTTCTTCCCTTAATTAGAGTGTCGTGCTTTCCATCCTGTAATTATAGTCAAATTTCGCCTAAATAACCAGCTAACTATTCTTTTATTCCCATCTTTTACGTTTCCCTCACTTTTTAAAACGAAATTTTATTTTTTCCATGTGTGGAATACCTAAACCAAATTAGGTTGCCTGCATATTTTAAAGTAGGAAGAAAATGTGAAAGGAGGGCATCCGAATGCTACCAAGACCAAGAATGCCCATGAACGGCGGAATGGGAAGGGGACCCGGTCTTTTCGGAGGAGGAAATCCAATGATGGGGCCTGGAGGAAATCCATTTGGCGGAAGAGGTCCGATGATGAGACCGCCGGCTGGACCATTTAGCGGTGGAAACCAAATGATGCGGGCAATGGCAGGAACCTCACAAATGAACAGAGGCGGCGGGTTACTTTCGAAACTTCTTGGAAGAGGAACTGGGGCCGGCGGATCAGGTGGGCTAATGGGGTTACCTGGAGCAAGCAGAGCAGCAGGTGGCGGTGGTGGTTTACTACAATCCTTGAGTAACCCGGCCGGATTATCTGGAATTTTAAATAATACCCAAAATGTATTAAAGACAGCCCAGTCTATTGGTCCGATGATTCAGCAATATGGTCCAATGGTAAAAAATCTCCCCGCTATGTGGAAAATATATCGCGGCTTCAAAAATGCTTCAAAAACCACGGATACAGCTTCAGAAGAAACGAGCAAAAAGAAAGAAGCAGTCATGGAAGAATCTTCGAGCATGGAAGAACCAACCCAAATTAGGACATCAAATAACACAACGAGCAGAAAGAAAAGTCAAAAACCTCTTTCAGAAAATAGAAAGCAAGTTTCTCAAAAAAGAAGCAAACCTCAAAAGGGAAGTTCCGTACCAAAAATGTATATATAGTTTAAAAACCGCTGTGGGAATGAATTGACCCGCAGCGGTTTTTGATAAAAGGAAAATTGTATCTTTGTAATATATCTATTAGTTTTATATAATAATACATAGTTTAGTAATTCATGTCTTTTTTAGGAGGACTTCATATATGCAAATTATCAAAATTTCACCACGCGGCTACTGTTATGGGGTTGTGGATGCAATGGTCATCGCCAGAAATGCAGCATTAGATAAAACGCTGCCTCGTCCAATCTACATTTTAGGTATGATTGTTCATAATAAACATGTTACCGATGCCTTTGAAGAAGAGGGAATTATTACTCTTGACGGAAAAAATCGCAAAGATATTCTTGATCAGGTCGATTCAGGTACGGTAATTTTCACTGCCCACGGGATTTCCCCTGAGGTACGGGAGCTTGCAAAAACAAAAGGTCTTGTAACAATTGATGCGACATGCCCTGATGTCACACGGACGCATGACTTGATTGAAGAAAAAACAAAAGAAGGATATCACGTCATTTATATTGGAAAGAAAGGGCATCCAGAGCCGGAGGGCGCTGTCGGGGTAGCTCCAGATATGGTTTATCTTGTTGAAACCCCTAGTGATGTCGAAGCCTTAACAATTGAAAGTGACAAACTCATTGTTACCAATCAAACAACTATGAGTCAATGGGATGTTGCTGATACCATGAAAAAGGTGCAGGAAAAATATCCTCATGTCGAAGTGTATAATGAAATTTGCCATGCCACCCAAATACGTCAAGAAGCAGTTGCCGAGCAAGCTACAGAAGCGGATGTAACAATTGTTGTGGGTGATCCGATGAGTAATAACTCCAATCGTTTAGCACAAGTTTCAGAGGAAATTGCTGGAACGAAGGCATATCGTATCGCCGATATTACCGAATTGGAAATTGAGTGGATTAAAGATGCCAAAAATGTTGCAGTAACATCTGGTGCATCCACACCCACTCCAATCACAAAAGAAGTGATTACCTTCCTTGAACAATTCGATCCAAACAACGTAGCAACATGGGAACGGAGAAAAAAGGTACAACTGAGCAGAATACTACCTAAAGTGAAAAGGGCAGAAGATTAATAACAATAGAACCGCTCTCTTAGTGAGAGCGGTTCTATTTCATTTACATAAATTGAAATGGATCAGTGTTTACTACAGAAGGGAAAATTTCTACATCATACCCTTTCTCCGAACAAAGTCTTTGTAACACAACGGTAAGCCCCTTTTTCATGACCTTTTCGACATTATGACCCGGATCAATCATGTTTAAGCCCTGCATCATCGCGTCGTGAGCAGTGTGATAATAAATATCTCCCGTAACATACACATCTGCCCCTTTATACTTAGCATTCATAAAGTATTTATTGCCATCCCCGCCCAGCACAGCCACCTTCTTAATCTTAGCGGACAAATCTCCAACGACACGTACCTTGTTAACCTCTAGTGTTGTTTTTACCCTTTCCGCAAATTCGCCAAGAGTCATTTCATTGACTTTTCCGATTCTGCCAATGCCCAGTGCCTCACCTGTATTATCGAGCGGGTAGACATCATAGGCAACCTCTTCATAAGGATGAGCTTTTATCATAGCTGTAATGGTCTTCTTTAATAATGGCTCCGGAATAATGGTCTCAATCCGAACTTCATCTACTTCCTCAAGGTTGCCAGCCTGCCCTATGAAAGGATTTGCTTGATCCCCAGGTAAAAACCTGCCTGTTCCACCAGCCGAAAAAGAACAATGACTGTAATTACCGATAAAACCAGCCCCAGCATTACCAAGAACCTGTCTAATCTCTTCTGCGTGGCTAGCAGGAACAAAAACAACTAGTTTCTTAAGCTTTGTTTCATAAGTAGGGACAAGGACCTCTGCATCTTCTAACCCTAATGCATCTGCTAAAAGATCATTAACCCCGCCCTTTGCTACATCAAGGTTTGTATGTGCTGCATAAACAGCAATATCATGTTTTAATAATTTCTCAATCATCCTCCCCTGTACTGAATCAGTCAATACATTTTTAAGAGGGCGATATATGATAGGATGGTGGGCAATGATGAGTTGAACATTCTTTTCAATCGCCTCATCAATCACATTTTCGAGGACATCGAGGGCAATCATCATCCGCTCAACCTTTTGATTCAGTCGGCCAATTTGCAGTCCAACCTTGTCGCCTTCCATTGCAAGTCCTTTTGGCGAAAACTGTTCGAATAGTTGGATGATTTCATGCCCGTTAGGATTCTTCAATTCGGATTGCCTCCTCTACAAGTCTCATTTTATGTAACAGCTCCTGTTTCTTTGCAATTGTTTCTGGGGTCTGAACGGCGCCTTCTAGCTGATGATAAATTCGCTGCCAATTTCTCTTCTCATTCATCCATTTTTTCTTAAATACGGAATGGTTCTCTTTCACAAGGTATGGTCCTAACAATAAGCCTTCTTCTAATCGTTGACCATAAGGTTCCAACGAGTCAAAAGTGTCTCTTCCTTTTTCCGCCACTAGCACTTCATAGATTTTCCCATCTTCTTCGATCATTTCTTCAGCCACCAGTTTCCAGCAATTATCTACTAACCATTGGCGAATAGAAATAGCACTAATATTAGGTTGTAAAATCAGCCTCTTCACAGAACCCAACTTGTCTTTTCCATTTTCTAAAATGCTCGCTATAAGCGCCCCACCCATCCCGGCGATCGTTACATATTCTACTTCTCCAGGCTCAACAACCTCAAGTCCATTTCCTAGCCGAACGGAAATGATCTCTGATAATCCTTCCGCTGAGACATTTCCTTTAGCCGATTGATAGGGACCAACAGCCACCTCTCCGGCTACTGCAAATGAAATACCCGTATTCTTCGCTAAATAACATGGTAAATAAGCATGATCAGATCCGATATCAACTAATTTTGCATCCTGAGGAACATATTTTGCAACCGTTGCTAACCTGTTTGATAATTTATCAGAATTCACAAGAACACCACACTTTTTCAACTTATATATGTACAGTATAAAAAAGACCCTTTACAGATGCAAAGGATCTTTGGATAAAACAATATAACGATTACTTAATTTTTGAAACCCAATCTGCCATTGCGTCCACTTGTTCTGCTGGTACAAGACCTTTAGGCATTCCGGTTCCTTTACCATTATTAAGAATGTCCTTGACTTCGTCTTTTGATAAACCAGTATTTTTTAATGAAGGACCCACAACACCTTGGTATTGATCACCATGGCAGCCGATACAAGTAGATTTATAAATATCTTCTGGATTAGATGCGGCAACTTCTGTTTTCTCGCCGCCTTTTCCTTCGCCATTATCTTTGGCGACTTCCTTCATATCACCAAGGCCTTTGAACGAAAGGATAAATACAAGTACAATACCAAAAACAAAGATGACGATGTACGGAATAACCGGATTTTTCTTCATGATACTACCTCCCTTATGTACGTAAGCTGATAAATAATTATTCGTCTACAAACAACTACTATTTTACTTGAAAATCAACAGAAGGAAAAGCCCTAAACTTATTTTATTACTATAATCTTGATAAAAAAGAAAAAAGAGGCTCAATTAAGTCTTGTGACAGCCTCTTTGTATCTTTCCCTATTTTTTTATTAACAACCAATTAATCGGGAAATAACCATTCTTTGTACTTCTGATGTTCCCTCCCCAATTTCAAGGAGCTTGGCATCACGCATCATTCGCTCGACATGATATTCCTTCATATAGCCGTATCCTCCATGGATTTGGACCGCTTGATCGGTCACTTCCATACATATTTCCGAGGCATATAGTTTACACATTGCTGCTTCTTTTGAAAAACTTCTTCCATTATCTTTTAACCAAGCCGCTTTATAAACCATATTCCGCGCCAATTCAATTTTCATCGCCATATCCGCCAGTTTAAATTGAATCGCTTGAAAGGAGGAAATCGATTTACCGAATTGCTTCCTTTCCTTTGCATAGGCCAAGGCCTTTTCATAAGCCCCTTGGGCAATCCCTACAGCCATCGCCCCAATTCCAATACGTCCACCATCAAGTGTAATTAAAAACTGTCTAAAGCCCTCTCCACGCTTTCCTAGAAGGTTTTCAGCAGGCACTCTTACATCCTCTAGGACAAGTTCCGTTGTATTCGAAGAATGTAAGCCCATTTTTTCATAATTATCAATAACGGTAAAGCCTGATGCGGTGGTCGGGACGATAATGGCACTAATCTCCTTTTTCCCGTTCCTTTCACCTGTCACAGCTGTTAAGGCTAAATGGCTGGCATAACTGGCATTGGTAATAAAACACTTATTTCCATTGATGACAAACTCTCCATTTTCTTCTATTGCCGTTGTTCTTGTCCCACCTGCATCTGACCCGGCATTCGGTTCCGTTAATCCAAATGCACCAAATGAATCGCCCGTACAAATAGGAGTTAAATATTTTTGTTTTTGCTCCTCTGTTCCAAACAGATAAAGTGGTGCCCCACCTAAAGAAATATGGGCTGAATAGGTGATTCCCGTTGATCCGCATACTCGGCTTAATTCTTCGACAACAATAGCAAAACTAACCGTATCTGCCCCGCCTCCGCCATATTCTTCCGGAAAAGGGAGCCCCATTATCCCCATTTCTGCCAGTTTCTTAAAGATCTCAACAGGAAATTGGTTTGTTCTATCACGTTCTAAAACACTAGGCGCCACTTCTTCATCACTAAACTGGCGTAATGTTCGTCTAATCATTTCTTGTTCAGAAGTTAAATCAAAATTCATATTCATCCCCCCAGAGCAACATTGTATACGCTTTCTTTTCTATTATAAGAGAAATTGTCTAAATTTCACAACATTTAAAAATTTTTAAAATTTCTTCCCCCTAGATCAATTACTCCTAAAAAATTTCAAATGGATATTTGCAAAATGAGAGACAATTCAGTAAAATAAAGAAAATACAAGGAGTGAAAGTGCTTACAACATAGGCAAAAAAAATAGCCTACTTCTGTAAGAAGTAAACTATTTTATAGTAAATTCTATTCTAAGAAATCTTTTAATCGTTTGCTGCGGCTAGGATGGCGTAACTTACGCAATGCCTTTGCCTCAATCTGGCGGATCCGCTCACGGGTTACACCAAAAACCTTACCAACCTCTTCTAGAGTGCGAGTTCGGCCATCATCCAATCCAAAACGGAGACGGAGAACATTTTCTTCGCGGTCTGTTAAAGTATCAAGTACATCCTCGAGCTGTTCTTTTAATAATTCGTAAGCAGCATGCTCTGAAGGCGATGTTGCATCTTGATCCTCAATAAAATCTCCAAGGTGCGAATCGTCCTCTTCGCCAATAGGTGTTTCAAGTGATACAGGTTCTTGGGCAATTTTTAATATCTCCCTAACCTTATCAGGGGTTAAATCCATATCCTCACCAATTTCTTCCGGTGTTGGTTCGCGGCCAAGATCTTGAAGTAGTTGACGCTGAACACGGATTAGCTTATTAATTGTTTCAACCATATGAACAGGAATCCGAATCGTTCTGGCCTGGTCAGCAATTGCACGAGTGATCGCCTGACGAATCCACCATGTAGCATACGTACTGAATTTAAACCCTTTTCGGTAATCAAATTTCTCAACCGCTTTAATAAGACCCATATTACCTTCTTGAATAAGATCAAGAAATAGCATTCCACGGCCTACATAGCGTTTTGCAATGCTTACAACTAGACGAAGGTTGGCTTCGGCGAGACGGCGTTTTGCTTCCTCGTCACCTGCTTCAATCCGGTTTGCCAGCTTAATTTCTTCCTCAGCGGAAAGTAAGTCAACCCGGCCAATTTCTTTCAAGTACATGCGAACAGGATCATTAATCTTAACTCCCGGTGGAACGCTAAGATCGTTTAAATCAAATTCTTCATCGTCTTCTTTAGCTAATTTCTTTACATCTGGATCCTCATCATTATCACCGACTAATTCGATCCCTTGATCACCTAGAAATTCTAGAAACTCATCCATTTGCTCAGATTCTAATTCAAAATTAGCTAGCTTTTCCGCAATATCATCATAGGCAAGGACACCGATTTTTTTACCCAGCTCAGTTAACTGGTCTTTTGCTTGTTCAAGGGTTAACGTTAATTCGTTTTCAACCTCTTTTGAACGGGCTGATTTTTCAGCAGCCATAAGGGGGTCCACTCCTTCCAGAATCAAAGACACTAAAAATGGAATTTAAAGCAATTTACGCAATTGATTAATTTCATTTCCAATTGCGGCAGCCTTACCAAAATCACTTTGTCGCTCCGCTTCTTTTAGTTCCACTTCTTTTTCTTTTATCTTTAACAATTTTTGATAATTCAACACCTGTTTGATATAATCAGTTAATTCTTGGTTACTTATCTCATCATTGATTGACATCATTTCAATGTTGGCAACCATTCTTCTAAGATTTTCATCTTGAATATAAGTTAAAAATGCACTACTGTCTGGTTCCAAATGATCCTCATAAAAGGCTAACAGATATGTTATTATTGCCTGATGTTCATCAGTATTAAACGTGTTTCCCGAAAGTAATTCCTGAACCTTATAAGCCACATCACGATTTTTAAGCATGTGGGCTATTAAACACCTTTCAGCCGTATAATGCTTGGGTTTTAATTCCTCTGCTCGCTTTGCAATGATTAAGGGTTTATGAAAGGTCTCATTTTTCCCATTTGACTTTCTTTTCTCAGCAAAGAACATCTGCTTTTGCTGTTGCATTAATGCCTCTAACGAAAGTGAAAATTCAGCTGCAAGCTGCCGTAAATAATGGTCCCTTTCAACAGCCTTGTTTAATTGGCTAATTTCTTTGAGTATCACTTCGATATAGGCAAGCCGATCTCCTTCATTTTGAAGATTTTTTCCTCTTCGAAAATAGAGAAATTTAAATGCCATCCAGGTTAAACTTGCTCCAATCACTTCTTTGCGGAATTTATCAGCGCCATTCTTTTTGATATATTCATCAGGATCCTGACCATCCGCCATCATGGCTACCTTAATTTGAAAACCCGCATTATGCAGATGGTTTCCCGCACGGTAAGCTGCCTCAATTCCCGCCTTATCGGAATCGTAGCAAATCGTCACGGATTGGACGTTTTGTCGCAAAAGGGCTATATGGTCATCTGTCAAGGATGTCCCCATTGTGGCAATACCATTTTCAACTCCGGATCGATCGGCTGCAATACAATCGGCAAATCCCTCAAATAACACAGCATGCTGCATTTTTTTTATACTAGGTTTAGCCAAATGATAATTATATAAAATTTTACTTTTATTAAAGATTGCCGTTTCGGGACTATTTAAATATTTGGGCTCTTCTGCCCCAAGTGATCTCCCTGAAAAAGCAATCGTATTCCCATGCCGGTCAAAAATAGGAAACATAATTCGATCCCTAAACCGATCAAAAAACGTTCCGTCCCTTTCTCGTTTGATAATTAATCCGGCTTTTTCCATCCATTCAGGCGGGTATTCCCTTTTAGAAAGGAATTTACAAACAAAATCCCATGAATTTAATGAATAACCAATTTGAAACTTATCAATCGATTCCCGGGTAAAACCTCTATTAAGCAAGTACTCTAATGCGTGCTGACCTTCTTTAGTATTCACCAGTAAATGATGATAAAATTTCCGTAACAGCTCATGAGCATCAAGCATGGATTGAAGCTCACTGGAAATCTTTTTTCCACCTTTAGATGCAGATAAATTAATTTCAAGGTCGATATTTACCTTCGCCGCAAGTTTAATGGCCGCTTCCTGGAATGAAGTTCCTTCAAGCTCCATTAAAAACGAAAAAACATTTCCCCCTGCTCCACAACCAAAACAATGGAATATTTGTTTGTCAGGCGACACTGAAAATGATGGGGTGCTTTCTCCATGAAAAGGACATAACCCGAAGTAATTCCGCCCCTGTTTTTTCAGTTGAACATAATCGCTGATTACCTCGACAATATCAACAGTCTGGCGAATTTGGTCAATCTTTTCTTCGGCAATACGGTCTGCCATGAAAACATCTCCATTTATACTACAGGTATTCGGCAGGCAATCATTAAATTCCTGCAAATTTCGACAAAATTTTTGTTATTTCTTTGTTGCCTATGTAATTTTGTCATTCACAGACAAAAATAGCCGTTTTGCTATTTACATAAAGTATTAATTCTACATCACTCCACATATTCCTTCTTAAGCGCCTAACTTTTATTAAAGGGTTTATGTCGAATTTTTTCAGGGCCTCCCCCTTGACATCTAACAATAAATAGTTTATTCCTTCCCTTGCAACTCTAAACCTAAAAAGATATATTTTTATCACAATTTTTTATTATAGTATATTCATTATCATTTTACCATAATTATTTTATAATTTTTTACCTTAAAAAACACACAATCAATTGATTATGTGTTAGATTCTACCCTTTTGAATATAATTTATGATAACGTTCGCGGTCTCTTCGACTGCTTTATTTGTAACATCAATCACAGGACACTTTATTCTCTTTACAACATTTTCGAAAAAAGTTAATTCTTCTTTAATTCTTTCGATGTTCGCATAACTTGCTTGATCATTTAATCCTAATGAAATTAATCGTTCCCGTCTGATATTATTTAATTTTTCCGGGCTGATTTTTAGACCAAAGCATTTTTCGATTGGAACCTTATAGAGTTCTTCCGGCGGATCCACTTCTGGTACAAGAGGAACATTTGCCACTTTTAAACGTTTATGTGCTAGATATTGAGATAACGGCGTTTTGGAAGTTCTTGACACTCCTATTAGTACAATATCTGCCTTTAACAGTCCTCTTGGGTCGCGGCCATCATCATATTTCACCGCAAATTCAATTGCTTCAACTTTTTTAAAATAATCCTCATCAAGCTTCCTGACAAGGCCGGGTTCACATAAAGGGGTCTTCCCACTGAAAACTTGAATTTGATCCATGATCGGGCCAATTAAATCAACCGCAATGATCCCTTCCACTTCTGCCCTTTCCTTCAAGTATATTCTCATATCCGGTTTAACTAATGTATAGGCCACCATTCCTTTGTCATGTGATACAAGTGATAACACTTCATCAATATGATCCTTATCCTCAACATAGGGAAATCTTTTTAATTTCATTCCAGAACCATTAAACTGGCTAATTGCTGCTTTCGTCACTAATTCAGCTGTTTCCCCGACTGAATCAGATACAACATAAATAATAGGCAAACTCATTCTCCCTCAACAGCTCCTCTTTTTCAGTTTACTCATCGCCTAAGGAAACTAAGGCCTTTGTGATATTTGTTTTTGTAACCCTCCCAATTACCTCATACCCATTTTCAGACTTTTTCACGACCGGTATGGCATCAATTTGTTTTTCAATTAATTTCTTAGCAATGTCGATCAGTAAATCGTCCCGTTCACACATGGTTATGTTCGGCATCCGCGTCATGATGATATTGACAGGGATTGTCGTCAGCTCCTGCTTCCCAATACTGGCCCGGAGTAAATCTTTTCTTGAAAGAACTCCAACAAGGTTTGAGAGTTGATCCACTACAAATAGCGTTCCTACATCCTCTAGAAACATGGTACAAATAGCATCATAAACAGAAACATTTTCACTTACGACAACAGGAATTGACTGATAATCCTTAACATAGATTTTCTGAAGATTTTCTGTCAATAGCTGTGCACCCGATTTCCCCGTATAAAAATAGCCAACGCGAGGTCTAGCATCAAGAAATCCAGCCATGGTTAGAATGGCAAGATCCGGCCTTAAGGTCGCTCTTGTTAAGCTAAGTTGATCCGCTATCTGCTCTCCTGTTATCGGGCCATTGTCCTTTACTATTTGCAAAATATGTTCCTGGCGTTTAGTCAGTTCGATTGTCCTCACCACCTTAAAATACCCAGTTAATATGTAAGTTATCTTAGGAATATTATATACCACATATTCTAGCAATTCCATCTATTGAAAAAGGTGCGGAAGCCCGCACCTTTTTCATGTATTAAAATACCACTTTTTCCTGTAAAAAGCTGATAAGTTCAGCGATTGGAACGCGTTTTTGTTCCATGGTATCCCGGTCTCTTACAGTAACCATGTTATCTTCTTTTGAATCAAAGTCATAGGTAATGCAGAATGGTGTTCCAATTTCATCATGGCGGCGATATCGTTTACCAATTGAACCAGCTTCATCATAATCCACTGTGAAGTATTTAGATAAAGTAGAAAATACCTCTTTTGCCTCATCAGACAGTTTTTTCGATAACGGCAGAATAGCCGCTTTAAATGGTGCAATTGCCGGATGGAAATGCATCACCGTTCTTGTCGTACCATCCTCAAGCTGCTCTTCATCATAGGCATCAATTAAGAAAGCAAGTGTTACTCGGTCAGCACCTAATGATGGTTCAATACAGTACGGTACATACTTTTCGTTTGTTTCCGGGTCAAGGTAATGGAAATCCTCCCCTGAATATTCCATATGCTGCTTCAAATCATAATCTGTTCGTGAAGCAACACCCCATAATTCACCCCAGCCAAACGGGAACTTGAATTCAAAATCCGTTGTCGCATTACTATAATGCGAAAGTTCGTCCTCAGAGTGATCGCGAAGTCTAATATTTTCCTTTGTAAGGCCTAATGACAATAACCAGTTTTCCGCATAGTGCTTCCAATAATCAAACCATTTTAATTCCTCGCCAGGTTTGCAGAAAAATTCAAGTTCCATTTGTTCAAATTCCCTTGTACGGAATGTAAAGTTACCAGGTGTAATTTCATTACGGAAGCTTTTACCAATTTGAGCGATTCCGAACGGCATTTTCTTCCTCATTGTCCGTTGTACATTTTTAAAGTTAACAAAAATACCCTGCGCTGTTTCCGGACGAAGAAAGATTTCATTCGTGCTTGACTCTGTTACCCCTTGGAAGGTTTTAAACATTAAGTTAAATTGCCGAATTCCGGTAAAATCATGGCATCCACAGTCAGGACAGGCAATATGATGCTCTTTAATTAGCTCTTCCATTTTTTCAAACGGCAGGCCGTCAACGACCATTTCCATTCCTTTTTCATCAAGGGCATTTTCAATTAATTTGTCCGCACGGTGGCGAGCTTTACAATTTTTACAATCAATCATCGGGTCATTAAAATTACCGATATGTCCGGATGCTTCCCATGTACGCGGGTTCATTAGGATACTGGCATCTAAGCCGACATTATACGGTGATTCTTGAACGAACTTTTGCCACCAAGCTCGTTTAATATTGTTTTTAAATTCAACGCCTAGCGGGCCGTAATCCCAAGTATTTGCAAGACCTCCGTAAATCTCTGAGCCTGGAAAAATAAATCCTCTGTGCTTTGCATGTGATACAATTTGCTCCATTGTTACCTTCATTTTTTATAACTCCCTTTCTTTTTAAACAAACAAAAAACTCCCGTCTCTATGCTCTAAAAGCATAGGGACGAGAGTTACCCGCGGTTCCACCCTAATTGCTGCTAAAATAGCAGCCTCTTTGAATTGTGTTTCATCAACACAAGATTGCTCAGGAACGCCTTCTTTAATGCTCTATACCCCAGCTCACACCATCCTAGGGTCGCTTTTATAGAGTGGACTAAATACTACTTTCCGTCACAGCAATTTATAATATTAACAGAATTTTAACGAAAACTCCGGACATTGTCAACAAGGTGATTATAAAAGATTGCGAAATTGATCCATAGAAGCAAGAAATTTTTTCGTTTTTAGATGAAGACCTGAGTACTCTTCATAATAGGCCGTAATAACCTTTTTTAGCTCAGCCTTTGTTTCTTCCTTAACGGAAATTTTGCCTAACCTCGACAGATCAAAGTAATAAAATAGCCGTAATAATTTAACTGCAGCTGGTGATATTTTAAAATGGTACGGATCTTTACTTAAACATCGATGGCAGATAAATCCATTTTCTCGAATTGAAAAAGAAAAATGTCCGTCTGTACTGCCGCAAACGGAACATTGATTCAAAACGGGATACATCCCCATCACATTTAACATTTTCATCTCGTAAATATTCATAAGAATATCCGGTTCATAGCCTTCATTCATGAAATGTAATGTTTGAAAAAGCAACTCAAAAAGAAACGGGTTTGGTTTTTTTTCATCCGTACATTTGTCGGTTAATTCGACAATATAACTGGCATATGCAGTTAAAAAAATGTCTTCTCCTATCGAACGCAATGAAGAAACAATTTCACCTTGCTGCATACTGCCCAAGCCGGATCCTCTATTTACGAGGAAGTATCCATGTGTAAACAGCTGAGTAATGGAAGAAAGGCGGCTGTTGGACTTTTTAGCGCCTCTAGCCATAACGCCTACCTTTCCCCATTCCCTTGTATATAAGGTCACTATTTTATTGGTTTCACCATAATCTGTTGTTCTAATGACGATGCCTTCACACTTCTGAAGCATTTAAAGTCACCTTCTTAAGTCGTGCGAAAGACTTGCCTATGAAACGGGAAAATCAAGTTGTGCTAGCTCTTCATTCAGATTTCCGGGTATTTCTTGGTTTTCCTTCTCAAGCTCTTTGAAGAGAAGATATGTGTCAATATTGCCTGTCTGGAGGAATACTTTCCACGTAAAATCCATCATCGAAAACCCCACCTTTCATTATTTAGACTAGCCTTTAAGTTCATCCCAACCTTACATTTATCATAGCCTGCCTTTGCCAAAATCATAAGACGAAATATTTGTTAATGTTGTCCATGCATATTCTTGTGGGTAGGTTAATATTTTAATTAGGGTGATTTGTTAATATTCATCTTCATTAAAGCCATAATCTCGCAGTTGGGACATCTTATTACGCCAATCCTTCTGGACTTTTACCCATAGCTCTAAAAATACTTTTGACCCAAGGAGATTTTCAATATCGACACGGGCCCGTTTACCGATTTCTTTCAGCATACTTCCCTGTTTTCCAATAACGATCCCTTTTTGTGAATCTCTCTCAACAATTACTGTGGCCATGACATGAATAATATCTTTACCCTCTTGCCGCTCCATTTTATCTAGCACAACCGCCAATGAATGGGGAATTTCCTCTCTAGTTAAGTGGAGTGCTTTTTCCCTTATCAGTTCTGTAATGATAAATCGTTCCGGATGATCAGTTACCTGGTCAGCAGGATAATATTGCGGCCCAACAGGTAAGAAAGATTTTATCTGATCTAATAGACGCTCGACGTTATTTCCTTCAAGTGCAGAAATGGGCACAATTTCTTTAAAGGAGTATTTTTCTTTATATGATTCAATAATTGGCAATAATTTATCTGGATGAATTTGATCAATTTTATTAATAACAAGAAAGATAGGCGTGTTGACGGTTTGAAATTTTTCAAGAATAAACTCCTCCCCACGTCCAAATCCTTCTTCTGCATTTACCATAAATAGGATCAAATCAACTTCTTTTAGTGTGTTTTGTGCTACTTTCATCATAAAGTCGCCCAATTTATGTTTTGGTTTATGGATTCCAGGTGTATCAATAAAAATCATTTGAGCGTCAGATAGTGATAACACACCCTGAATTTTGTTACGAGTGGTTTGTGGCTTATCACTCATAATCGCAATCTTCTGACCAATTACTCGGTTAAGGAAAGTAGATTTTCCTACATTCGGCCGGCCGATAATTGAAATAAACCCTGATTTGTATCCGCTTTCATCCCCATTATTCACCATGTAAATCCTCCGGTGAAAAGGCACCAGGTAATAGATCATCTACAGTTATTTCCTGAATATCGCCTTTAAGGTTTGTTAGAATCACTTTCATATCTTTTGGACATAGTTCCGAAATTACTTGTCGGCATGCACCACAAGGGGAACATGGGCGGTCAGTATCAGCAACAACAGCGAGCATTTGAAAATTCCGATCACCATGTGAATAGGCACTAAATAGGGCCGACCGTTCTCCACAGTTGCACATACTGTAAGCGGCATTTTCAATGTTACAGCCATGATATACTTTTCCATCTGTTGTTAATAAAGCTGCTCCAACTCCAAATTTGGAATAAGGAACATAGGCTTTGTCTCTTGCCTTTTTTGCTTCCTCAATTAATTGTTCGATGTTCACAAAAACTTCTTCCCTTCCAGCAAGTAGCTGCTGTTTCTTTATTTTACCTCAAAATTCAGAGAAAATCATTACTTGAAACGAAAAAGTAACATAAAATTTGTAAAAATTTGAATTTTCCCATAAATCAACTTGTCTTCAAAATGAAAAGCTGATTATGTCATTTTATCGAATTCCTCTGTCTAATTCAAACTGCAAATTCAAATTTCACTAAAAAGTCTTATTACGTACGGTGAGAAAATGATTATTCCCACTACAATTGCAAGTGCCGCATATAGTAAGACAGCACCAGCCGCCAAGTCCTTCGCCTGTTTTGCCAGCGGGTGGTAGTCTAACGTAACGAGATCCACCACTCGTTCAATGGCTGAATTCATTAATTCCAGTGCAAACATGCCCCCGATAATGAAAAGAATAAATATCCACTCCACTTTTGTGATCGAAAAATAAGAGGACATTCCTAGCACTAGGATTGAACTAATGAAATGAAACCGCATATTTCTTTCCGTTTTAAGTGCCATCAAAATTCCCGAAAGTGCATAAGAAAATGAACTTATGAATGTGGATGACTTATCTGGTGAGCCCATACTCGTCTAATATTTCCTTTTGCAGTGTGAACATTTCCTTTTCCTCTTCCTCTGTCATATGATCATATCCAAGGAGATGGAGAAACCCATGAACCGCTAGGAATCCAAGTTCTCTTTCAAAAGAATGACCATATTCCTCAGCTTGTTCCTTTGTTCTCGGAATCGAAATTATAATATCACCTAGGACGCGTGGCATCTCTACGCCTGCTAATTCCACTTCTCCTTCGCCCAGCTCCTCCATAGCAAAGGAGATTACATCTGTTGGCATATCTTTATCGCGGTATTCTCGGTTAATCTCATGAATTCTCTCATTCGAAACAAAAGAAATCGAGACTTCACTGTGCTCTTCAATTTTTTGTTTTTTTGCTGCAAAATTGATTAATCTTTCAATTTCAAGCATTTGCTGATCTGATAGTTCATTCGTTTCATCGGTACAATCAATAAGTAATGTCATGCTTGTTTCACCTTCTTTGTCTTTGTCATTTCAGGGTACTCAATTCTTGAGTGAAAGATTCCCTTTAGCGTTTCGCATAGTGTGTGTGATACGGTCTCGATTTCCTTGATGGTAATATCGCATTCATTTAATTGACCA
Organism: Neobacillus sp. OS1-2; assembly: GCF_030915505.1. Lineage (GTDB taxonomy): Bacteria > Bacillota > Bacilli > Bacillales > Cytobacillaceae > Neobacillus. The sequence continues at coordinate 486,637 of NZ_CP133265.1, forward strand.
TCCTGTAGCCGGTCCGCCACGATTTTCTTAACGAGTGATTCAATTAATTCTGCCGTAGGCTGTGATAATGAGCGAACAGCAGCCTCGACACTATCCGCAATCCCCACCACCGCCGACTCCTTTGTCTGTGCTTTTGGACCGGGATAACGGAACTCCTCATCCTTTATATCCGTATCGCTCTGAAGGGCCTTATGGTAAAAGAATTTCAGCAATGTTGTCCCATGATGTTGTTCAGCTATATCAATGATTTCTTTAGGCATATGATATTTCTTTAAAATAGCAGATCCATCTGTAACATGAGCAATGATAATATTCGCGCTTCTTTCAGGTGGCAATCGGTCATGGGGATTATCATGATGCATTTGATTTTCAATAAAAAAGTTAGGGCGCTTTGTTTTTCCGATATCATGATAATAACTTCCGACCCTAGCCAGTAGTCCATTAGCACCGATCGCTTCGCAAGCGGATTCCGCTAAATTGGCGACCATAACACTATGATGGTAGGTTCCCGGTGCTTCCATCAAGATTTTTCTCAGGAGCGGATGGTTCGGATTAGAAAGTTCGATTAGTTTCATGGTCGAAAGAATTCCAAAACTTGCCTCAAAGAGTGGCAATACTCCAATGGTTAAAACAGCCGAACCGATACCAGAAACAACGGCTGTAAGAAGATAATACCCATACTCCACACCCGAAAACTGGCCGTTTGGTAACAGCATTAATGCACAGATGGCCAACACATTGACAATCGCCGCAAATACTCCAGCTTGTAAAATCTTGGTCCGATGATTTTGAGTGTTCAAAAACAGGATAGCTGCTAAGGCACTAAAGAGGATATAGATTCCTTCTGAAAAATTAAGGGTTCCCGTAACCCCTTCATTGAATAAAATACTCCCACAAACCGCCATAATTATCGACATGAGGATGGCAAGTTTTTCATCAATTAAAATCTTAATCAGCATTCCCCCCATTGCAGCAGGAAAAATATAACCGATGCCGGCAAAGTTAAAAATTTGCAGCAAACTAATAATTTTCATGATGAAAATGGAAAAAATGAAAATAATCCCATACAATAATAAAAACGTTTGCCGTTTCTCTGGAAGTGATTTCATTTGATAAAAATAATAATAAATCGCTGAAAGAATTATGGTAATCAACAAAACCAATCCAATAAAAGGTTTATACGATTTATCGTTATTTAAAAGACCCACTAACTTTAATTGTCGAAAAATATCCTGATTAATTAATTTTCCTTCCTCCACAATAATTTGCCCTTGGAGAATCTTTACAGGTTCTATACTTTCTGCTGCTTGCTGCCTTAGTTCCTCTGTAGCATTAGGATCATAAAATTCATTTTGAATGACAGCATATCTACCCAAGTCGATTGCAGCTAATCTTAAATTATCATTTAACGAGGTATACTTTAATTCCTCTTCAACCCTTTTCTTTGCATTTTCCACTTCATCTGTAGAAATTCTCTTTGTCATAACATTGTTGATGGCTGTTACTGTTAAATCCTTTGCAATCGATAAATCATCATTACTAGCTTGAACTAAGGTTGAAAAAACTTGATTTGGGAGCTCCTTCGCGACACCTGATGTCAATTTTGTTTTTAATCTAGTTATTTTATCTGATACACTTGGCTCCTCTTTTGTCGGTTTTTCCTCCACAATCTCTTCTTGCTTCTTCATTTCCTCTTTTATTTCATCATTTACCTCTACTGCTGCTTTGAAAATGGAAGTAATCAAATCAACTCGATTTTGCGTGTACTCATTTTTCAATGCATAGACCGGCTGTACTTGGTTAATGGCTTCTTTACGCTTATTCTCTGTACTTTTTTTATCCTCAACTGTCCCTGGAGAACGAATTGTCTTTTCCGCAACAGAAAATAGACTTAAATCCAGTTTTTCCGGTTTTACATTACTGTACATGGCTCCAAAAAGAACAACCCCTAATACAAAGAAAAATAGGATTCGGAAAAAAGTAATATCAAGTAACTTTCGAATTCGTATGAAATGTTGCTGTAGTTTATCCAACTAAACCCCCCCACAACGGCCGATAAATCATGTGTTTCGCAATAGAATATAAATATTATTACTGAAACTATGCTTTATGTAAAATCATAACAGTTTTAATAAGAAGTTTCATCTTTTTAGAAAAATGCAGGACACTAGTCGCTAAGGCACAGATCTGAGCAATTAAAGGTACGTACGTATGTAAAAAAGGGATAAACCACTATAGGTTTACCCCTGATTATGCCGTGAAGGTGTCTTTTTCTCATAAGCTTCGATAATTTTGCCAACGAGCGGGTGACGGACTACATCGGTTTGTTCTAAAAAGACAAAGGCTATACCATTTACATTTAGCAAAATTTCCTCTGCTGCAATAAGGCCGGATTTGGCCCCCTTAGGCAAATCAATTTGCGTTTGGTCACCTGTAATTACCATTTTCGAACCAAAGCCAAGCCTAGTCAAGAACATTTTCATCTGGGCATGTGTGGTATTTTGCGCCTCGTCTAATATCACAAAGGCATCATCTAATGTACGGCCTCTCATATAAGCGAGTGGAGCAATTTCAATTGTCCCGCGTTCGATTAACCTCTGAGTATGTTCCGCACCCAAAACGTCATTTAAAGCATCGTACAACGGTCTTAAATACGGATCCACCTTTTCTTTTAAATCACCCGGGAGGAATCCAAGACTCTCGCCCGCCTCGACAGCAGGCCTGGTTAAAATAATCTTATTTACTTGTCCATTTTTCAGGGCATTAACCGCCATTATGACTGCCAGGTAGGTTTTCCCTGTACCAGCAGGCCCAATCCCAAAAACAAGATCACTTTTTTTAATAGCCATTACATATTGCCTTTGCCCTAGGGTTTTAATCCGGATGGATTTTCCTTTAACCGTTTTACCAATCTCTTCGTCATATAAATTGACAAAATAATCCAGCGTCCCTTTCTGGGCCATTTGAATGGCATACAGGACATCTCTTTGACTAATGTTTATTCCCTTTCGAATCACAAATAGTAATCGGTCTAATATTTGTCCTGCCATGATGACGTTTTCTTCATCACCTGACATGCTAACCGATTCACCTCTTGTGATGATGGAAACACCTAGTTCCTGTTCAATTAATTTTAAATTTTGGTCAGCATTTCCCAACAGGTTGACAGCCTCTGAGGGATTTTCTAGCTGTAGACTGATCGTTGTTAATTTTTCTGTCATTCAGGAGTCTCCTTGGAAATCGGTTGTCCGACTGCAATGTTTTCAATAACATTAAAATGAATATCTAGTATAACCTTACCATTTCTATACTCTTTGTGTAAAATTTTTTCATCTTTAATGATAGCATCTTCATCTAACTTGCTTTTTATTTCTTTTTTAGCTAATTCTAGTGCTTGTTCTTCTGCCTCTTTTTTCGAATAGGATCGCTTGACATCCTCACTTTCGCGTAACGTTTTATTCATATAGGAGATCGGCAGCTTCCACTTTAGGAAATGAACATGATGAACATTCTTTTCTGTTTTATATTTCTTGAATTCAGGTTTCCCAAAACCCCAAATAGGTATTTCCAAATTCCCTACGACTAAAGAATGTTTTTGCTTTTCCTTCCCAGTAAAGACATTAAAGTTCGTGACCAGAGGGAGCTTAACAGTGCTTATATACCAGGTACCACCCCAGACCTCACCTTCAGCTGCCACTATTTTCGGGCTTCCTTCTTGTCCATAAATTCCGGAAACAAGTAAATCGCCCTTTTCCACGACATCATTCTTATTAACCATGGTTTGACCCGTTTCAACAAACATATTGACAATAACAGCTTTCTTTTTTGCGATAAGATTTTGTGGGGATAATTGTTCAACCTTTTTCGGCTCATTCTTTTCAACAACCTGCAGATGATAGGTTGTCCCCTTTAATTCCACACCAACCCATGTCAATGCACCAATTTTCTCTGTTAATTGTCTTTGGATCCCCTCCACATTATCAACAAAAAACTGCACCTTCCCAATTTTAACACCCATCTTGTCCAATTCTTTACGAATTTGATACTCTGTTGCAGGCTTTGCCCCTTTTATTTCAATTCCCCAAATCACATTTGATAAGAAAAAAATAATGAATAAAAATGCGGCTGCCCCCAACATAAAGCCGCTATTTTTCAATAATCTTCTAAATAAAAATGGTACTCCGCTACGACGTAAAAAGGAAATTTTACATCCACTTTTACGCGCAAACAGTCTAATTTTCAAGGCATCCTGTGCTCTCATTTTAAAGGTAATCGTCTCCGTTCCATGCCGTTTTACGTTCCAAATATGGAGACCATTTCGTGTTAGCACATTTAAAAACCGTTCAAGACCCTTTCCCGAAACCTTCACCGTAACTCTGCCATAAAGGAATTCAATCCATTGGTTCTTCATTTTGTTCCTCCCGGATTATCAGTAATATATATGACCTGATCTATTTTTCCTTCGAGTAAAATTTCTTCTGGTAAAATCGTTTTAATCACAAATGCCTTGCCTTTAATTAATAATTGTCCTTGCTTTAACAATAGGCGGAGCTCTTTATCTGTAAATGCGAGCAAGCCGCGGTGATTCTCTATATATATATGGATTTGTCCAATCATCGTAATCCGGGGCAAATCCATCATGACATCTTGAGGAAGATCCATTTTATTAGCCATCCAGTTGCGAATTCGCTGGCCCCATTTTTTTGCCATAAAAAAGAACCCCCTTTCATCTCATATTATGAAATGAAAGGGGGTTCTAGCACATATTTTTCTATTCACTTCTAAAGCTAATTTACCCTCTTTTTGGAAAATAAGGCTTTTTGGAGCGCGGCTCACCAAGGATTTCCGCCCAAATCACTCCATTAACCAATGATTGCGCATTTGGTTCCGTCGAAATATTTGGTTCATCTTCGTCCATGGTTGCCGCAACAGTTTGTTCTTTCATCTTTTCTCGTTGCAAACGGGCCGTTGCCAGCGCCCTCCGGCTCGACTCAGATTCTTTTCTGACTTGGTCATATTCTTGTTCAAGCTTTCGATTATTCTCTTGCAATACTTCCACTTTTTGCGCCGATTTAACCGGGGCCGCTTGATGCGAGACTTCATTTGTAAGTTCTTTAACTAGCGTTCGAACATCCTCCATACCACTTACTTTAAATGGCTTTCTAGGAGATTGACCTTGAGTCCTTTTTGTTTTGCCAAATATGGTAGAGATGATACCTACAATGATAAAAAATAATATGGTTTCCAAAGCTCCCACCCTCCATTTTAATTAATGTGGGGTTTATTTGTCGTCTTTCTTTTCACCTGTCATTTTCCCAATCGAACCTCTCATTTCCGTATCAGCAGAAATGTTTTTATAATTCATATAGTCCATGACACCGATATTACCTGATTTAAGAGCTTCTGCCATGGCAAGCGGTACCTCTGCTTCCGCTTCCACTACCTTGGCCCTCATTTCCACTACTTTCGCCTTCATTTCCTGCTCTGAAGCAACCGCCATCGCCCGGCGTTCTTCTGCTTTTGCTTGGGCAATTTTCTTATCCGCCTCAGCTTGTTCTGTTTGTAATTCTGCACCAATGTTTTTACCGATATCCACATCCGCAATATCGATTGATAAGATTTCAAAGGCTGTTCCGGCGTCAAGGCCCTTTGCCAAAACAGTCTGCGAGATCAAATCCGGATTCTCTAGAACTTTGCTATGGCTGTCCGACGAACCAATAGTTGAGACAACCCCTTCACCAACACGGGCCACAACTGTTTCTTCACCGGCACCACCGACAAGACGTTCGATATTGGCACGGACGGTAATCCTCGCTTTTGCTTTGACCTCAATCCCGTTCATCGCAACACCTGCGATAAATGGTGTTTCAATTACCTTAGGGTTAACACTCATTTGCACCGCTTCTAAAACATCACGTCCCGCAAGGTCAATTGCAGCGCACCGTTCAAACGATAATTCAATATTGGCTCGGTGTGCAGCAATTAGCGCATTGACGACACGGTCAACATTTCCTCCAGCAAGATAATGACTTTCAAGCTGATTGATTGTGACGTTTAAACCTGCTTTATGAGCTTTAATAAGCGGATTAACCACCCTGCTTGGCGTTACCCTTCTTAACCTCATCCCAACCAATGTGAAAATACTAATGCGAACACCTGCAGCAAGTGCCGAAATCCAAAGCATAACTGGTACAAAAGATAATAAGATCCCTAAAAAGATTAAAGCAATCACAACCACGGCGATAATAAATATCGTTCCACCTGATACTACATCCATTTTTTTAACCCCCTCATTATTTATTTGACCTCTCTAACAACAATACGGGCACCTTCTACTTTAATGACCTTTACTTTAGCATTCTGCTCAATAAAGCCGCCTTCACTTATTGCATCAACTCGTTCATTATGAATAATAATCGTACCAGCCGGTCTTAATATCGTTAATGCGGTTCCAACTTTTCCTAAAAGGTCAGTCCGGTTAATATTCGATACATAGCCGTCTTCTTTTCTAGCTATCTCTGACAAGACCATTTTATTAAAAAGTACCAGCTTTTTTCCAAATGTCTTAATCATCATAAAGAAAACAATAATTGAAATCATAATAGCAATAAAGATCGAGACGCCTATTTGCATGGCATCCTCTCCTGCTAAAAAAAGACTTAATATTAAGGCAGCAACACCAAGCGTTCCAGCAACAGCACCTGGTAAGAAGAACTCTAGAAAAATAAGCAAGATTCCTGCCACAAATAAGGTTAATGTCCCATAACCGGCAAGCCCGGCTTGGAAATGCCCATAAAAGAACAAAATTAGCGCAAACACACCAATAAATCCAGCTATCCCTATCTTTGCAGAAAAAAGTTCTAGCACAATTCCCACTCCTGCAATGGTCAGGAGAATGGTTACAACAATTGGGTCAGTAAGAAATTCAATCATTCAAGGTCCCCCCCTTCTCTCTTCAACTGACTCTATTCATTACGTTTGAAGCGTTAAAAGGTTTCATTTTTTAGGCGAAATAACTTAAAAGACCACAAGCACTAGATGCTTGCGGTCTTTATGTCAGAATACTATGAAAGGTGTTGTTGTACAAATTTATTAACTAGAGATCCGTCTGCTTTACCCTTTACTTTAGGCATAATCGCAGCCATCACTTTTCCCATTTCCGCTTTTGATGTTGCACCAACTTCAGCAATCGTTTCTTTAACAATGTCTGATAACTCATCTTCTGAAAGCTGTTTCGGTAAATACAGCTCGACAATCGAGAGCTCTGTATGCAATTTATCAACTAGGTCTTGACGACCAGCCTTATCAAATTCATGGAGGGAGTCTTTGCGTTGCTTTACTTCGCGAGAAAGGACCGTTAACTCCACGTCTTCAGAAAGCTCTTTCGTTCCAAGCTTAATAGCTTCATTCTGCAAGGAAGCTTTGACCATCCGAATAACTGAGAGTTTGTCTTTTTCCTTGTTTTTCATCGCTTGTTTCATATCATTATTCAAACGCTCGAGAAGACTCATATATTACACCCTCTCTTAAAACTTACGTTTTCTTGCTGCTTCAGACTTTTTCTTACGTTTTACACTTGGTTTTTCATAAAATTCGCGCTTTCTTGCCTCTTGCAAAGTACCAGTTTTTGATACTGTACGTTTGAAGCGACGAAGAGCATCTTCAAGCGATTCGTTTTTACGAACGACGGTTTTAGACATTCTCTTTCCCTCCCTCCGAAACACAACACACTAACATTCAATCCATGTACCTTGCAATTATAATATAACCTTGATACAAGGTCAACTGAAATTCTTAATCAGTATTTTTTTAAAATCTGGCATGTCCTTCGCATCAATTCCATAGAATGGAGCGAGGGGGGCCGGGACATGCTGTACATATTATTATTTGTTCTTTGTATTTTATTATTTATTTTTGGAATGACCATTATTAGGTTTGGCTTATTTAATTTGTCTGCTAATAAATTGAAAACATGGCTGATAAAACTTACAAGCACACCGTTAAAAGGGATGGTAACAGGAACCTTCATCACAGCCCTGTTGCAAAGCAGCTCCGCTGTAATGGTCATCACAATTGGTTTAATTTCGGCTAGAATTATGACCTTCCCTCAATCAATTGGGATTATTCTCGGCACCAATATCGGTACAACCTTTAAAACGGAACTCATTACCTTTGATATAGATGCCATCCTTGTTCCCCTTGCCATTAGTGGCGCACTACTTATTTTATTAAAAAATAAAAGAGCAAGAAGTATTGGCATGCTATTATTTGGAATCGCCTCCGTATTTACCGCCATGAAGGGGTTCGAATTAGTAGCGGAACCTTTAACCACAATGGGTTTTATTAATAAATTTATTTTATCTATTAATGACAATCTACTCTTAAGTATATTAGCTGGTACTATTATTACAGCTATTATCCAATCGAGCACAGCGATGACAGGGATTGCGATGGGATTTTTAACCGCTGGGCTGTTGCAGCTTGATGCCGGTATCGCTATAGTGCTGGGAGCAAATATAGGCACATGTATTACGGCGATTATTGCCTCAATCGGCGGCGGAAAGGAATCAAAGTTAGCCGCCTTTGCCCATGTCTGGCTCAATGTATTTGGAGTTTTACTATTTATCCCGCTAATTCCATTGCTTACGGAAAATGCACCATTCCTTGCTAGCAGAAAAGATGTCCAGCTTGCGCATATAAGTGTGATATTTAATGTGGCAACCTCATTGCTTATCTTACCTTTCGCTACCCGGTTTGGTGAAATGATTTTATTTTTACACGATCGACGGCCTAAACGTCCAGTGTCATAAGAAAAGACGGCGAAATCGCCGTCTTTTCCCTTTTTCCTTATATTGCTGCTTCTTCCTGCTTAAAAACTTCTTCTTTAACAATCGCAGTATCTTCCACAATTCGGACAAATTGACCTTCATTGTATGGGTAACCTGCTTTGGTAATTTTCACTTTAACAATCTTACCAACCATCTCTTCAGTTGCCGGGAATACTACTTTAAGATAATTATCCGTGTAACCAACATATTTTCCGGAAATAGGCTCTTCCTTGTATTCCTCTTCAGGAATGACTTCTAATACTTCACCTTCAAAAAGTGAGGCGTATTCCTTCGCCAGCTGATCAGAAAGAGAAATTAACCGGTGGACACGTTCATTTTTAACCTCTTCATCCACCTGATCTTCCATCCGTGCGGCAGGAGTTCCTGTTCGCTTCGAATATGGGAAGACATGGAGCTCAGAGAATTTATGGTCTTTAATAAAATTGTATGTTTCCATAAATTCGTCTTCTGTTTCGCCAGGGAAACCAACAATGACATCAGATGTAACGGCAAGACCAGGAAGCACTTCTTTCAAGCGCTCAAGTCTTTCTCCAAAGAATTCCATCGTATATTTACGGCGCATTCTCTTTAAAACCGTATTAGAACCGGATTGAATCGGGATATGAAAATGACGAACAACGATAGTAGAGTGCTTAATTACCTCAATGACTTCATCCGTAATTTGGCTTGCTTCTATCGATGAAATACGTAGACGCTCAAGACCCCTTACACCCGCCTCTAAATCGCGGAGCAGCATTGCTAGATTATAATCTTTCATGTCCTCACCGTAACCGCCTGTATGAATACCTGTTAACACAATTTCCTTGTAACCTGCATCCACAAGCTGTTGCGCCTGACGAATCACTTCTTTTGGATCACGTGATCTCATTAAGCCACGAGCCCAGGGAATGATACAAAAAGTACAGAAATTATTGCAGCCCTCCTGAATTTTTAACGAGGCACGTGTTCTGTCCGTAAATGAAGGAACGTCAAGTTCCTCATAAACACGGTTTTTCATGATGTTACCTACGCCATTAATCGGCTGGCGCTCCGTTTTATATTGTTTAATATAATCGAGCATTTTCACGCGATCCTGCGTCCCGACGACAACATCAACACCAGGAATCGCCATAATTTCTGCTGGCGATGTTTGGGCATAACAGCCTGTTACACAAATGACAGCATCCGGATTTTTTCGAACAGCCCGGCGGATTACCTGACGGCTCTTTTTATCCCCTGTATTCGTAACTGTACATGTATTGATAATATATACATCGGAAATTGCTTCAAAATCAACTCGTTCGTAGCCTTCTTGTTTAAACAATTGCCAGATGGCTTCAGTTTCATAGTGGTTCACCTTGCATCCAAGTGTATGAAACGCGACTGTTGCCATTGTAACTTCACCTCAATAATTCAAAATGATAGGAAATGGCCGCAAGTGTATACAATGGGGCCGTTTCCGTCCGTAAAATTCGCGGGCCCAGCCCGCATAGACCAAAGCCATTTTCTTTTAATAGCTGGATCTCATTATCAGCTAAGCCGCCTTCCGGCCCAAAAACCAAGAGGAGGGACTCTCCTTTTTTCATTTGTTTAAGAGTTGAAGAAAAAACGGACATTTCTCCGTTCCTACTTTCTTCTTCAAAAGCTGCTAATTTATAATCAAAATCCTTACTTTTTCCCAATAATTCTTTAAAATTCATCGGACTACCAATTTCCGGGATTGCAGTGCGATGGGATTGCTCTGCAGCTTCTTTGGCTATTTTTTGCCATCTCTCTATTTTTTTAGCTGCTTTTTTTTCATCCCATTTCACGACCGAGCGGGCAGCAGCGAACGGAAGGAACTGATTTGCACCAAGTTCTGTTCCTTTTTGAATAATCCATTCCAGTTTGTCCCCTTTAGGCAGGCCGCTTGCGATCGTAATTGTAATCGGCAGCTCCGAAACCTCATCTTTCCATTGTACAACGTCTGCAACGACACTTGAATCGGTAATTTCTGCAAGCCTGCAAACAGCATGTTTTCCCTCGGGATCAACACAGATGATCTGATCGCCAATTTGCATACGCATAACCTTTACAATATGATGTAGGTCTTCATCAGCAATGATAAACTGTTCATCATTTGCCTGTTGTCTTACAAAGTAGCGTTGCACACTTTACACCCTCTCAAAACATTTTACTCTTTATTTTACATAAGATTAGGCCATAATGAAAGATTGAAAAATAAAAAGGGGCTGCTAACACCCCTTTTGTCCATCATTATAACCTTTTGGCAATTATCGCAACCCAATCTTCCATAAGAATGGTTTCGATAATATCAAATCCTGCAGCCACAAGTGCTTCTTTTACCAAATCTTTCTTCTGCTGAATAATCCCAGAGGCAATAAAGGTTCCGCCCGGCTTTACGACATTGGCAACATCGTCCGTAAATCTAACGATTACTTCTGCTAAAATATTCGCTACAATCACATCAGCGGATTTTTCAGCCACACCATCCAAAAGATTATTTTGGGCAATGGTTACTGTCTTACTAACCTTATTAAGCTTAATATTCAACTTAGCAGATGTTACAGCCACTTCATCAAGGTCGTAGGCCCTGACATTCTCGGCACCAAGCATTGCTGCAGCAATACTGAGCACTCCAGAACCAGTTCCAACATCGATCACTTGGTCTCCGGGCCGAACAGTTCTTTCTAGTGCTTGAATACACATAACAGTTGTTGGATGTGTCCCTGTACCAAAAGCCATACCGGGATCAAGCTCAATAATTAATTCATCACTGCTGACAGGTTCATAAATCTCCCATGTAGGGACAATCGTGAACTTTTCAGAGATTTTCACAGGATTATAATATTTCTTCCAAGCAGTTGCCCACTCTTCTTCGTGGACTTCACTGATGGATACGTCGTTTTTACCTAAGTCAATATCATACGTGATAAGGTTATTAATCGAATCCTTGATGGCCTCAACCGTCTCCCCTAAAAAACTGTTAACTGGTAAATAGGCTTTAACCATGACACCTTCATCTGGATAATCGTCGGGATTGAGTTGGTAGATTTCTCCGAATTGATCTTCCCTTTCCTTTGTCAATTCGAATGGATCTTCAATGACTACACCGCTCGCCCCAGCTTCATGCAAGATATGTGAAATAGGTTCGATCGCCTCATTTGTTGTGTGGATACTTATTTCTGACCACTTCATTCTACCAACTCCAATCCTTACTCGCTTTTAAAGGCACGTTTTACTTTTGAGAAAAAACTTTCTTCATGTTCACCAATGGGAGATGAACCACTAAGCTCGGCAAATTCTTTTAAAAGCTGCTTTTGCTTGTCTGAAAGCTTAGTTGGTGTAATAATTCGAACAATAATGTATTGATCCCCGACACCGTATCCGCGAACATTCGGAATACCTTTCCCTTTTAAACGGAATTTCTTTCCTGTTTGCGTACCAGCAGGAATTTTCAGCTTTACTTTTCCATTTAATGCTGGAACCTCAATTTCATCGCCCAATGACGCTTGAACAAATGTAATAGGCATTTCACAATAAATATCATCGCCATCTCTTTCAAAAAACTCATGCTGGCGCACTTGGAAAACGACATAAAGATCTCCAGCCGGTCCACCATTAAATCCTGCTTCCCCTTGACCTGCCATCCGAAGCTGCTGACCATCATCAATACCTGCAGGAATTTTGACATGAATTTTCTTACGCTTTTGCACTTTCCCTTTACCGCCGCAGGTTGAACATTTTTGTTTTATTTCTTTCCCCGTACCATTACAGTGATGGCATGTACGGCGGTTAACAATTCTCCCAAACGGAGTATTTTGCTCCACATTTAACTGCCCAGATCCTTGGCAGTGCTGACAAGTCTCCGGTTTTGTTCCGGGCTTTGCACCTGAACCGCTACATGTATTACATGTTTCTTCACGTGGAATTTCGATATCTGTTTCTTTACCAAATGCTGCTTCCTCAAAGGAAACAGTCATGGTGTATTGGAGGTCTGCTCCTTGTCTTGGCGCATTCGGGTCACGTCTTCTCGAACCGCCTCCGCCACCGAAGAACGTATTAAAAATATCTTCGAAGCCACCAAAGCCGCCGCCGAAATCAGCACCGCCGCCAAAACCTTGGTTTGGATCAGTATGTCCAAATTGGTCATAATGAGCCTTTTTTTGATCATCGCTTAACACTTCATATGCTTCCGCGATTTCCTTAAATTTATCAGCCGCATCCGGCTCTTTATTAATATCTGGATGATATTGTTTAGAAAGCTTGCGATAAGCTTTTTTTATTTCATCCTTAGAAGCACCCTTACTTACACCGAGCACTTCATAGTAATCCCGTTTACTCATGATTACCACTCCCGAATCTGTCACATAAAGATTATTCTAACACCTGTAATAGCTCAATTGCAATGAAAAAGCCAAAGCAGTTAAACTGACTTTGGCTTTTTCTTTACGTTTCACAGCCGATTATTTATCTTCTTTAACTTCTTCAAATTCTGCATCCACGACATCGTCGTTTGCAGATGTGTTGCCACCTTCTTGACCGCCCTGCTGCGCTTGTTGTGCTTGTGCGGCTTGTTCATAAAGCTTCACAGTTAATGCTTGAACAATTTCCTGTAATGCATCTTTGGCAGTACGGATTTCGTTTAGATCGTTTTTCTCAATGGCTGCTTTTAATGCATCTTTCGCTTCATTTGCCTTTGTAACTTCTGAAGCATCTACCTTGCCTTCAAGATCTTTTAACGTCTTTTCCGTTGTAAAGACAAGCTGGTCAGCCTCATTGCGAAGCTCCACTTCTTCCTTACGCTGTTTATCGGCTTCAGCATTTTCTTCTGCTTCTCTTACCATTTTTTGAATTTCCTCATCAGAAAGACCTGTTGAAGATTTAATCGTAATTTGTTGTTCCTTATTCGTACCAAGGTCTTTAGCACGAACATTTACGATACCGTTTTTATCAATATCAAAGTTTACTTCAATTTGTGGAATTCCGCGTGGTGCTGGCGGAATATCAGTTAATTGGAAGCGGCCTAAGGTTTTGTTATTCGCTGCCATAGGACGTTCCCCTTGAAGTACATGGATATCTACAGCTGTTTGACTGTCTGCTGCCGTTGAGAATACTTGCGATTTAGATGTAGGGATCGTTGTGTTACGGTCAATCAACTTTGTAAACACGCCGCCCATTGTCTCAATACCAAGTGAAAGTGGAGTTACGTCAAGCAATACCACGTCCTTAACATCACCAGTGATAACGCCGCCTTGAATGGCAGCACCCATAGCTACCACTTCATCAGGGTTAACACCACGGTGTGGCTCTTGACCTGTTGCTTTTTTAATAGCTTCTTGAACGGCAGGAATTCGTGTCGAACCACCAACAAGGATAACTTTATCAATTTGTGATGGTGATAATCCCGCATCACTGAGTGCTTGACGTGTTGGACCCATTGTCCGTTCCACAAGACTCGCAGATAGTTCATCAAACTTTGCTCTAGACATCGTTACTTCAAGATGAAGTGGACCCGCAGCACCCGCAGTGATGAATGGTAAAGAAATTTGTGTTGAAGTCACACCAGATAGATCTTTTTTCGCTTTTTCAGCGGCATCTTTTAAGCGTTGTAATGCCATTTTATCTTTTGAAAGGTCGATGCCGTTTTCCTTTTTGAATTGTTCCACTAAATAATCAATAATCACTTGGTCAAAATCGTCCCCGCCTAAGCGATTGTCGCCGGCAGTTGATTTTACTTCAAATACTCCGTCACCAAGTTCAAGAATGGAAACGTCAAATGTACCTCCGCCAAGGTCATAAACAAGAATCGTTTGATCTTGATCTGTTTTATCTAAACCGTATGCTAATGCGGCAGCAGTAGGCTCATTAATGATTCGCTCAACTTCAAGGCCGGCAATTCTCCCAGCGTCTTTTGTTGCTTGACGTTCTGCATCATTAAAGTAAGCAGGTACTGTAATAACTGCCTTTGTTACAGGCTCACCAAGATAATCCTCAGCATAGGATTTTAAATATTGAAGAATAATGGCAGAAAGCTCTTGTGGTGTATAATCTTTACCTTCAATATTCTCTTTATGATTTGTTCCCATATGACGTTTAATCGACATAATCGTGTTTGGATTTGTAATTGCTTGGCGTTTTGCCACTTCCCCAACTTGGCGTTCACCGTTTTTAAATGCAATAACAGAGGGAGTTGTGCGATTTCCTTCCGGATTCGGAATTACTTTTGGTTCCCCGCCTTCAAGTACGGACACACAAGAGTTTGTTGTACCAAGGTCAATACCAATTATTTTACTCATTGCCTATTCCTCCTAATATATATGTAGACTTATTGATTTACTTTCACCATTGCCGGGCGAATCACACGGTCTTTTAATAGATACCCTTTTTGAAGTTCATCCGTAACAATATTGGATCCAAAATTCTCATCCTCACCTTGCATTACAGCATGATGTTGATGGGGATCAAACTCTTTCCCTACGGATTCAATTTGTTCCACACCTTCTTTTTTCAAGGCATCTAAAAGACTACGGTAGATCATTTCCATTCCCTGTAATAATGACTTTATTTGTTCATTATCAACTTCTACATTCATGGCTCTTTCAAAATTATCAAGCGCTGGCAGTAAATCTGTAATTAACTTTTGAGCTCTATATTTTTCACTCGCCTCTTGATCTAACCGAGAACGACGTCGGAAATTATCAAAATCTGCTTGAAGTCGTAAATACCGATTCTCTGCTTCCTCAACCTTACCATTTAGCATTTGAATTTCTTTCGTAAGCTCTACGACTGGGTCAACATTGGCATTTTCTGTTGCTTCTCCCTCAGCCGCATTTTCATCGGTGAGTATAACATTTTCAGTATTTTCAACTTCGATTTCTACTTCTTCATTAATGGTATTATTCTTTTCATTCGTCAACTTACTCACCTCCCTTAAAGCGTTCGTTTCATGTAAAAAAAACTCTATTTTCATGGTAAAAGGGGTGAAATTAAAGGCATTCCACCCTTACTCAATATTACCAGTGCTAATTATTTTGATACAACTTTGTCAAGACTTCAGTCAAATCACTGCTTAAAAATTGGAGTAAACCGATTACACGTGAATATTCCATTCTCGTTGGACCTAGGATAGCAATTGTACCCAATTTTTCTTGACCAACTGCATAGGAGGCAGTGATTAGGCTGCAATTGTCCATGGCAGTAATATTATTTTCCGTGCCAATTTTGACATGGATTCCTGCAGAGTCTTTTCGAATTAAATTATAAATCCATTCTTCCTGATCGATCATCATCAGGAGTGTACGGATCTTTGAAATATCATGAAATTCCGGTTGGCTTAAGATATTTGTTTTTCCACCAAAGAATAGCTTTTCATGGATTGGCATCTTTAAAGAATCAGCGATTGTATGCAGTATTAAATCATAATTATGAATGTGCTGCCTTAAAAGCATCGCTACTTCCTTATAAATCTTATCGTTTAAATTCTCTAAAGAAACACCTGAAAGCCGATCATTTAAAATATTCACCGTTTTTTCTAAATCACTTGCATCCACAGAGACTGGTAATGAGAAGGTACGATTTTCAACATGTCCTGTATCCGTAACAAAAATGGCTACCGCTGTCTCTTTGTTCAACGGAATGATTTGGATTTTTTTCAGCTTATTTATGCTTACGGCTGGGCCAAGAACAATCGAGGTATAATTGGTCAGCTCCGAAAGAATTTTGGCCGATCTTTGAATGATCTCTTCAAACTCGTAAATCTTTTCAGCAAAAATGGACCTGATAATCGATATATCCTGCTGATTTACAACTTGAGGAGGCAACAAATGATCTACATAATACCGATAACCTTTTTCTGATGGCACACGACCTGATGAGGTATGTGTCTTTTCGATATACCCCAACTCTTCAAGGTCAGCCATCTCATTACGAATCGTAGCCGAACTAAAGGAAATTTCCTCCTTTTTCGACAAGCTTCTTGAGCCGACTGGTTGGGCAGATCGAATAAAGTCATCAACAATAACTTGCAGAATTAACAATTGACGATCTGTTAACAACATTCATCACCTCTGTTAGCACTCATCATTACCGAGTGCTAATTATACTAATAAATTATCAAAAAAGGATATATGATGTCAATAAAAAGAACCTAGATTACACCTAAAAAGGCCTGAAACACTTCATTTCCTAAAAAACGGCCACTTTTAGTTAAATATATATGATTATCCTTCACTTCTATCCATTGTTTATTGACTAAATCCTGAATTTCCTTTTCAAACAAATCAAGCGGATTCAATGAAAATTTCTCGATAAAATGTGGAATTGAAACGCCTGCTGTTTTCCGTAAACCAAGAAACATTTCCTCTTCCATTTGTTCTGCTTTCGTTACTGGATGTTCTTCAAAGACTGGTAGCTGACATGTGTTTATTTGTTCGATATATCTTTTCAACGGCCCTGAATTTGATCGTCTAATCCCATTCACATAGCTATGGGCACCAGCCCCAAACCCGTAATAATATTCATTATTCCAGTATGTCAAATTATGCCTGCTTTCATAGCCCGGTTTGGAAAAATTGCTGATTTCATATTGATTAAAACCGTTCTTTTCCATTTCCTCCATCAATATTTCATACATGCTTGCTTCGATATCTTCACCCGGGGTAGGGAGCTTGCCTTTTTTCAGTAAATTATAAAAGACTGTTTTTGGTTCAATGATCAATGAATATGCCGAATAATGGGTGATATTTAAAGTAAATGCCTCTGCTAACGTTTCTTTAAAATCTTGAACCGTTTGCGTCGGTAAACTGAAAATAAGATCTACGCTGATATTTTCAAACCCAATCGTTTTAGCATTATCAATGGTTTGATATACATCCCTCGCCGAATGGGTACGGCCGATTTTTTTTAATAACGTTTCATTAAAGGTTTGAACACCAAGGCTGATTCGATTGACTCCCGCGTCTTTTAATATTTGTAATTTTTCCTTCGTTAAGTCACCTGGATTTGCTTCAAAAGTAAATTCCAATGACTCACTCATGGGCAAATGTCGATTCACACTCTCACAGAACCGATATAATTGCTGTTCGTTTAAGGAAGTTGGTGTACCGCCACCAACAAAGATAGTCTGTAATGAATCTGTCGGCACCTGTTCAAGTGTTAACTTCATTTCTTTGTCTAGCGCCTGCAGATAATCATCTACGGGCTGCCCTTTTAGAAATACCTTATTAAAATCGCAATAATGGCAAATATGCTCACAGAATGGGATATGAAGGTATGCTGCTTTGATCATGTTTCCACTTCCTTACAAAAATAATATAGTGTTCCAAGCTACCCACTTGCGTCGCTCCGCCCCTTTCCCATATAAAAAGAGGCAGGACCACCTTAAATCGGGGCTTGTCCTCACCTCAGCTAGTTTTTTATTTTTTTGCGTTATTGTCATCCATTTTTAAAACTGCCATAAACGCCTCTTGAGGTACTTCAACGGAACCTACTTGTTTCATCCGCTTTTTACCTTCTTTTTGTTTTTCTAATAGTTTACGTTTACGGGAGATATCGCCGCCATAACATTTTGCTAATACGTTTTTACGCATCGCTTTAATTGTGGAACGAGCAACAATTTTTTGACCAATTGCAGCCTGGATGGGAACCTCAAACTGTTGCCTTGGAATGAGTTCTTTCAATTTCTCAACAATTACTTTTCCACGGTCATATGCAAAATCTTTATGAACAATAAAGCTTAATGCATCCACTTTTTCCGCATTTAACAATATATCCATTTTTACAAGACTGGATGGTTTATATCCAATCAGTTCATAATCGAAGGATGCGTAGCCTCTTGTGCTTGATTTTAACTGATCAAAGAAATCGTAAACAATTTCGGCCAATGGAATTTCATAGACAATACTGACCCGGTTTTCACCTTGGTATTGCATATCAATGAAAATTCCCCTCTTGAACTGACAAAGCTCCATAATCGCACCGACATAATCATTTGGAGCCATCATTGTCGCTTTCACGTAGGGCTCTTCCACACGGTCAATTTTTTGCGGGTCAGGCAGGTTTGATGGATTATCAACTTTCACCTCAGAACCGTCAGTCATATGAACATGATAAATTACACTTGGAGCGGTAGTGATTAAATCAATCTTGAATTCCCGTTCAATCCTCTCCTGGATGATTTCCATGTGGAGCAGTCCTAGGAATCCACAACGAAAACCAAAGCCAAGGGCTTGTGAGGTTTCAGGTTCAAATTGGAGAGCGGAATCATTTAATTGCAGCTTTTCAAGTGCTTCACGTAGATCATTGAATCGGGCTGTATCGATTGGATAAAGACCGCAATATACCATTGGATTTAGCTTTCGGTAACCAGGAAGCGGCTCGACAGCTCCATTCTTTGCGTTTGTAATCGTATCCCCGACACGAGTATCACCGACATTTTTAATCGAGGCTGTTAAAAAGCCAACATCACCAACAGTTAATTCTTCCAGCATCGTTGCTTTCGGTGAAAACACACCCACTTCATTTACTTCAAACTCTTTTCCGGTTGCCATCATTTTGATTTTATCGCCAACTTTAACCGTACCATCCACAACACGAATATAAGCAACAACGCCGCGATAGGCATCATATAAGGAATCAAAAATCAAGGCCTTTAATGGGGCGTCTGGATCTCCCGTTGGGGCCGGCACCGCTTTTACCACTTGTTCAAGGATTTCTTCTATCCCTATTCCAGCCTTTGCAGATGCTAACACCGCTTCCGAAGCATCTAGTCCGATGACCTCTTCAATTTCATTGCGAACCCGTTCCGGCTCAGCACTAGGCAAATCAATTTTATTGATAACTGGTAAAATTTCAAGGTCGTTATCGAGTGCAAGGTAAACGTTCGCTAGTGTCTGTGCTTCAATTCCTTGTGCTGCATCGACAACTAAGACAGCCCCTTCACAGGCAGCAAGACTCCTTGATACCTCATAGGTAAAATCGACGTGTCCCGGTGTATCAATTAAATGGAAAATATATTCTTCGCCATCTTTTGCTTTATATTTTAACTGGACAGCATTTAACTTTATGGTAATCCCACGTTCTCTTTCTAGATCCATTGAATCCAAAAGCTGATCCTTCATCTCACGGGATGTTAAAGCATTGGTTTTTTCTAATATACGGTCAGCTAATGTTGATTTCCCATGGTCGATATGGGCAATAATCGAAAAATTTCTAATTTTTGCTTGGCGTTTCAGTCTGTCTTCTCTATTCATGGTAGTTCACTCCTACTATTCTCGCACATATACACTATTTTTGATTATATCAGCAGAGAAAGACGGAAATCAATGCTTTTAGAATAAAATAACGGCACCAAAGGCGCCGCAAATTCATATTAATCTGCAATGAGATGGATAATTTTTTCCGATGCGCCTGATATTCCGTCAGACATTTTCTTCCCCATCGAAGAGAAGAAATTAAATGCACTTATTTCCTCTAGCTTTTTCTTTTTCGCCTCGAGATCATGACTGGAAACATCATTCCCAAGGATAGAGGCACTAATATTATTGTTCGTTTCATGGATAGAGACAGCATGTTGAAAATTTGGGTCTTCATACCCCTTCAACTTATGAATCCCATTACCCGCCAACTGCATGCCGGTTAAAACGGAGATAAGCATGAGTGCTGCAACAAACACACTTTTTACCATAAACATTTTCATTTGAAGTGCTCCCCTGCCGCTATTGTTTATCAGTGGATTGATTTTCATCTTGATTCACTTTTTCTGCTTGCCAGTAATATTCACTAAACACATCTGCAAGGGCATCTGCCGAACGGTTTAATTCTTCAAAGGTATTATCAACACCGCCAAATTCAATTAAAATGGCCTTATCAGATAGGTTTTGATTATAGACACTATTTGATCCAGGTTCATTTTTCACAAAAACTCCTCTACTCAAACCCTTATATTTTTTTTCTAAAAGAACATGGAGGTCCCTTGCTAACTCTTCATTTTTTTCATGATTTGGATTTCTACCACCAATAATAAATGCAAGCTTGGCATATGACTTTCCATTAATTGTAGTGGTCGTATGGTCTTTTCGCTGTGAATCCCTATGGATATCTATTAAATATTGCAGATCTCGGTTTGACGCTATAGCCTCTTGTACTAATGACCCTGATTCTTGATATGATCTTGGGTATTTTAAACCTTTTTTTATTAGGTTGGCCTGGACATCTGTTTTATCAATAAATGTTCCAATTCCTCTATCTTCGAGGCTTGTTTTAAGTTGATCGCCAATCTTGGTGACGTTTATTTGTGAGTGTGAGGCCGAGTTTGGATCTGTGACACCTTTCAGATATGGTAAAAAGGATTCCCTATTATGGGTAAAATAAACATAGACAACCTTACGATCACCCGTTGTTTGTCCCGGGGGAAGTGTTGGACTCTCATTAGTCGGTTGATCTAATCCTTCTAAATTTTGAAGCGCTGCCTCACGCTCAGCCTTCATGATATCAATTGGAGGTGATGACTCAATCGGCATATTCGTATAATTCGTCCCTTCACCTGCAACTAGAATTTTTCCATCAAATTGAAAGAACCCGGGAAGTTCTCTTCCAAGAAGGCTGCGAGGATCATCAAGATTGATATTGTTTGATAATTTAAACACCAAACTGGTTAGTTTTGGAGCCGAGGCCCAATTATTTTCCGCTTTTAAAAAATGATGATTTTCCCAGCCCATTAATTGATAGAGCAATTCTCCATTTACGTTTGTTGCCGCTTGATTTACGGAGGCAGACATAATTCTATATTGCGGCTTTAACGAGGTTAAGAGCCCGCTAATAGAAAAGACCAAGATCAAAAATAATGATAGTGCAGCAAAGATTTTTAGTAAGCTTGTCCCTTGAACAATTAAAAACGTGCCTGATGTTCTAGCCTTCTTCATAGTTCCACCTCGCATGAACGATTCTAGTAAATCTTATGTAATTACTAGAATTGGTAGAACCAAAAAATTGGTCGAATGAAAAAGGAGCCTCTGCTTTATCAAGTAGGCTCCAGTAACGATTCATTTTGTATAGTAGCCGGCATTTCCTTGGTCGACTGCACTATGAAGTGAAGCATTTAACCCATTGGCAATTAAGTTGGCCATATCTTCAATAAACACATCTACTTCTTTAGGTGTTACCATTAGGTTATGCCCAATTGGCGAAAGTACCTCGTAAATTAATTTTCTTTTTTCATCCTCTGGCAGCGTACCAATCATTCCCAGAAACGTCTTCCGGTGCTTTTCTTCAGGCAGATCCTCTTCCGTTAGTTTTCTTTTTTCCCCAAAGCTCATTCCAGCTGGGGCAAGCGCTCTAGAGGGACGATTCCCTTCCCTCAATTCCTTTCCAAAATGCTTCAGGATGAAATCAATGGTATCACTAGTAATCGAAACGGCATCAACGACCGTTGGAACTCCAATCGCAATAACAGGGATGCCTAAGGTCTCTTTACTTAGTTCTTTTCTTTTATTACCAACGCCTGACCCAGGATGAATTCCAGTATCGGAAATTTGAATGGTCGAATTAACCCTTTCAATTGATCTTGATGCCAACGCATCAATGGCGATAACAAAATCAGGTTTTGTCTTTTCAACAATACCGAAAATGATATCGCTTGTCTCAATCCCCGTCAGCCCCATCACACCTGGCGACATGGCACTAACGGAACGGTAACCTTCTTCGACATTTTCAGGTTGAAGCTGGTAAAGATGCCGGGTAATCAATAAATTTTCACAGACCATAGGACCTAGTGCATCGGGGGTAACATTCCAATTCCCAAGACCGACAACAAGACAGGAATCTGTTTTCTTGATACCTGATCCTTCCAAGAAATAAGCGAATTCTCGGGCAAAAATCTCCTCTACCTTTTGCTGAACCTCGGTATTTTGCTGCCTGATGCCTTGAACCTCCATCGTTAAATACCGTCCAGCTTTTTTACCAAGGTGCTCTTCGCCTTGTTTCGTTACCTCAACCAATGAAATTTTTATATCGTCAACATCTTTTTCTTTGATAATGACGCCTTCAATTTGCGAAAGGTTTTCCTCTTGCCCCACTGATTTCCCGGCAATCACCATTTCCCTTGCTTCAATAGCCAAATCAGTTCGAACGGAGTACTGACTTAAGTCAATCGACTCTTCCATTTTCATTCACTCCTAACGCTATAAATAGAAACTATTTCCTATTTTTGCCCTATACACTATAAAACATGCAGGTTAATTGTTTATCGGTTTTATTTGTGTATTGCAAAATAGGCTCCTGTTTGATAAAATACTTCTTGTTCTGAATTATTATGGATGAATGTACAGTCGAGTTCATATAGTCTCGATTCTTTGTAGGAGGTGAATGGAATGCCTAACATTAAATCTGCTATTAAGCGTGTAAAAACAACTGAAGCTAAAAATGCTCAAAATACAACTGCTAAATCTGCAATGCGTACAGCTGTTAAGAAAGTAGAAGCTGCTGTTACTCTTAACGACGCTACTGCTGCTAAAGAAGCATTAGTTACTGCTGCTAGTAAATTAGACAAGGCTGCTGCAAAAGGTCTTATCCACAAAAATGCTGCTGCTCGTAAAAAATCACGTCTAATGAAGAAATCAAACGCTCTTTAATAAGCACAAAAAAACGATTCCCACTAGAGGAATCGTTTTTTTTATTTTTTTAACCTAAACAATAACATCTCGATTAATAATGATTTATTCATCCCGCCCGTTTTCATTTGGAAGTCTGCTTCGGCAATAAGGTTCATTAAGTTTGATAATTCTTCGTCGGTAAACTTACCAGCTTGTCCAAGTGCAAGTTTTACTCTGAAAGGATGCGTCTTCAAATAACTGGCAATTTGCTGCTGCCCATACCCTCTTCTTGAAAGCTCCTTTACTTGATAAATCAACCTAAATTGACCGGCCAGCAACGCCAAAATTTTGATTGGTTCTTCATTTTGTTTTAACAAATCATAATAAATGCGTAACGCCTCATCGAGCCGGCGCTGTACTACTTTTTCAATCAAGGTAAAAATATTTTGTTCAAGTGACCTAGCCACAAGCCTGTCGACCAAATGCACATCAACACGCTTTTCCTCAGCGGCATATAAAGATAATTTGTCAACTTCGCCAGCAAGCATAAACATATTTGTGCCCACAAGCGTAAGCAAATGCTCAATCGCATTTGCCTCAAATTCAATACCGCTGCCCTTAATTCGTTCTTTTACCCAATTTTTCAATTCATGTTCATTTAATTTTTTGGCCTCAACTAATTCTGCATTTCTTTTTAGTTCCTTGGTTATTTTTTTTCGTTCATCTAATTTTTCATAAGGGGCCGAAATAACTAGCACCGTATATGGAGCAGGCTCCTTCAGATAAGCCTCAAATTTCACTAAATTATGATCCACCTTCGCCTTTGATTTCTCCGCAGTTAAAAAGGTGGGATTATGTAAAAAAACAACCTTACGTTCCCCTAAAAAAGGAAAGGTCTCGGCATCTTCTAATGCCACATCAATGGGTGTTTCATCTAAATCATATGCAGAAAAGTTAAAGTCCCTTTCTTCCTCGTCTAAAATATGGTTAAGCAGTAATTGTTTTGTTTCATTTATTAAAAATGCCTCTATTCCATATATTAAATATAAAGGAGAAATTTCGTTTTGTTTAATTTTCCGCCAAATATCTACTACCATTTTGTCCATCTCCCTCATATCTTATCGTAATGAAGCTTGGACAATTTGACAAGTACTTAATGAGAATTAGCACTTATCTAATAAGTGCCAATTCCCGATCTATAATGAACGCCTGCAATATATGCCCCTATGGTCATGTATTGTCTGGCGGAGTTCCTTTTGTAATCATAGTGTAGCCTTTGCCGAGTCATACTATTTTGACAACTCTTGTCAATATAGGAAGCAAGAAAAGGAAAGCTGGATTTTTTCAAACAAATGGCTTATACTATAGGATGAAATAGGAGGGGTGCACTATGAACGAATTTGAAAAAAATCCGCAATATACGCGTAACGATGCGATTGATTCTGGAATTGGATTTGGGGTTTCCTTCGGTGTTTTCGCTTTAATGTTTATTATTGCAACTGTTGTTAAGCTAATTGGTTCATAATGAATAGCTACATATGGTAACGAAGAGCTGCAATGAAGTGCAGTTCTTTTTTATTAGAATACATTATACTATGGCAGATAGGTTGAAAAGGTTCCTTTCCCATGATAAAAACGGTAGGTAATCGCCCCTTGCTGATCAGTACGAAAAATAATGCTATTTGTTTCTTTTAAAAGATCTAATACTTCTTGATGTGGGTGACCAAAACGATTATTTTCACCAGCAGAAATGAGCGCTACTTTCGGTTTAATATGCTTGATAAAAATCTCACTGCTCGATGTCTTACTTCCATGATGACCTGCTTTTAGAACATCTATTGTCAAATGAGGATATTTTTTTATTATTTTCTCCTCCCCTTCCTGATCAAGATCCCCGCCAAAAAACCATCTGACTCCCCCTAAACGGGCAACGAAAGCAATCGATCCGCTATTCCTTTCGCCGGTAAAGTTTTTTTCAGGAGAAAGGACGAAGAATTCGCTTTTATTTTCTTTCCATTGATCACCCACTGAAACTTTAAAGACCGGAATTCCTTGTTTCCTTGCCTCCTTGATGATAGCCAGCTCTGTGGTAGACGGTTCAGTCATAGATGGCATTAGAATTTGCTTCACCTTAAGCTCAGTTAAAATGGATAGGGCTCCGCCAATGTGATCCATATCCCCATGTGTAAGGATTAATTTGTCAATTTGTGTAATTCCTTTTCCTTTTAAATAAGGAAGTACCACATCCCGTCCCACCTCAAATGGTTTGGAACGCTTCCTCCACTTTTCTTCAGCAAAGCTTATTGTACCACCAGTATCGATTAAATAGTTACCCTTTCCATGTGGGAGATGGATCAAAATACTATCTCCCTGACCAACATCAATCATGGTCACTTCTCCATAAGGATTTACCCAGTTCCAAAAAGGTTGAACAGTAAATAGGATGGCAGCTAGTAAAAATAGCTTTTTCGAATATACACCTGCTTCCCAATTGTAAAAAACAGCAAATATAAGGAAAAGGTAAATCATGAGAATAATTAGGTGAGGTTTTCCAGGTATGAAATGGGCGAGGTGGAAATCTGCTAGAATCCCAATCAAATAATTGAATAGGTGAATGATTTTTAAAAAAAGGCCAATAAGAATTTGCGGCGTATGTCTGAACAGAAGTTGAAAGAAAAACAGCACATATAGTCCCGGTAGATAGACAAAAGAAAAAAGCGGGATATACAGCAGATTTGCTAAAATACCAATCATTGATATTTCGAAGTAATGGTAGAGCAATAATGGCAATGCAGCAAGTTGTGCTGTTACTGATGTAATCAGCATTCGTACCCCGTTTCCCTGGTAACCAGTTAGGATATGCGGGGCTGACAGAATCATTGCATAGCTAACGGAAAAGGAAAGCTGAAAACCAACATCAAATATCACCAATGGAGTAATAAATAAACAGACGATTAATGCCAAACTAATTGCATCAAGTGGTAAAAGCTTTAGACGGCGTTTCCATTTAATCGTAATCAAGACTAGGAAAATCATTAGTGCAGCCCTGATAACGGATGAAGAGCCCCCAGTTAGGATGACATAAACGGGCAGCAAAACTAAAAGAAAATTGGTCATGAATTGTCTGGTAAGCCCACAACGAATCCCCATATAAAAAACCATTCCGATAAGCAGGGAAACATGCAGGCCAGAAATAGCTAATAAATGAACAATCCCTGTTTTTTGGTAATCCCCCAGTAATTCAGGATCAAGCATATTCCTGTCGCCAAAAATTAATGCTGCAGATAATGAGGCTATTTCCGGTGGAAAATGCTCTTCAAGGAAACGGACCCCGGAAAAACGAAGTTGTTTAATTAACATGATTGGGGATGATTTCAATGGGGAACACGATTGAAGTGGATTTTCATTCATCTCTAAAATCCAATAAATTTCTTTTGAAGCCAGATAAGAACGGTAATTAAATCCATTTGGATTTTTGGCTATGGCTGGTTTTTCCATGGTGCCTGACACCTTGCAAACGCAACGAAAAAAACTTTTATTCTTCAAAAACTCTTTTTCCTTTTCAGATTTCATTTGGTAACGGATGAGAAGTTTTTCCTGGAATTGTTTTTCTACTGCCTGCACTTGTAGGAGATCACCATCAATTTTTGGATCTTGGGTGTATTCAATAATGAGCTTGGTATCCGATTCCGTGATGATCGATTTATGATCGATTTCAGTCCATTCCCCCGCCAGGAAAAGAGCAGTAAAAAGGAGGATAACAGTTAACAGTTGACCACCGCGGAATCGTTTATATTTTGTTAATAAATAAAGATAAATAATTGTTAATAGGAGAAAAGGAAGAAACATAACAAGAGCGGTTAGAACGCCTAATAAAGCTGAAAGGGCAAAATAAAGATATTTTCCATTCATTGTTTTTTCTCCATTATGTGTTTTTATAAAGGTACCCAATTTTTCAAGAGCAATCTGTATACGTTCGTTTACCAACAAAAACTCATTTAATATAATGAACGACTTCAATATCCTTTAAAAAATACTCATTCCATTTATTAGGATAGGCATTTTTAAATACAATCTTACTAATGCCCGCTTGTGCTAAAGTCTTAGAACATTTTTCACATGGTTCATGCGTTACGTAAGCAGTTGCCCCCTTTATTAGATCACGGTCAGAGTGTAAAACTGAATTTTCCTCAGCGTGCACAGTGCGAATACATCTGCCATCCGGTGTAAGTAAACATCCAACATCTTCACAATGGTCATGTCTATGGATAGATCCATTATAACCAGTTGAAATAATATGGTTATCCTTGACTAACACACATCCTACATGTAACCTGGGGCAGGTCGAACGAGTCGCAACAGCTTCTGCAATTCCAATAAAATATTCATCCCAATCTTTACGAGACACTCAGTTTCCCTCCCAAAAAATTTCTATATAGTAAGTTTACTGGTCTTTGTCCTTTTCGGTCAAATGAAAGGATCAATGAACCACTATTAGATCTTTTAACTTTTCAAACGTCTTATCCCCGATACCGCTTATATTTTTTAAATCCTCGACTTCTTTAAAGGAACCGCTGGTATTCCGATATTCAATGATCGCGGTAGCCTTTGCCGGTCCAATACCGGGAAGGTTTTGTAACTCCTGCTCATCCGCTTTATTAATATTAATTTTCCCTTTGCCTTGACTAGCAGCGCTTGATGCTAGTCTATCTTCCCCGGATGAGCCTGTTGTTGCGGCTTCTCCTTCCTCCCCCATGGCTGGAATGTAAATCACCATTTCATCCTGCACATGTTCGGCAAAATTCACCTGAGCTTGATCAGCCTGTTCTGTTAACCCCCCCGCCCTGCCAATCACATCGATTACCCTCTCTCCAATATTTGACTGGTATACTCCAGGTAGTTTTACCTGCCCCTTTACATCGACCATGATTTTTTCTGGCAGTTTAGCAGCTTCATTTGTTTTTGTACGATCGACAGGTTCCTTTTCCTCTGTTTGGAGATTATTTTCTTCAACAATAGAATTCATCGGAACGGGCTCCACATTATCCTGAGCATAAAAATAATAAAGACTTCCACCAACAATAAAAATAACGGCAATCACAGCTAGTTTATGTTCAATCAGCCAGTCTTTCAAGAGAATCCATCCTTTCAAAGGTATATTTTACTTCCATTTTTCATATGGTTATAAAAGAATATTGCATGCGAAGGAGGGTCGGAACATGAATATAGGTATCGTCGGAACCGGAAATATGGGGACCATTATGGTAGAGGCTTTGATTGACGGAAGAGCCATTTCCCCTTCTTCAATGATCATTACAAACAGAACAAAATCAAAAGCCTTGCTGCTTAAAGATAAATATAAGGAAATTAGGGTTGGGGCGAATGCAGAAGAGGTAGCGTCTCAATCCGATTTGTTATTTATTTGTGTGAAACCACTTGACATATTTACTATGCTGGAGAGGATCAATCCATATTTAAGCCCTGAAAAATGCATTATTTCAATAACGAGTCCCGTCAGTACAAGCCAGATTGAAAAAAAGGTATCTTGTTCAACGGTCCGGGTGATCCCAAGTATCACCAACCGTGCATTATCCGGGGTGTCATTACTAACATATGGAGATAACTGTAGTGATCATTGGAGGAAAAAAGTTGAGAAATTAATTTCGAAGCTATCTGTGCCAGTTTGTATCGATGAAAACATAACCAGGGTTGCCTCTGATATCGTAAGCTGTGGACCTGCGTTTTTCAGCTATCTGCTTCAGCGTTTCATTCAAGCAGCTGTAAAAGAGACGGAAATTGACAAGGAGACCGCCACCATATTTGCTAGTGAAATGATTGTCGGCCTTGGTGAACTATTAAAACAGGGCCACTATACTTTACCATCTTTACAGGAAAAAGTTTGTGTGAAGGGCGGTATAACGGGTGAGGGAATAAAAGTCCTTGATAACGAGCTAGGGGATACGTTTGAACACCTTTTTCAAGCAACACATGCAAAGTTCAAAGAAGATTTGGATAAAGTGGAGATTCAATTCTCTAATCTTAATTCGCTTTAATTTGACAAAATCCTTCTAAAAAAGCCATCTTTTTTAAAAAAAAGATGGCTTTTTCTACTTTTTCTTAGCAACAAAAAAGATTCGCTCAGAATGTGCAAGCGGCGAACTATGTTCGAAGTCAGCAGCGACCTCCAGTACTTTAAAGCCGGCAGATTCCAACCAATTTGAATATTGCTCTATAGGATATGTTCGTTGAAAATGAACTTCATCAAAGCGGTCATATTTCTTTGTCTGTTCATCCAAAACGAAAAAGCTTAACTCGTGTTCAACACTATTCGGATGATCACCGGGGAAACTGTTCCAAATATAAGATACTTCTTCCTCATTTAATGCAAAAGTTTGGTTAATGAAGCCTTGGGTCATTTTAAAGATTGAATGAACATCAAAAATGAAGATTCCATCTTCGTCCAAATGGTCCAAAACAGTTGCAAATGTAGAGGTTACCTCTTCTTCGGTTAAAAGGTAATTTAATGAATCGCAAAAAATGCCGATCACATCAAACCGTCCCTGACCATCCAAATCAGCCATATTTTGCTGAAAAAAAGGAATCCTTACTCCTTTATCTTCAGCCTTTGCTTGTGCTACAGCAAGCATATCCTCTGACAAATCAACCCCGGTTACTAAATAGCCTTCTTTAGCAAAACGAACAGAGAGCTCACCTGTACCACAGGCTAAATCCAGCAATCGCGGGGTCCCCCTATGGTTATACTTCGCGAGTATGTCCTTGACAAACTGTACCCATCCATCATACGGGGCATCCAACATTAGTTCATCATACAAATAGGCAAACTGTTCATAACTCATGTATTCAGCTCACTACGAAGGTCTACAAGCGGTGCATCGCCCCATAAGCGTTCTAAATTGTAATAGCTTCTTTCCTCACGATGGAAGACATGGGCTACAACATCACCTAAATCAATTAATACCCATCTTGCTTCATCAAAACCCTCAATCCTCTTCACATCATAACCGAATTCCTGTGCCTTTTCCTTCATTTCTTTAGCAATTGCCTGTACCTGTTTATCCGAATTACCATGACAGATAATAAAGTAATCCGCAATTGAGGAAATCCCATTCATATTAAGAGCCAGAATATCTTCAGCTCGTTTATCGTCCGCCGCTTTTACAGCAATTTTTAAAAGTTCTTGGTTCTCCATTCATCAAGCCTCCAGTTTAGTGACAAGGTCATTATACGTATAAAATGTCTCCGGGTATACCGATTGGTTTTTTTTCATTAAAAATAGGATGGTATTTTGAACAGCCTTAATTAACGCTTTATCTAAACTCTCCTTCGCCATCTCTCTCACTTCATCGACACCAGGAAAATGTCTTCCCGGTTCGATATAATCAGCTAAATAGATAACCTTTTCAAGTATAGTCATGCCGGGCCTCCCGGAAGTATGGTAGCGAATAGCATCCAAGACTTCTTGGTCGGTAATGCCTGCTTCCTTTTCCACCAGATAAGCGCCGACAGGGGCATGCCATAATTCCGAATTAAACACGAGTAAATCCTCAGGGAAACCCTGAGCAACAATAATTTCCCGCATTTCATCCTTCGGGCGAAATTTCGCATAATCATGAAAAATGGCGGCAACTTCTGCTTTTTTTTCATCTGCTCCATATTGAATGGCCAAGGTGATTGCCGTTTCCATGACCCCTAAAGTATGTTGGTACCGATGTGCTGTTAATTGTTTCTTAACCAGTTCTAAAGCCTTTTCACGTTCCATATAAATGTTTCTCCTCAATATATTCAATCACTGGGTCGGGTAATAAATAACGAACAGTTTGTCCGCACTTCATACGATCCCTAATCATACTTGATGACACATCGAATGCCGGAACATCAACATATAGAACAGGGTAATCTGTATGATGACTATAGGACGGTCTTTGAACCCCAACGAATTGAACTATATTTACAAGTTCATCAATTTTGTGCCATTTCGGTAAATATTCAATCATATCTGCTCCGATAATGAAATAAAATTGATGGTCCTTATGTTCGGTATTAATCATTTTTATAGTA
Source organism: Neobacillus sp. OS1-2 (assembly GCF_030915505.1). GTDB lineage: Bacteria > Bacillota > Bacilli > Bacillales > Cytobacillaceae > Neobacillus. The sequence continues at coordinate 518,135 of NZ_CP133265.1, forward strand.
TCAACCGTATACGAAGGACCCTCACGTTCAAGCTCAATCGCCTGAATAGAAAAAGCGGAATTCCCTTCTATCGCAAGCTTAAGCATGTTTAGGCGCTCCTCGTCCCTGACAGATTCGGGCCTTTTTTTATGCGGCGGCTCGTGATTTGGCATAAACCAAATTTCATCGAGCTGTAATTCGGAAAGAACTTCATTAGCAATCAAAAGATGTCCGTTATGCGGCGGGTTAAAAGTTCCGCCCAATATTCCAACCTTCTTCATGCGACAGCCACCCTTTGCTCTATTATGGAAGTTTGATTGTTTTCTTTTCCACAGACTCTTTATAAAGGACAATCGTGTTTCCGATAATTTGCACGATTTCTGCACCGGCTCCTTTTGCCAATTGCTCGGCAACTTCTGTTTTATCTACCTCGCAGTTTTGCAAAACACTAATTTTAAATAGTTCTCTTGCTTCCAGTGCATCTGCGATTTGTTTAATCATATTTTCATTTACGCCGCCTTTCCCAACCTGAAAAATCGGATCTAAGTGGTGGGCCTTTGAACGTAAAAATCCTTTTTGTTTACCAGTTAACATTGGTTTCCTCCTAGTTGTTTTAACACATTGTTTCTCATTCTTCCGACATTAGGAAATATTCCAGTCCATTTTTCAAAAGCAAGGGCGCCCTGATAGACAAACATATCGACACCGGTTTGGGTCCTTGCCCCTTTTGAAGCAGCATCTCGTAAAAGCTGCGTTTCTAACGGATTATATATTATATCACAAACGACTGACTGTTTAGCTAAATTGTCCAAACTAAGTGGCTGCTCCGCTATTTTCGGGGACATACCGATCATCGTCGTTTGGACAATTAAATCATATTCCCCTATATTTTTGCTTGCTTCCTGTAAGGATAACGCCTTTGAGGGACTATCATAAGGACACTCCGCAATGAGATGCATGGCCCTTTCAAGAGTCCGGTTTGCAATGTCTATCACAAGCGGTTTCTCCTTGGCCAAGGCAAAATAAATCCCTCGAGCAGCTCCCCCAGCACCGATCAACAAAATTCTTTGATCCGATACGCTGGGGACGAAAGGGTTCAAACTTCTTAAAAATCCGGGACCATCTGTATTATAGCCTATGAGCTTTCCGCCCTCATTGACCACAGTATTGACGGCACCAATGCTTAATGCTAATTCATCAACAACATCAAGATAGGGAATAATCGCACTTTTATGTGGAATGGTTACATTAAACCCGCCGACACCAAGGGCTTTTAAGCCCTTAACAGCCTCTCCCAAATCCTCTGCCTTTACTTGAAAAGGAAGATAATGGGCATCCACTTGATAAAAGGAAAATAAATCATTTAGCATAACCGGTGACATGGAATGTCCAATCGGATCCCCCAATACAGCATACAATTTTCTCATTTGCCTCTCCCCACCCAATTTACAATCTCTATCTTATATTAAAGATTTTCGGATTAACGTTTGTACACCCTTTGGGACATAGGCTGCCACTTTTGCCCCTGGCTCGTTTACTGTGATCCAGCCAAGTCCCGAAAAGACAATATCCGTTTTCGCTTCTTTTATGAAGAATTCCTGTTTCACAAGCTCCGGAAATAACTCTATTTGTTCCGGCCCCGGTGGTGTCAGCATTTCCCCGACATGTTTCACATAAAGCTCGTCTGCATTCTCTGTTTTCGTCCGGTGGATATTTAATTCATTGGAAACATAACAAACAAAGGATCTTCTGCCGCCGCTAATATAATCAAACCGGGCTAAACCACCGAAGAACAAGGTTTGTCCCTCATTTAGCTGAAACACCATTGGTTTGATTTCCTTTTTCGGCGTGATTATTTTTAAATCCTTTTTATCAACAAAATGAGCCATTTGATGATGGTTGATAATTCCTGGTGAATCAATTAATGATTTCTCATCATCAAGTGGGATTTTTATTATATCAAGGGTTGTCCCCGGAAAATGAGAGGTGGTAATAACATCCGCTTCCCCAGTTACTTCCTTAATAATTCTATTAATAAACGTAGACTTACCTACATTCGTACAGCCGACGACATATACATCTTTCCCATTCCTCAATTCGTCTATGGCTGCTGCTGTTTCTTTCACATTGACCCCTTTAGCCGCACTGACAAGGAACACCTCTTCGGGCCTTAGCCCCAATTCCTTAGCTTCGTGTTTCATCCAATGAATTAATTTGTTATGCTTCACGGATTTTGGCAGTAAATCAACTTTGTTTCCAACAAGTAAAACCTTGTTATGTCCAACAAACCGATGTAAACCAGGAAGCCAGCTACCGTTAAAATCAAAAATATCAACAATCATGACAATTAGGGCATCTGTTCTGCCCATCTCATTTAATATTTTTAAAAAGTCATCATCCGTTAAATTGACATCCTGAACTTCATTATAGTGCTTTAGCCGAAAACATCTTTGACAAATAATCGTTTCTTTTTCTAATGCCGAGGCTGGCGCATATCCCAGGTCCTCTGGGTTTTCAGTTTGAACTTTGATGCCGCAGCCCATGCATACATATTGTTGTTCACTCACAGTTTAGTCCTCCCATTGAAGCATGCCTTTTTTGCGGAACCAATTTAATATTCTCCGTTCTGCAAAGCGATTAAATTTTGTCCAAAACCCGTCCGTTTGCGCAACGGGGACAACGAGAATGGTATGAAAACCACTGCGGTTACCGCCGAGTACATCCGTTAATAATTGATCCCCGATGACCACAGCCTCTTCCTTTTTAATGCCCATTTGCGAGATTGCTCTGTGAAATGCCGGCATCATCGGCTTTCTTGCCCGAAAAATAAACGGGATTTGCAGCGGATCGGAAAAAGCTTTCACTCTTTCTTCATTATTATTAGACACAATCGTCACAAGGATATTTTGTCTTTTTATTTCATCAAACCATTTAATCAAACTTGGAGTAGCTGTCGGACGATCCCATTCCACTAACGTATTATCCAGATCCGTAATAATCCCTTTAATCCCACGAGACTTTAACTCCGCAGGAGAAATATCCAATATGCTTTTCACATGCTCATTCGGTAAAAATTTTTTTAACACTAAGCTGACACCTCATTATAATTCTAAATAAAATTGCTTTTACACATTCAAGAATGTTGGCATTCATCTTTTCTTGTACCATCATACCCAATTTCACCCTTTGATTCAAAGGAAAACTCGTTATCTTATTGTTCTTCAATTCTTGACAATACATGATAGTCAATCACAAAACCATTAAATAAAAAATACATTTATTTCAAAAATATGACGGTTTAATAAAATGAAAAAATATTTTTCGACAAATATCTACTTTTTCGCGGTCTGTGGATAACCTTATTAACATTATACCCATTGAATCATTTACATTTCTTTACTTTATAAACAGATTAATCACAAGTTATCCACTAGAACCTGTGGAAAATCCTGGTGATTGTCCAATAGGAATAAATTTGGTAGATTTAGGGTACACCAATTGAACATACCATTTTATGAATCCAAATGATGAAATAGAACAATTATTTTTTTTACCGGAGGTGGATTCTGACATGCGGAAACTGTCAGATGAATTATTAATCGAATCTTATTACAAAGCAAGAGAATTAAATCTAAGCCCTGAATTTATTGGTCTCATTGAGTCCGAAATTCACCGACGTTCTTTATACATTAAAATTAAACGAACATCCTAACCTATTAATTCAGCCCTTTATGGGCTTTTCTTTTTATCCGAAAAGCGGAAGCGCCCTGGTCAGCGGCGTATGGCCGATTTGCTCAAAGTTCCAATTTTCTCCCCTACCTTAATTTCCTTTGGGATCTTTATTGTGGAATCAAGCTTAAATGTTTTCCTTTCGAAAAGCAGTACAACGGTAGACCCAAAGCTAAAGTATGCCATCTCCTCGCCCTTTACTAATTCGGATCCCTTATGTGTAGTTTCAATCGAATTAACAAACATGGCGCCAACCTTGACTACGGCCACATGCCCAAATTCTGTTTTAACTTCTGTTATCATCCGGTAGTTCTTAGCTAGAGTTCGGCGCCCATATTTTAACCCTAGTTTATTCACTGGGTATGATTTTTTTCCAAGTGACCATTGTTTGGTAACGTTTCCGTTCACTGGGCTGTGAATGCGGTGATAATGACTGGGACTTAAATACAGAACCATGTATGTACCATTTTGGTATTTTGCTAAAAGCTCTCGATTACTCAGCATCTCTTCAATTGAATAAGTCTTACCTTTAACGACAATTTCACTAGTCTCCTTAATCGAACCAACGTCTTCCATGACAGCATCGACAGGGCTGACAACAGTATCATGGCCTTTATCAATTTCCCTGGCATTTTTCTTCAATGTCCTTACAAATAAATCATGAAGGGTAGGATATTCTGACAAGCCTTTCTCCATTTCTTCTTGATTCAAATGATAGACCTTAGCGAAGGACGGCACGACAAAACGGCTGACACGAGAACGGGCAAACTTCTTTAAGACACCCGATGTCCACCTACCATTCGTTAACTCAATCAATAGACGATAAAACCCCTGTATCATTGGAATACCCCCAAATAGTGTAAAAATACTCTTTACGAAAAGACATAAAACGCTTAGAATTAAATATTATAGAGTAAACAAAACAAATGATTCCCCTCTCGTAAAGAAAGGAGTGGTGTGGAGAATGTTTTTATTGGACGTATTGGATCAAACAATAAAAAAGCTGAAATCCCAAACAGCTAATGTCATCACCTTAACAAATTTATCACTTGGCGGATTTGCGATTGTCTTCGGGATGCACGGAAATTTACGGCTAAGCCTGCTCCTCATTTTTATTGCTGCTTTAGCAGATCGCTTTGACGGTATGATTGCCAGAAAATTTAATATTGAATCAGAACTTGGCAAACAATTAGATTCCATGAGTGATATTATATCATTTGGTGTAGCACCTGCACTATTACTATATCAAGGAATTTTATATGAATTTGGTGGTCCGGGTTCTTTTTTTACTGTATTCTACATCGGTTGTGGCGCATTTCGATTAGCACGTTTCAATATTACAGAAAGCAATGGGTATTTTACCGGGTTACCGATTACAGCCGCGGGCTGCTTGGCAACCTTAAGCTTTTTAGCTATTCCCTATTTACCATCACAAACGTTCTTATTTATAATGATCATTCTATCCTTCCTGATGGTTAGTTCGTTTAAACTTAAAAAAGTATAAAGAAATGCAAATTTAACCTTAGCTCGCTAAGGTTATTTTTATTTTTCATCAGAAAAGCGTAAGCGTCCTGGTCAGCGGCGTATGGCCTGGAGCACTCCAACTGAGATAAAGGAAACACGAAGAGCCGGAGGCGCATTCGTGCTTGACTTATCGTAGGGCGGAGAGCGAAGGACACTAGCCGCTAGGGCGCTGGAGCTGGACAATTCTCGAAGTCGAAATTTATATTTCTTATCTTTTCAAAAAAAAATTTCGGGACAGACACAATTTTCTGTTTTCCTCATAGGAATTATTAATGGGTTTTAGTCCAAATAAAGCACGGGGGTGGATGTGGATGTCTGGAATCTTAACAGCTCTCGGTTATTTAATGAAGGAATTTTTATTTCTTGTTTCATATGTAAAAAATAATGCCTTCCCGCAGCCCCTATCTGCTGCTGATGAACGAAAGTATCTACGGTTAATGGCAGAAGGGGATCCGCATGCAAGAAATATGTTAATCGAACACAATCTAAGATTGGTTGCACATATCGTAAAAAAATTCGAAAATACCGGGGAGGATTCCGAAGATTTAATCTCAATTGGAACGATTGGTTTAATTAAAGCCATAGAGAGCTACTCAGAGGGGAAAGGCACAAAGCTTGCGACTTATGCTGCACGATGTATTGAAAATGAAATTCTGATGCATTTACGGGCGCTTAAGAAGACAAAAAAGGATGTATCTCTGCACGACCCGATTGGCCAGGATAAAGAAGGAAATGAAATTTCATTAATTGATGTCCTAAAATCTGAATCAGAGGACGTCATTGATACGATTCAACTGAACATGGAGCTTGAAAAGATCAAAAAATATATCGAAGTGCTGGATAATCGCGAAAAGGAAGTCATTATTGGTCGGTTTGGTCTTGATTTGCAAAAAGAAAAAACACAGCGTGAGATCGCGAAAGAACTGGGGATCTCTAGAAGCTATGTCTCAAGAATTGAAAAACGGGCACTGATGAAAATGTTTCATGAATTTTACCGAGCTGAAAAGGAACGAAAGAAAAAGGGATAATGATAGGAAAGTAAAAACTCGCCTACTGGGCGAGTTTTTACTTTCCATTCTCCAAAAGCCTTTTCCAATTTTGACCACCATCATTGGATTCATATAAATCATTTTTATAGGTTGTAAAGGCGATTTGGTTTTTGTCTTTTGGATTTACCGCCAAATAGGTAATGGGATTATCATAATCTAGAAACGGAAAGGTCAGGTTTTGTTGTTCTCCCGACGAAGGATTAATCGTCTTTAATAAGATTTTATCGTTTTCAACACTTGAAAATAAAATGGAATCCCCACTAAATGTTAATGCGGTTACCATAATAGGGTCTGTAATTTGTTTCATTGTATTTCCGTTATCAATTGAATAATAGATACCGGACCTAGTTGCCATCGTGAATGTATTACCGTTTTCCGGATGAACCGCCATCATCCCATATGAATCGGCGTTAAACTCCTTAAGGCCGCTCTTTTTCCACGAGTTACCATTATCAGTAGAATAGTTCACGCCTAGACTTAACTTATCATTCGGCTCCTCACTAATTACATACATGCCATTCCCAGAAAAGCTTGCCGCGGTAAAATGAAAGTTAGCATTCCCATAGAAGGCTAATTTTTCTAGCGTCTCCCCTTTATCCGTACTTTTTACTAATCCAAGGGGATCCTTTATATTCGTCCCTTTTTGGGGATGCCCACTGGCAATAAAACCTGCTTCCACTGCTTGAAATCCGATATAGTCATGGTGATTGGCTGATGTTTCATACCACAAATCATCCTTGTACATTTTTAACCCATCATTCGCTGCGACATATAAGGCATTGTCATTTCCTGGATAGCCAATCCCGCGGATATTTTTTAACTTAAATGATTTCGCCTCGATAATGTCAAATTTTGTTTTGGTGACAGTCTTGTTTTCATTCTTAGTCTGTTTTGGCTCCTCACTCTTGTTCGAGCAGCCGGCCGCGATTAATAGTACTCCCAAAAGGATGACCGTAATCATTTTTATTTTACCCTTCATTTTTACCTCCCGAAAAACTTCATCAAAATCTATGAGATACCCATTCACATATACCCTAGACACAACAAGCTTGTCAACTAATTGCCCTTTATCAAAAAATCTTTATTTGTGTCTAGTGGACATACACTTTTGCCTACACAGTAAGTAATAAGGGCTCATACGCTACTATAAAAGGGGAAAGGGGGAATCTTGATGCCATACGGATATCCATCTGCCTTCGGATACCCAGCACCCTATCCTGCTTATCCTAGTCCATATGTACGCGGCGGGATATGGTTTGCAGTCATCATTGTTCTGTTTATTCTATTATTTATCTTTGGCGCCTGGTGGTGGTATTCCTGTTATTATTAGGGGCAAGATCCGGCTTATGCGCTTAAGCATGAGCCATTTTTCTTTTGAAATGCACAAAATATAGAATTTTTAAAAAGGTAGACATATAATAAATAGGTACATATTTAAAGGGGGTACTGATAATGACTGCGACTACATATTCTGAAGTCTGGAATCTAGATATTTTTTTCAAGGGCGGAAGCGATTCCCCGGAGTTACAGGATCATCTTCTTCAAACCGAGGAACTGATCAACCAATTCGAATCAAAGGTGAATAACTGGACACCGGTTAGTTCACTTGAGGACGCCAAGTATTTGCAGAAATTACTTGCGGATTTAGAAAGCTCCGCAAAAGGGTTAATTCAGGCAGGTGCCTTTGTTGGCTGTTTACTTGCACAAAATACCGAAGATAAAAAAGCCTATTCACTTGACGCAAAAATAACACACTTAAACGCAACGTTCCAGACAGCACTGGGGTCATTAGACAATTTACTGACAACGATTGATGATGAGGCATGGAAGCAAATTGTAAGCGCCCCATCGTTAACGGAGCTCGCTTTTGTGTTAACGGAAAGTCGTGAAAAAGCGCAGGAGAAGTTGTCTAAAGAAGAGGAAGCCTTAATCAGCGCCCTTGAAGTAGATGGCTATCACAGCTGGGGTCAACTGTATGATTTAATCGTTAGCAAGATCAAAGTCTCCTATATGGAAAAAGGAGTGGAGAAACTGCTTTCTGTTGGTCAAGCCTTCAATAAATTCTCCAGCTCCGACCGCGACGTCCGTTCAGCAGTTTTTAAAAATTGGGAAAAGTCTTGGGGAGAGCAAGCAGATTTCCTAGCCAAAACATTAAACCATCTTTCCGGGTTTCGTTTGAATGTCTATAAAAAACGAGGCTGGGAAGATGTCTTAAAGGAACCGCTCAGCATTAATCGGATGAAAAAAGAAACACTGGAAACGATGTGGGCAGTTATTTCGGAAAATAAACAGAAGCTTGTACACTATTTGGATCGTAAAGCAAAGCTTCTAGGCTTGAATAAATTGAGCTGGTTTGATTTAGAAGCACCATACGGGAAAACAGAATCAAAGGTTTCTTATCAAGAAGGAGCCAAATTTATTGAAGAGAATTTTGCTCTTTTTGGCGATAAATTAGCTGCTTTTACGAAGAATGCGTTCGAGGAGCAGTGGGTTGAGGCTGAGGATCGCCCCGCCAAAGCACCCGGAGGTTTTTGTACCGATTTCCCTGAAAGTAAACAATCGCGAATTTTCATGACGTATTCCGGGACACCTTCAAATGTTTCGACACTGGCACATGAGCTTGGGCATGCCTTTCATTCTTTTACAATGAGAGATGTTCCATTCCTTAACTGTAATTATGCAATGAACGTGGCAGAAACCGCCTCCACCTTTGCGGAAATGATTGTCGCCGATGCAGCTGTAAAAAACGCAAAAAATGAAGAAGAAAAGCTCGTTCTTTTAGATGACAAAATCCAAAGAACGGTTGCCCTTTTAATGAATATTCATGCCCGTTACTTGTTTGAAACTCATCTTTATGAGGAAAGAAAACTAGGAACCGTTTCGGTAGAAAAATTAAATGAGTTGATGCTTGAGGCGCAAAAAGAAGCTTACTGTGATGCCTTAGCAGAATATCACCCATTATTCTGGGCTTCTAAGCTACATTTCTTCATTACCGGTGTTCCGTTTTATAACTTCCCTTATACCTTTGGCTACCTGTTCTCGCTCGGTATTTATGCTGAGGCACTGGAAGAAGGAAAAGGATATGAAGAAAAGTATATTGCTTTATTGCGTGACACAGCTTCAATGACAGTCGAGGAACTTGCGCAGAAACATTTGCAGGTTGATCTTACTCAGAAGGACTTCTGGGAGAAGGCCGTACACATCTGTCTTGATGATATTGACGAGTTCTTGGAGCTAACTGAGAAGCAATAAAAGGAACGAAAGAAAAGCATCGGCGATAAAAACTTAGCCGATGCTTTATTTCTATTCTACACTTACCTCTGCTGAGATTACACAGCCGATTGCCCCAGTAATAACTAAAGCTATCACCATCATGAACATAATTCTCCACCCCTTAGATAAATCATGCATTTCTATATCTTCAATTTATCATGTTTTCACCGTAACTATCTGAGGGAAAAGTGAACAATTTGTTAACAAAGCACATTAAAACAATGAGGTCATTTCGATTCTTTTTTCTTTCGTTTAAAAATGAGTGACAATAATAAAATATGAAGCGGCATTTTTGTTACCTCCTATTTTTCGTTCGGCTAGGTGGTATCCTTCATATACCACAAACTAGCCCCTCGTCCTTGCATTAGAAAAAACAACATAATTAAAACCACCTTTCAAATCGTATTATTTTTTACTGCCTACATAATCCGGAACATCGATGCTTGGCGTTCTTTGTTCTGTTCATAAATCTTTTCAACCATTTCTTGATGGGTGGCCTCTTGAGGACTCATTTTTCGTTTACGAATGGTTATCGTTAAAAAGAATATATTAAGTGTCAATTTGATTCACTTCCTTTTTTAAAGGATTATTACATGAAATGATGCATCGAAATTTGGCGTTCTTTCGCTTCGTCATATAGTTTTTCAACCATTTCCTGTTGAACCGCTTCTTCCAGACTCATCTTTCGTTTTTTTATGGTGATTGAGAAAAATAAGATATTTAGGGTCATGTCTACCACCTCCTTTAACTGATCTCTTCTTTTTAATCCAGCAACATCTTCACCATATTCCAGACATATCCATTTTGCGAGAAAAAAGGGCATAAAAAGGCCGCAGGAAGTCACTCCCCTGCGGCCGGCCTTTTTTAGACACAAAAATGCCACAGGGCGTCATTCTCCCTGCGGCATGGATATGTATTGTAACAAAGTGTTAAGCAATCCATTCCAGTCTGGTCGAATGCGAAATATTCAAATATACAGTTTTCATTACAGCGGCACCGCCATTGTTGATTGCAAGTAACATCATTTTCTTCGACCTCCTTTGGAATTTTTTACTTACTACGGTAATTATATCCACGTACCATTACTTTGTAAACCTTTTTGAATAAATTTTATAAAAAAAAGGCTCGACCCACGTAAAACAGGCACCATGTGAAAAAAATTTCACATGGTGCCTGACACCCTTTACACTTTTTACACTATTTTTATTATAACTACTCTAAGGCTTGTGTAAGATCTTCGATTAGGTCTTCAATATCTTCAAGTCCGACGGAGATACGGACTAGGCCTTCTGTGATGCCTAGTTCTGCACGTCTTTCTGCCGGAATTGAGGCATGGGTCATTCTTGCAGGAACTGAAATTAAGCTTTCAACCGCACCAAGGCTTTCAGCTAAGGTAAAATATTTCACTTTGCTTAACAACTGGTCCGCATTCTCTGCACTGCCAACATCGAACGAAACCATGCCTCCAAACCCTCTTGCCTGCTTCATGGCAATCTCATGATTCGGATGTGTTTCAAGTCCAGGATAAAATACCTTCTTCACCTTACTATGGCCTTGTAAGAAGCTAACAATCGCCTTTGTATTCGTTTCCGTTTCTTCCATGCGAATCCCTAATGTTTTGATTCCTCTGATTAACAGCCATGAATCCTGAGGCCCTAGAACACCCCCTGTTGAGTTTTGGACAAAATGAAGGTCTTCGGCAAGCTTATCACTATTTACTACCACTAGTCCCGCCACAACATCACTATGACCGCCAATATATTTCGTCGCACTATGAAGAACAATATCCGCGCCAAGCTCAATCGGATTTTGCCAAAATGGAGTCGAGAACGTATTATCAACAATCGTTAAAAGACCATGTTCTTTTGCAATCTCCGCTGCCGCTTTAATATCCGTTATTTTCAAAAGCGGGTTTGTCGGTGTTTCTAAATAAACGGCCCGTGTATTTGGTTTAATTTCACTTTTAATATTATCTAAGTTACTTGTATCAACAAAGGTTGCATCGATTCCGAACCGATTCAACACCTTGGTCATGACACGGAATGTGCCGCCGTACACATCATCCGTTAAGATAACGTGATCACCGCTGTTAAACAGCATAATCACAGCTGTAATCGCCGCCATACCAGAACCAAAAGCAAATCCCGCCTTACCGCCTTCGATTTCCTTAATCAGCTCTTCAAGCGCATGTCTGGTCGGATTTCCAGTACGGGAATATTCGAAGCCCTTATGGCCGCCGACACCTTCCTGTTTATACGTACTCACTTGATAAATTGGGAAAGAAACAGCACCTGTTGCTGGATCTTCACTAATGCCTCCATGGATCAATTTCGTCTTTCTTCTCATTCTAAATACCCCCTTCAAAGATTTTCTTGCTTAAATATCGTTCACTTCCATCTGGAAAAATAACCACGATGTTTGTCCCTGCTTTTGCTGTTTCCGCCTCTTTCATGGCAGCATAAAAAGCGGCTCCAGAAGAACTGCCCACAAGCAGCCCCTCTTTAGCTGCCAGCTCTTTCACGTAATGAAAGGCATCATCATCAGCAATGGTATGAATAGCGTCAAAATAGTCAGGTTCCATAAACGGAGGCAAGAATTCCATGCCAATCCCCTCGGTTTTATGTGGGCCAGATTCGCCACCATTTAAAATGGACCCCTGCGGCTCGACAATGACTGTTTTGATCTGCTTTTTTTGTTCTTTCAAATAACGGGCAGTTCCCGTGAACGTACCGCCTGAACCAGCCCCGGCAACAAAGATATCAATGTCACCATCGAGTTGATCCCAGAGTTCCGGTCCTAATGTTTTGTAATAGGTAGCAGGATTGGCGGGGTTCGCAAATTGCTGCGGACAATAGGAGCCTGGAATTTCTCGAAGGAGCTCCTCTGCTTTGGCAATCGCCCCCTTAATACCTTTCTCCGTTGGTGTTTGAACGATTCTTGCCCCGAGCGCTTTCATGATTTCCTGCTTTTCCATACTGAACTTTTCAGGGACGCAAAATATAACTTGAACCCCTTTATTGATGGCAGCAAGCGCTAACCCAATCCCAGTATTTCCGGCTGTCGGCTCTATGACAGTCCCACCTGCCCGGAGTTTTCCACTAGAAAACGCCTCATGTAAAAGCTCGACTCCAAGCCGGTCTTTGACACTTCCCCCAGGGTTCATGAACTCCAGTTTCGCAAAAATGCGAACACCTTCAGGCAAAGAAAACTGTGTAATTTCGACAATTGGTGTGTGCCCAATTAATTCATGTACATTTTTGTAGACTTGCATTTCTCCACCCCTAAAAAGCTATTTGAGTGCTGCTACCATTTTCATCACTAACGTAGCAGAATTAGTCGCTGCCTTATCAATAAATTGATCAAACGAAATTTCGGATTCCTTTCCGGCAATGTCGGAAAGAGAACGAATAATGACAAATGGAACACCGAAACGGTGCGCCACTTGGGCGATTGCTGCAGCCTCCATTTCAACCGCTTGTAAATCCTCGAATTTAGAACGAACAAAATCAACACGGACTGGGTCTTCCATAAAGGAATCACCCGTCACAATCAATCCCTTTACAATTTGGAAGTTTTCAAGTTCATTTGCAGCAGATTCAGCAACAGAAATTAATTTTTCATCAGCTGCAAATGCTGCCGGAAGCTGTGGCACCTGACCATATTCATAGCCAAATGCGGTAACATCAACATCATGATGGCGGACTTCCGTTGAAATAACGGCATCTCCGACATTAAGTGCAGGATTAAAGCCCCCTGCTGACCCCGTATTAATAACGCAATCAGGCTGATATTTTTCAAGCAGGATGGTCGTTGACATCGCTGCGTTTACCTTGCCAATCCCGGAACGGAGAAGGATGACATCTGTACCGTGCATCTTTCCAAATGTAAATTCACAACCTGCGACCGTTTCCTGTGTTTGCCCCTCGATATTATTTCGTAGTAAGGTAACTTCTTCTTCCATTGCTCCGATGATAGCTATTTTCATTCCTTAAACCTCTTTCATAATGTTCTACAAATAGGTAATAGGGTGTTTAATCCCCATTAATATACTATGAATTTAACCAAAATCATGTTATCATACCTCACCCCTTTATTCAAATACATTGCCAGTATCATAAAAAATTACTAAAATAATGTATAGAAAGGATGATTTATGGTGAATTTTCAGTTTGACTTAATAGAGGATAAAGTGGAATTTTTCGAGGCTACTACTCTAAAAACATTACAAAAAAAGATTGAATCACAAATTGATGAAAATAGAGCAATTATGCTGGGAGTCCATTCCGTATCCCACCAGATGCATGTGAATGAAAATGGACAAACATACTTCACAGCGGTTGTTCATTTTAAAAAGAAATAGGATGGTGCCTTTTTTCAGGCCCATCCTTGTTTGTTACTCTCCGGTTACATTAATAACCTTCGTCGGTTTCCATCCTTGACCATCAACCCACTCGATGAATACTTTAAACTTTTCCTTTGTATCTTTTGCAGAAATGGTTCCTACAGAGGCATTCGCTTTAGCAGGATCCTTGCCAAGCCATATAACGGTCATATTGCTTGTATCAACCCCAGTGGCATATGAGATGGCACTCAGCATTTCATCCCAATCAACACCACTATATACCGGAGTATGATCCCCTGTCTGGGTTGTGCCAACAGGTTTCCACGCAGGGTTTTCGATGGTGGTGCCGTCTTCGGAAACTACTGCTTGGGAATCATCTGTCGATTCAGGCACAGAGGCTTCTTCACTTTCTTGCTCCTCTTCGGAATCATTTTTAGAGGAACTGTCATCCTTTTGAACAACTTCATCTTTTTTCTTTTCCGTGTCCGCTTTATGGGTTGTATCTTTTTGTTCCATTTTAGGATCCTGCTGCTTAGGAGCCGCTTTTTCATCACCGCCTGATAGAAAAATAGTATAGGCGACAAAAATAATGAGCAGCAACACAATGATGATTAAACTATTTAAAACGAGATTGGTTTTTTTTCTTTTCGCACGGTAACCGGAACGCGATTTAGAATTGAAATCATTACTCAATGTTATCCCTCCGTAAAAATAAGGCTCTCAATATTCTAACATGATTCAATGAGAACATGAAGGAAAAACCATTTTTCACTCTCCGTTACCATGGTCTTTTTCATAAAGCATCTTAACCATATCAGCAAATAACAAATTAATCCCACCCTCGGAATCGACCACATCCAAATTCACAGTAACGAGAACATATTTGGGATTTTGATAAGGGAAATAGCCGGCAAACCACTTATTATGCAGCTGCATGCCATTTTCAAATTTTCCTGTTTCGGCAGTGCCTGATTTACCTGCTACTTCATATGGCAAGTCCTTAAACCATCTACCCGTTCCATTTGGGTTCACCACTACTTCACGCAGTAATTTTTGCAGTTTCATTGCCGCATATGGGGATATGATATCCCCTTTTAAGCTGGTTTCAGGGAAATCGACCATCGTCGTGCCGTTTTTATACTCGATTTTAGAAACAGCACGAACCATTTCCTTTTTCCCCCTCTTGCTATCGTGGCCATCATATTGGCGACAGCTAATGGAGTGACGCGAACCTCATGTTGACCGATTCCGGACATCGCGGCAAAATTGGCATCTTTTCTAGCCTCATCATTCAAGAAGACCCTGCCATGATCCTCATTTGCAAATTGATTGAAATCACTTGTATGATAGACATCCCCCTGCCAGCCAACGGGGCCGATTAGCGATAATTTGGTCGCATATTCTTCTAAAAGATGAGGATTTGCCTTTTGCAATTCCTTCGCCAGCTCACCAAAGGTCCGATTACAGCTTCGGGAAAAACTGGTCGCAAAATCCAGCATTCCATAATTATATTTTAATTCCGGTTTTCCATTAATCTTTTTACTGCAATCAAATAGACGAGTGGGGTCATCAAGATTTTGGTCGATTGCCGCAGCGGCAACAACCGTTTTAAAAACAGAACCAACGATTTGTTGCTTCAACATCATATTGGTAATTCCCCCGCCACTGTATGGATCCTTTTTATTTATCGCCGGTCGGGAAACCATGGCAAGCACACTATTATCCTCCATATTGAGGAGAATAAGGCCGCCTTTTTTGATTTGGTACCGATCAATAAGATTCTCCGCTTTTTGCTGTAGATCCTTATCGAGGGTGGTTTTGACGTTTACAGGATAAAACGGATTTGCCGGATCAACATATTTAACATTAATACCGAATAGAGGACCACCAGTGCCATCCACGTGGTAAACAAGCTTTGATTTCCCTTCTGGGAGAAGGAATTCATCAAAGCTTTCCTCAAGCCCGGATACACCAAGCAATGTCTTCTCTGATAGTTCTTTGTTTGGATAACGCTTACTTAATTCCTTTGGGTTTTCTCTAGTTAGACCAATCAACTGTTCTGCCGGTATTTCCGAACGCTCAAATTTCTTTTCAATCGCAAAAACCCCAGGGATTTTTAAGGCGTTAATCCTTTTCATCTGCGATTTGGTCAATTCAAATGGCTGTGGGTCACCAAAGGCAAACGGCTTTTTTGCCTTTTCTACAGCTAGTTTAAGCGTATTTTCCGGAATTCCTGAAATGGAAGACACCTTCTCAATCTCCCAATCCATCTTTTTTAAAAAAGGAAATAGAACGAGGACAGAAACTTTATTGTGCGTCAACATAACCCCATTTCGGTCAAGGAAATTGCCTCTGCCGTTATCAATCACAAGCTCCTGTGTTCGTTGTTTGACACTTTCCTCAAGTAAATTTACATGATGTTTCGAAAAGGTCTTTGTCTCCACTAATTGGATTTGCATTAAGCGAACCAACAGGAGCAGCAAACCGGTTATACAAATAAAAAGCCAGCCAAGTGCTCGTCTTTTCCACATAAAAAACACCTCGTCAAAAGTTTTGACGAGGTTCAAGCATTTCAAACAATATTCAGATGAATTGTACTCATATCCTTTAGTTAATCTTTGTAATACGAACGCTCATTTCACCGCCTGGTGTTTGAACAGAGACTTGATCGCCTACTTTTTTACCTAAAAGACTTTTCGCAATCGGCGAGTCATTCGAAATTTTCCCTTCAAATGGATCTGCCTCAGCACTTCCAACAATAGAGTAAGTTTCTTCTTCCCCATCCGGAAGTTCAATAAATGTAACGGATCTGCCAAGTGCGACTGAATCGCCGGCGATCTCGCTTTCAGCAATTATCTTAGCATTACGAATCATATTTTCTAAGGTCGTAATACGGCCCTCAACAAATGCCTGCTCTTCTTTTGCGGAATCATACTCAGAGTTTTCAGACAAATCACCAAAACTTCTAGCAATTTTAATTCTTTCCACCACTTCTTTACGCTTTACTGATTTTAAGTATTCAAGTTCTTGTACAAGTTTGTCTTTTCCTGCTTGTGTCATAGGAAATACTTTTTCTGCAGCCAAAACCCTCACTCCTTCAAGTCTCACAATCCCCCATTAGAATTGTGTATGTATGGTATGTAGATTGTTTGCCATATGGCAAATACATAGTAGCGCGTCCTTTTAAAAGGGGACGCGCTAAAATTATTTATTTTAAGTCTAATAATAGCTATTGTGTCATAAAAATGACTTTTGTTCAAGAATTGTTTGAATTTTTGTGACCATTAAATCGACGGCAACATGATTTTGGCCTCCCTCAGGGATAATGACATCCGCATAACGCTTCGTTGGTTCAATAAATTGGTTATGCATTGGCCGGACTACATTCAGATATTGATCGATAACAGAATCGAAAGTCCGTCCCCTTTCGCGAATATCACGAGTCAGCCGGCGGATGATTCGCAAATCGGCATCCGTATCTACGTACAATTTGATGTCCATTAAATTGCGAAGCCGCTCATCCTCGAGTACTAAAATCCCCTCCAAAATGATTACATCCTGCGGCTCCACGGGTATAACCTTATCTGAACGTGTGTGGATGGAATAATCATAAACAGGTTTTTCTATTGCTTCATAGCGTAAAAGTTTCTCAATATGCTCGATTAGCAAATCATTATCAAAAGCAAGCGGGTGATCATAATTTGTCTTCAATCGTTCCTCAAAAGGCACATCATGTTGATCCTTGTAGTAATAATCTTGTTCCAGCACCAAAATGGAATGTTCCTTCAAGCTTTCGTAAATTGCTTTTGTTACACTGGTTTTTCCGGAGCCTGAGCCGCCGGTTACACCAATAACAACCGGTTTCTGCATCATGCGTTCTCCTTTCGCATCATGTTGTTAGGATACACCGGTTTGTCCAATTTAAATTGTACAATCTGAAGCGGATGTCTAGCTGCATCCAATTCATTTCCTTTTTCATCCCAAACTTTATCAATCACATGCGTAAAGTTTTGAATTTCCGGTCCGAAAAATTCTACTTCTTGCCCCGGCTTAAAATGGTTTCTTTGCTGTAATGTCACTATCTGTGTTTCCTCGTTATAATCCAGCACAAGACCAACAAACTCAAACTTTGTCTTCTTGCTATGATTACCAAACATTTGCTCTTTATACCCTGGAACCCCTTCAAAAAAAGCAGGCGCTGTTTCACGGTTTGCACATTTATCGAGTTCTTCTAACCATTCACGCTTGATGACGAAATTCTCAGGGTCAGCGCAATAGGCATCAATCACTTTCCGATAAACACTCACAACTGTGGCAATGTAATGAATTGATTTCATTCTGCCTTCAATTTTCAAACTGTCAATCCCTAGCTCAATCATCTGTGGAATCGCCTGAATTAAATTAAGATCCTTCGGGCTCATCGCAAACGGGTCATTGCCTTCTTCAAACAGGGCAACTTCTTGATTACTGCCTTCTAGTGTGTAGAGATCATAATCCCAGCGGCAAGACTGGCAGCAGCCGCCACGGTTGGAATCCCGTGCTGTCATATGATTACTCAATGTACAACGTCCGGAATAGGCGATGCACATGGCTCCATGAATAAAGGTTTCAATCTCAACATCGACCTTTTCCTTCATTTCTCTGATTTCTTCCGCACTGACCTCTCTTGCTAATACGACACGTTCTGCACCTGACTCTTTCCAAAACTGTGCAGCCTTCCAGTTAGAAAGTGACTGCTGTGTGCTGATATGGATCTCGATCTCCGGGGCAAGCCGCTGGCAGGTTTCAATAATGAGTGGATCCGCAACAATAATCCCGGCAATTCCTGTTTCCTTCAAGCCAAGAATATATTCCTCTAAACCATCAATATTTTCATTATGGGCAAAAATGTTCGTTGTCACATAAATTTTCGCGCCATATTTTTTGGCAAATTCGACGCCATCTTTCATTTCCTCAAATGTAAAGTTATCAGCGTTTGAACGAAGTCCATATTCCTGACCGCCAATAAACACAGCATCTGCCCCATAATGAACCGCAATTTTTAATTTTTCAAGATTACCCGCTGGCGCAAGGAGTTCTGGCTTTTTCACTATGACACGTTTTCCATCGATGATTTCAGAAATAGTATCTTTAACGTTATTCATGTTTGCACCCCTCCTAAGTTTTGTCTTGCTTCAGCGCCAAGGGGTCATAAGCCCCTGTGCAAGGCGCTTCCGCTTTCTAATTAGTAAACCGTTTCTTTGAAAAAGAATCCCGTATCTATTGAACGATTTGCCGGTTGAATTTCCTCAATTGCAGCCAACAGTTCGTCCTTTTTATCGTCATAAGCATCCGGATCTTCCATAAATAAGTCAATTGCTGCACGATAAGCCTTTGTTACAGCTAAAATATATTCAGGACTTTTTAAGATTCCATCGATTTTAAACGTATCAACACCGGCTTCGAGCATTTCTTGCAGTTCATCAATCATACAAATATCATTTGGGCTCATAATATGCGTACCGTTCTCATCTTCGAAAATCGGATATTTATTTTCACGCTCTTTATCATGCAAAAACATATTTTTTTCCATCTTGCGATTTTCAACTTCCAAGACTTTTCCTTGATACTCATAATAGTTACCTAGCAATGAGCGTTTAGATTGAAACATACAACTCATTCCGTGTACCTGGACTTCAATTTCCACTTCAGCATGTTGCTTCATTTCAATAATGGCATCCATGTTGATTTCACGTGCTAGGACTGCCCGTTTTGCACCTTTTCGACCCCAATAGTTACATGTGTACCAGTTTGTTCCCGTTGTCTCGGTATTCCAATGGAGTTTCATTTCCGGTGCCACTTCTTTTGCCGTCATTAATACAGCCGGGTCGCCGAAAATAATTGCATCCGCCATTGCTTCTTGAGCAAATTGAATATAGTCAGCAAGTTCGGCTATTTTTTCATTGTGAAATATCGCATTCATCGCCACATACACCTTTTTTCCCTTGCTATGGGCTAGAGTAATCGCCTTTTTAACATCTTCACGATTGAATTCTCCTGCTAGTCGTAATCCATATCGCTGCTCACCCACCACAAATGCATCTGCACCGGCTTCCGCTAAGGGTAAAATCTCATCCACGGACAATGGAGTGACAAGCAATTCTGTTTTTTTCATTTCCTTTCACCTCTCCTTTTACTAATGGCAACCCCGTCTCCTACAGGGAGAATCACGGAGTCATAATCCGCATGATCCATTAACCAGTGATTAAAAGCATCAATTTTCTTAACAAGGTTTCGGGTTCTCTTCGATTCAATTTCTTCTTCTGCGACAAGACCTTTAAACAATACATTATCGGTGATAATCATTCCGTCCGGACTCAGATATTTTTCATACATCGTAAAAAACTTTTGATATTGGCCTTTTGCCGCATCAATAAAGATGGCATCATACGGAGCATGTACACGAACCTGATCTTCCACTTCGAGCGCATCACCTTCAATTAGGGTGATTTGCTCCCCGTACAAAGAACGCCCAATAAATTCTTTTGCCACTTGAATTCGCTCAACATCACGCTCAATCGTTATGATTTCAGCATTCGGCATCGCTTCAGCCATTCGTAATCCTGAATACCCAATCGCAGTTCCGACCTCTAGAATTTTGTGCGTGCGATGAATCCGCAGAACTTGCAGCATCATTTCAATCCCTGCAAGTTCCATAATCGGGACATTATGTTCTTTCGCATAGCTTTCCATTTCCGTAAACAATGGATTTCGTTCTGAAATTAGATTATCAATATAAAAATGCAGCTTCTCATTTAACAAGCTGCCGTCACCTCAATTCCTATAGGAGCATTGTTACCTTTACATAATGCTCTTTAGACATGAAAAAATAGCGTTCACAGGAAATAACGAGCTGATGAGATCAACTCTGTGCGTTTTTGGTCAGATACACCACAAAACCATACTGTGAGTTACGCTATAGAATACATATTAAAACACCTGAATTATTTTATCATAAAAAGAGGGGGAATGCTAATCTTTCCCCCTAAGATTTATTATTTTTTATTGGTAATATGTTTTGTCTTTTCTTGATTATGTTCAACCAATGTCTTTGTAAAAATAACTTCGCCTTCTGGGGTTGCCAGGAAGTAATAATAATCCGTTTCTTCCGGATCCAATGCCGCTTCAATCGAATCTTTTCCGGCACTTGCTATCGGCCCTGGTGGAAGTCCGGTATTTTTATACGTATTATATGGTGAATTCACTTCCAAATCCTCATATAAAACCTTATCTTTATGTCTCCCTTGCGCATATAAAACCGTTGGGTCAGTTTGGAGCGGCATCCCTTTTTTTATTCGATTATAGAAAACACTGGCGATCGTTTTACGGTCAGCTTTTTCCGTAGCTTCCTCCTCCACTAACGAGGCCATCGTTAATAATTGATGAACGGATAGCTTTTTCTCTTTACTTGCTTCCGCATAATCAGATAGTACATTTCGTGTTTTATCCAGCATGGCTGTGACTATTTCATCAATTGTTGGATTTGGCTTATAAAACGGATAGGTAGCCGGGAATAGATATCCTTCGAGCGGATATTTGACCGTAGAGTGTAACACTTCATCTGTTAAAATATCCGGATATTTGGCCATTAACGTTTTAATAAATTCTTTGTCATTTAATTTAGCAAATACGTCTTCTTCCTTTTGGTTTGTCGCCTTTGCCATAATAGCGGCAATTTCTGTCAGCTGCTTCCCTTCTGGAATCGCAATCTTAAAACTCGCTTTTGCCAGTACCTTACCCGTTTTCAGACGGCTGACAATTTCCGCCACATCCATTGAAGGGCTTAGCTGATAATTACCAGCCATAAATCCACCTTCATTTTTCAGCTTTACATAATACTTAAATACTTTTGCATTTTTAATAATTCCATTTGTCTCTAATTTCTCACCAATTCCTGTGACGGATGAACCTAACGGAATTTCAACTGTTTTTTGTTTCTTACTTTTAGAATCAACTGGTTTCAGTGCTGATTGTATGTAAAGGTATCCCCCACCACCGATAACGACGATCAATAATAGGATTAAGATCGAAATGATTGAAACTATCTTACGAACAACCCTTGCTTCATGGTGCTGTTCAAGCATTTTTTGCCGAATAATCTCTTTTTTTGTTCCCTTTTCGTCAGATGTCATCGTTTTCCCCCTTCCCATGACCATTGAATAAAAAAAAGCCAAATTTATTAAAAATAAAAAAGGATATCTTAATTATTTCAGCATATTGTGAGAAAAATGTCAATTTATGAAGAAAAGCGGAAGGTACCGGGGGCTGGACAATTCTCAAAGTCAAAATCTCCACTTTCTTTTGTCGAAAAAGAAAGAATCGGCCGCTATGCAGCCGATTCCCTAATTCTTATTCTACCTCTTGATCTTCATTAAAAGTATTAAATACTTCTTCCACCATATCCCATTCTTCATCCGTTTCAATTTCCATTAACTCGCCAAGACCGCCATCTTCCGTTGGGATGTAAGCATATGTGAGGATGTCAATTTCTTCTTCCTCTTCTTCATTTGCACCTACTGGATAAAAGAAAATATAGGATTTTTCAAATTCCTCAGAATCAAATGTGAAAAGTATTTCAAATAGTTGTTCATCGCCATTTTCATCAATCAATGTGATATAGCGATCTTCTTCATTATGTTCGTGTTCGTGTGCCATTTTCTTCACCTCATTAATTTTTACTATCAAGATAGCCTTGCAAAATCATGACTGCTGCCATTTTATCAATAACCTTTTTTCGCTTTTTTCGACTGACATCAGCTTCCAGCAATACCCGTTCAGCTGCCATTGTAGTCAGCCGCTCGTCCCATAAAACTGTCGGCACAGCAAATTTAGTTTCAATTTCAGCAGCAAAGTGCTTACTAGCTTCAGCCCGTGGGCCAACTGTACCATTCATATTTTTAGGAAAACCGATGACGACCGTATCAACTTGATACTCACTAATTAATTGACCAATTTCCTCAAAACCAAACTGTTGTTTTTCTTCATTGATTTTGAGAGTTTTGAGACCCTGTGCTGTCCATCCTAGCTCATCACTAATGGCTACACCGACAGTTTTTGAGCCTACATCTAAACCCATTGCACGCATTAATTAAACCTCTCGTTGTTGTTTTAAGTAGGATTTGACCAATTCCTCAATGATTTCGTCCCGTTCCAGCTTACGAATGATGTTACGGGCATCACGATGCCGTGGAATATAAGCAGGGTCACCGGATAACAGGTAGCCGACAATTTGATTAATAGGATTATACCCTTTTTCCTGCAGAGCCTCATAAACTTGAAGAAGGACATCCTTCACATCATGTTCAAACGGCTCTTCAGGAAAATTAAATCGCATTGTTTTGTCAAATGAACTCATTTCATGCACCCCGCCTTTCTAACAGAGGAGAGAATTGTAATGTCTAGCGGAAGCGCCTAGACAAGGCGCTTCCGCTTTTTTGCACTCTTACCTACATTTTACACTACTTTGTCCTATTATCAAATGGATTTTACCCATTCCTCAACGAATTGCAGTGCAGGTTCCAGTTTTTCCGGATCCTTTCCGCCGGCTTGTGCCATATCCGGACGGCCGCCACCGCCACCGCCACAGCGAGAAGCTACTTCTTTAATTAGTTTCCCGGCATGATAGCCTTTTTCGATTAAATCCTTTGTTACAGCGGCGATCAAATTCACTTTACCTTCATGGGCACTGCCAAGAACGATGACAACCGAACCAAGCTTTTGCTTCAAGTCGTCGGCCATATTTCTCAAGTTATTCATATCTGCTGCCTGAACTTGAGCGGCTAAAACTGTTACACCGTCAATTTCTTTCGCCTTCGAAACAAGGCTGCCTGCTTCAATGTTTCCAAGTTTTGCGGCAAGGGATTCATTTTCCCGCTGCAGTTGTTTGATTTCAACCATCAGGCCATCAATCCGGTGCACGATCTCTTTCGGATTTGTTTTTAATTTTTCAGCAGCATCCTTTAACAAACCAACTTGTTCACTTAGTGATTTGTATGCTGATTCACCCGTTACTGCCTCAATTCTTCTGGTTCCGGCACCAATTCCACCTTCGGAAACAATTTTAAATAGTCCAATAACAGATGTATTGGGAACATGGCAGCCACCACACAGCTCAAGACTGTAATCCCCAACCCTTACAACACGAACAATATCACCATATTTTTCTCCAAACAGTGCCATAGCTCCCAGTGCTTTTGCTTCAGCGATTGGTTTAAGGCTAATATCCACTTCGATGTTTCTCCAGATTTTTTCGTTCACAATTCTTTCGACTTGTTCTAGTTCATCTGGCGTAATTTGACCAAAATGCGAAAAATCAAAACGAAGACGGTCAGGCTCTACAAGGGAACCGGCTTGATTTACATGCTCCCCAAGAATATCTTTTAATGCCTGATGCAGCAAGTGGGTTGCCGTATGATTTTTAATAATCTTCACACGATTTTCAGCATCTACTTTTGCCGTTACCAGTTGATTCGTTTTTAGCGTACCACTCTTCACGACTACTTGATGAAGGTTTTGACCATTTGGTGCCTTTTGAACATCCTTAACAGCAACTGCTACACTTTCTCCTTCTATCAAACCACGGTCAGCGATTTGCCCGCCGCTCTCTGCATAAAACGGTGTCATGTCAAGAATAAGTTGTACTTCTTCACCACCGGATGCTTTCTCAGCCAGTTCGCCATTTTTTAGGATGGCTACAACTGTCGAACTTGTCTCTAGAGTATCGTAGCCAACAAATTTACTTTCAACTGTAACATCACGAAGCACGCCCTTTTGGACCTGCATCGAATCGACGTCCTGACGAGCCGCACGTGCACGTTCACGCTGCTGCTCCATCTCCACTTCAAAGCCTTGATGGTCAACCTTCATGCCTTCTTCTTCAGCATATTCTTCTGTCAATTCAACCGGGAAACCATAGGTGTCATAGAGTCGGAAAATATCGGTACCTGTAATGGTATCGCTGCCCTTTTCTTTTTCCTTTTTAATAACGTTTGCTAAAATCGTCAAGCCTTCATGAAGGGTTTCGTGGAAACGCTCTTCCTCGTTTTTGATCACCTTTTGAATGAATTCGGTCTTGTCCTTTACTTCCGGATAGAAGTCGTGCATGATTTCTCCCACGATAGGGACGAGTTCAAACATAAATGGACGGTTAATATTAATTTGTTTCGCATAGCGGACAGCGCGGCGCAGCAAGCGGCGCAATACATAGCCGCGACCTTCATTTGATGGCAACGCCCCGTCTCCGACAGCAAAAGCTACGGTTCGGATATGGTCAGCAATTACTTTAAAAGCTACGTCGCGTTCTTTATCGACACCATATTTTTCGCCCGAGATTTCTTCCGTAGCCCGAATGATGGGGATAAATAAATCAGTATCAAAATTAGTCGGAACGTTTTGAACGACAGATGCCATCCGCTCTAGTCCCATACCGGTATCAATATTTTTCTTTGGCAGCGGTGTATACGTACCATCAGGGTTATGATTAAATTGTGAAAAGACAAGGTTCCAAACCTCAAGGTATCGGTCGTTTTCACCGCCTGGATATAACTCAGGATCGCTTGGGTCATTGCCATATTCCGGGCCGCGATCATAGAAAATTTCCGTATTCGGGCCGCTTGGACCTTCACCAATATCCCAGAAGTTTCCCTCCAGGCGAATAATTCGTTCCTCAGGCAAACCAATTGTCTTATGCCAAATGTCAAATGCTTCATGATCTTCAGGATGAACAGTAACAGACAGCAGTTCCGGGGCCCAGCCAATCCATTTAGTATCAGTTAAAAACTCCCATGCCCATTCAATTGCTTCTTGTTTGAAATATTCACCAATAGAAAAATTACCGAGCATCTCAAAGAATGTATGATGGCGCGCAGTTTTCCCAACGTTTTCAATGTCATTGGTTCTGATTGATTTTTGTGCATTTGTGATCCGAGGATTTTCAGGTACAACACGACCGTCAAAATATTTCTTTAAGGTTGCAACACCACTGTTAATCCACAATAATGATGGATCATCATGTGGAACAAGTGAGGCACTCGGTTCAATCGTGTGTCCTTTTTCTTCGTTAAAAAATTGTAAAAACATCGAGCGAATTTGTGATCCTGTTAAGTTTTTCATTTAGATTGACCTCCTTTTTATGTAAAAAAGCATACAAAAAAGCCCTCATCCCCAAAACAGGGACGAGAGCATATCTCGCGGTACCACCCTGATTATGAATACAAAAAAAGCTGTATTCATCTCTCAAAATTGCCTTAACGCGGCGAAACGGCAGGGATTAGCTGCACTCCGGATTAGCTTTCTGTCATCCTTCATCTAGAGCTTCTTTCAGCCATGGAAGCTCCTCTCTTCTGCGCTTTTAATGCGTTACAGATGGTCTACAACATACTCATGTCCTTCAACATTTTACTACTATATGACGAATTATAGCCACGAAAAAAACGTTTGTCAATTTGATTCATGACTGAAATGACTTTTTGCATGAATTATCCCTACTTTAAGCACCGCAAGCACCGGGACTGCTAAAATCAATCCAAGTATTCCGCCAATTTCCCCGCCGGCAGTTAACGCCACCATAATGACTAACGGGTGCATATGCAGGCTTTTGCCAACAATATACGGTGATAAAATATTACCTTCAAGGAATTGGAGACCAAAAACAATCACCAAGGTAATGATCACTAATTTAACTGATATTGTCGCAGCGATGATTACCGCTGGTACCGCTCCGATAATCGGGCCAAAATAAGGGATGACATTAGTCGCTCCAACAATCATCCCTAATAATAAAGGATAGTTCAAATCAAAAATCCAAAATAACAGTGCAGAAAGACTACCAATAATGATACAAACCAACAGTTGTCCTCTGATATAGCTACCAAGAGATTCATCGACATCCTTGAGAAAAAGCGTGCCCTTCTTCCGCCATTTTTTAGGGGTAATATACCACACAGCCCGTTTAATTAAGGGAAAGTCCTTTAACATATAAAAGGCGATAAAAGGAATAAGTAACATAAGTAATGCCGAATTTAGGAAACCCATAAGGATGTTAACGATGATGGTTAGTAATGAATCCATCTTTTTTTCGAAGGTATCAATGCCCTCATTCATCCGCGCTTGAAGTCCATCTGGCCACGCCCTTGTGTGCGACTGCAATTCATTAATCCAGCCGCGGTATTGTTCGGCAAAAGCAGGAGCACTTTCAGACAGGTCCTTTAATTGGTCAATAATGGCAGGTATACCTTTATAAAGTCCAAAACCAATTCCGCCAAAAAAAAGAAAATAAATTAAGAAAATGGCAAGCCCGCGGTGGAGTCCTTTTTCGTGTAATTTTTCAACAATCGGGTGTAGTAAATAGGTGATAAACCCACCAATCACAAAGGGAAGAAGGATGATGGCTGCCATTCGGACAATTGGCATCCATAGGAAACTTATTTTCAGAAAAACAAAAATGACAATTAATAAAAGGAGCAAAAAGCCAATTCGATAATACCATTTCATACGAATATCCACTTCCAAGCCTCCTTTTTGTTAGTTTTGGAGACAATTAATGTAAATATACAAAAATCCCCCTCAATTTTATAAGGGGGATTTAAACACATGTTAGAATATCGCACGTTTCACTTTCTTTTGCATCCTTTTCATATTGCGGGCAGACATCATATTGTTTCTTTGAGCCATATTATATGCTGCCATGCCTGCACCAAAAGCAACCACTGTTGTCATCATTTTATTCATACGTCTCACCTCTTCTTTATATTTAAAGGGTGTAGCGACGCTCTTCTTCTTCAAACAAATCATCTAAGGAACTGAGTGACCCATCCTCTTCGACTTGGTGGGTATTAATTATCCCTGAGGAAACAGAAAGTTCAATAAAACAGTTCCAGCAATAATATTGGTTGATACCAATTTTGCCAATATCTTTACTTTGACAATTTGGACACTTAAACATGAAAAGACACCTCACGTATCATTAACGTCTACGATAATGGCATCCTTTCCGATCGCTAAGGGCTTCTCGGATTGAATGACTTGTTTGCCTTCCGTGATATCCGAAAAGAAGCCATCCGTAATTTCGTACCCTACGATTGTGCCCACTTCTTCTTGAAAATATACATCTTTCAATAATCCGAGCGACTCCCCGCTTTTCGAAAGCATCATCATTCCATCCAGTGGACGTTGATGTGTTAACGTATGCAGAGGGTTCTCCTTTAGCTTTTCCAATTGTTCCGCGTCCTCAACCATAACCCCATCCCAGCCAAAGAAGGTCACCTTTTGAATGTCCAGAAAAAAGGATTGTTTGAAGAAAACGCCTTTTTTTACAAGCAGGCCATTGACTTTTCCAGTGCTTGAAATACATAGGTCACTTATTTCACCAATTTTCGTGCCACTTCTCGTTTCAAATACAGGCTGACCTTTCAATAAAGAAAATGTCCGCAAAGAGTGTCCCACCTCCTCTCGAACATTTATAGTTTCAGCCATTTGTTAGAAAATCATAAGGTGTAAGGTTTTCCATACCTACCATTGGATTCACTTGCATTAATTCTTCCTCATAGGATAATTCATTGGATACGGCTTGATCCGTCATTTTGGCAGATGTCTCAAGAGCATTCACAGTGATGGTTTCTTGCAGCTTTTGACAAAGAGTCGTTTGCCTCAATAGCTCATCTGCTCGTTCAACCCCCATTCGAAGGGCATCCTCTTCACCACATAGAATCAATGATTGTTTACTTCTGGTAATCGCCGTATAAATTAAATTCCTTCGCAGCATCCGATAATAACTTCTAGTAATAGGTA
Source organism: Neobacillus sp. OS1-2 (assembly GCF_030915505.1). Lineage (GTDB taxonomy): Bacteria > Bacillota > Bacilli > Bacillales > Cytobacillaceae > Neobacillus. The sequence goes on from NZ_CP133265.1 coordinate 546,857, forward strand.
AAATAACAATCGGAAATTCACTGCCCTGTGATTTATGGACCGAGCAGCAATAGGCATGGGTGATTTGATTCAGGTCCTGCTTTGTATATTCGACCTCATTCCCTTCAAAGGAAATATAAATCATATCCTGTTTCTCCATGTTTTCTTTTGCATAAATGATTGAAATAATTTCACCGATATCCCCGTTAAACACATTACTTTCCGGCTGGTTCACAAGCTGGAGTACCTTATCACCGATACGGTATTTTACCTCACCAAAGGCGATTTCCTTCCGTTTTCCATCTGGATTCGGGTTGAAAATTTCCTGCAGCAGCACATTTAAGCGATCAATTCCTGCTGGTCCTCTGTACATTGGGGCCAACACCTGTATATCTTTTGCTGAATACCCTTTGTTTTTGGCATTTAAGGCTACTTTTTCCACCACTTGTGCCACCTGCGTCGTTGAACATTTAATAAACGAGCGATCAGCCTGTTTTGCAGTTATATTTGCAGGCAAATATCCTTTTTTAATTTCATGTGCCAGTTCGATGATCGATGATCCTTCTGCCTGCCGGTAAATATCGGTAAGGCGAACAGTCGGTATCCGTTCAGACTGCAGCAAGTCTTTTAAAACCTGTCCTGGCCCGACAGAAGGCAGTTGATCCTCGTCACCGACCATGATAACTTGAATATTCTCTGGTAATGCTTTGAACAATTGATTGGCAAGCCAAATATCGAGCATTGAGGTTTCGTCAACAATTAATATTTTCCCTTCGAGCGGGCTTGCATCATCACGATCAAATCCTTCTGATCCATTAAAGCCAAGTAATCGGTGAATCGTTACGGCAGGCAGTCCCGTCGACTCTGTCATTCGTTTGGCAGCACGTCCGGTCGGGGCAGCGAGTAAAAAGGGAAACGGCTCGTCCTTTTTGTGGTAATCCTTTATTTCTAAGGAACAGCCGTGCAGTTCTGCATATAGTTCTACTATTCCCTTGATTACAGTCGTCTTACCCGTACCAGGTCCGCCTGTTAAAATCAGCATTGGCGACATTAACGCCGTTTGAATCGCTTCCCTTTGGGACGGGGCATATTGGACTTGGAGACGTTCCTCTAATCCACCTAAAGCCAGTAGAAACTCCGATTCAGGGAATTGTTCCTTGTATTCTGTTTGCTGTAATATCCGCTGAATACTTGTAACAAGACCCTTTTCAGCGAAAAATAAAGATGGCAGGTATACACGCTTTTCCTCAACTTTTATTTTTCCCTCTTCTTCTAGCTTAATTACCTCATTTGAAATGTCTATGTATTCAATTTGATCACGTTTATTGTCTTCGAGCAGTACCCTTACTTGTTCTAACAAATCTTGAGCATGCATGTAAACATGTCCCGTTTGCATACTTTCGTTTTCTAGTGTGTAAAGGCAAGCAGCTTTTATTCGGTCTGGATGGCTTCCTGTAATCCCTAGCTGATGGCCAAGCTCATCCGCACGGCCAAAACCGATACCTTCAATATCTTCGACAAGCTGATAAGGATTTTTTTGAATCGTATTAAGTGTTTCTTCTTTATACGCTTGATAAATCCGCATTGAAATCTGCGGGCCAAAGCCATATTGATTCAGGGCGACCATAACCTGCTCAAGTCCTTGATGCTCCATCAACGTATCATAAAGCATTTTCGCCTTTTCAGGAGGGAGCTTTGGAATAGAGTCAAGTAACGACGGCTGATTGAGGATTTTCGAAATCGCATCTTCTCCCAAGGTTTCAACAATGTTCTCGGCCGTCTTTTTCCCAATTCCCTTAAACATTTCACCGGATAAATAGGCTACGACCCCTTGTTTTGTTTGGGGCATATCTTTACGGAAATGATTGGTGTGAAATTGCACGCCAAACTTAGGATGTTCCTTAAAATCTCCGAAAAAGATATAGGATTCTTGTTCATGAATTTTTGGGAAATAACCGGTAACTACGGCTTCCTTGTCCTCATACGGATGATTTGTTTCATCAACACGGATTCTTAAAACGGTATAAAGATTTTGTTCATTATGAAAAATCGTTACGATTGGCCGTCCTTTAACAAACTTTCCTTGCTCCGCAAATAAATCGAGCGCATCTTGTTTTTCCATTTGGCTCCCTCCTTTCAGTTGAAAGTTAAAAATTATTGATTATTTTCAATCAGTTTTTTTGCATGACCTGCTAACAGATGATCTGGCTGAATGTCGAGTGCTTGATTGAACATGTGTAAGGCTCGTTCACCGTCTTCTTTAAAGGCATAAGAAACGCCTAAATTATAATAAGCATCTGAATGGTTAGGATCTAGCTCAATACATTTTTCGAGTTGGACAATCGCTTCGTCAATGAATTCAAGCTGCGCCAAACATAATCCATATTGAAAGCGCGCTTCCGCATCCTGTTCATTTAGTTCAACACTTCTTTGCAAATAAGGGAGGGCGAATCGGCCTTGATCCAGTTGAACAAGCGTCAATCCTAACATAAAGTAATTGTCGCTTGATTCAAGACCCTTTTTCATTGCTGTTTCAAACATATTTTTCGCCTCGTTGAAGTGGTCCTGAGTGAATAATATATTTCCAATGCTATAGTAAGCCGCCGCAGCATTTTCATCTAGGTTAAGCGCCTTTTGATAAAAATTTAACGCCTTTTCATCATCACCGAGGGCAGAAAGAAGATTACCAAAGTTAATATAGGCAACAGGGTCGTTCGGATTTTCCTCAATCGCCTCATTAAAGGCCTTTGCCGCCTCTTCCCAGTTGCCTTCCTGCATATATGCTACACCTAATTGGTTCTTATCCAAAAAAATCAACTCCGATCCTAAGAGAAAGTATATCATATTTACCAAAAAAACCCCGACTCCTAAATAGGAATCAAGGTCAAATTTTAGCCAACATATGTCAACCGTTCACCATTTTTGTACACTTCGTCAATTGTTCCACCGCCAAGGCACTCGTCGCCATTGTAAAATACAGCTGCTTGTCCTGGGGTGATAGCCCGTATCGGTTCATGGAATAGAACTTGTACCTTATCGCCTTCTAAGAGACGAACAGTCACTTTATGATCTTCCTGACGATAACGGAATTTAGCCGTACATTCAAACTCGACAGGCTTGTCTTGATTTGAAACCCAGCTAACATTAACCGCAGTTATCGCATCAGAATATAGTTTTTCATGATGAAAGCCTTGTCCAACATAAAGGATATTTCGTTTTAAATCCTTTCCGATGGCAAACCATGGCTCGCCCGAACCGCCAATTCCCAAACCATGGCGTTGGCCGATTGTATGATACATCAGACCTTCATGCTTGCCTTTCATTTCGCCATCAAAGGTTTCCATATTTCCCGGTTGCGCTGGTAAGTATTGACCCAGGAATTCTTTAAAATTCCGCTCTCCAATAAAGCAGATACCGGTACTGTCTTTTTTCGTGGCAGTAGCAAGGTTCGCTTCCTTCGCAAGTTCCCGTACTTTGGATTTTTCAAGATTACCAATTGGGAACATTACTTTGCTGATTTGCTCTTGTGACAATTGGTTTAAGAAATACGTTTGATCTTTATTTTCATCAATGCCGCGGAGCATTTTATATTCTCCGTCGCGGTACTCGACACGGGCATAGTGACCAGTGGCAAGATAGTCTGCGCCCAAATTCATCGCATGCTCGAGGAATGCCTTAAATTTGATTTCCTTGTTGCACATCACGTCAGGATTTGGCGTTCTGCCCGCTTTATATTCTTCAAGGAAATAGGTAAAGACCTTGTCCCAATATTGCTTTTCAAAATTAACCGCATAGTAGGGAATGCCAATTTGATTGCAAACGCGGATGACATCCTCATAATCTTCCGTAGCCGTACAGACACCAAATTCATCCGTGTCATCCCAGTTTTTCATAAAAATACCGATGACGTCGTACCCTTGCTGCTTTAATAAAAGTGCTGCGACAGAGGAATCAACACCGCCTGACATCCCCACAACTACACGAGTATTTTTTGGATCTTTTCTCTCCATATTTTCACCTCTCTCTTTACTGCAATGACGATTGTAAGTTTTATTTTTTCAAACGCGAAACAACCTTGGCAATTTCTTCAGCAGACTTAATAACTTCTTCCTCTGTCGTATTAAAGCCAAAGCTGAAGCGAATTGAATTGACTAAGCGTTGTGATTGCTTACCAAACATGGCAACAAGGACATGGGAAGGTTCAATAGAACCAGCCGTGCACGCGGAACCACTGGAAACAGCAATCCCGGCAAGATCTAGATTAACTAACATAGCTTCCACACTTGTCCCCGGAAAGCTTAAGTTTAATACATGTGGCAGCGAATATTCAAGCGAACCGTTTATGTCAAATTCTACATCTAGTTCACGAAGCTTTTTCAACAGGACCTCTTTAAAGCCCCTGAACCGTTCTCTTTTTGCTGACCGTTCTTCACTTGCAATCAGGACAGCTTCATGGAATCCGGCAATAGAAGCAACATTTTCCGTTCCCGCACGCCGTTTTCTTTCTTGATCACCGCCATATAGCCGTGGAGAAATTTTTACTGCAGATTTTGCAAAAAGAAAACCCGTCCCTTTGGGGCCATTAATTTTATGAGCAGACACCGAAAGTAAATCAATCAGACACTCATTTACATTAATATCTTCGACTCCATAGGCCTGAACCGCGTCAGTATGGAAAATGGCTTGATGATTTTTCAACAATTCGCCAATCTCTAATATGGGCTGTAATGTTCCCACCTCGTTGTTACCGTACATAATAGAAACAAGGATGGTATCCTCCCTCAGGGCAGTTTTAAGATCTGCGACAGAGATTTTCCCCGTTCGATCAACCGGCAAATAGGTTACCTCAAAGCCCATCTTTTCCAGTTGCTTGCAAGCATGAAGGACAGCATGGTGTTCCACTTGTGTGGTAATGATATGCTTTCCTTTATTCTGACAGCTTTCGGCCACGCCAAATAGCGCCATATTATCTGCTTCGGTTCCACCGCCTGTAAAAATAATTTCATTTTCCTTTGCTCCGATACTACGGGCCAACGCCGCACGTGCTAAATCCAGATAATGGCGTGCTTCTCTGCCATATGAATGGATGCTGGAAGGATTCCCAAATGTCACATTCATGACTTCTAGCATTTTTTCAATTACCTTCGGGTGCATCGGTGTGGTTGCGGCATGGTCGAGATAAATTCGTTCCATTATTACACCTTCAATCAACATAATTCTCTACTATTACTTTTGACTTTAAATATAAAACATATAACCGTCCGGCTCCTGATCCTCACTATGACTAGCTAAATCCTCTAATGTCGTATTATCCAACACGTCTTTAATTGCATCGCGAATACGAATCCACAGTTCACGCTTAGCTGGCTCTTCATCTTCAATTCCTTCGACAGGGGTAATCGGACCTTCGAGCACACGAATCACATCACCTGCCGTAATTTTAGAAGGCTCATCTGATAGAATATACCCACCGTATGCTCCCCTGATGCTTTTTACTAACCCCGCATTCCGAAGTGGAGCAATCAATTGTTCTAAATAGTGTTCGGATAGATCATTTGCCTGGGCAATGGATTTTAAAGAAGTAGGACCCTCGCCATGCTTTTTGGCAAGTTCAATCATGATGGTAAGACCGTACCGGCCTTTTGTCGAAATTTTCATATATGGCACCTCTATTTCGTAATCTATTTAAAAAAATATTCTCAGTAAATTGATAGGCATTAGAAATTATATCATATTCTTCTTTAATATGCTTTTGCAAGGGAAAAACGAAAAGCTTCCAGGGCTGGACAATTCTTAAAGTCGAAATTTATCCTTTAGTATTAATCAGGATAAAATGGTATGTTAAAAGGAGCGAAAAAAGTTTGTTTTGGAGAGATGAATATGCAGCAAAAACCATTAGCATTTCGAATGCGTCCTCGTACGTTAGAAGAAGTTGCAGGTCAGCACCATCTTGTTGGTGAGGGAAAAATAATTGCCAGAATGGTAAAGGCCAAACAGCTGACATCGATGATTTTATATGGACCGCCAGGCATTGGGAAAACCTCGATTGCCAGCGCCATTGCCGGCAGTACGAAATATGCCTTTCGCACATTGAATGCAGTCACTAATAATAAAAAAGACATGGAGATCGTAGCTGCCGAGGCAAAAATGTCCGGGAAAGTGATTTTACTGCTGGATGAAGTCCATCGTTTAGATAAAGCAAAACAGGATTTTTTACTACCATATTTGGAAAATGGAATGATTGTATTAATCGGGGCCACAACCAGTAACCCCTATCATGCTATAAACCCGGCGATTCGCAGTCGCTGCCAAATTTTCGAATTAAAGCCGTTATCTTCTAATGAAGTGAAGCAAGCACTACTACGCTCTATTGCCGATGTAGAGCGCGGCTTTGGCGGTTTGAAAATTGAGATATCTGAAGAAGCTTTACATCATTTTGCCCAGGGATCGAATGGGGATGTAAGAAGCTCATTGAATGCACTCGAATTAGCGGTGTTATCAACCGATCAAGATAAAAATGGCATTATCCATATTGATGTAGCGACCGCCGAAGAATGTTTGCAAAAGAAAAGTTTGGTCGCCGATAAGGACGGGGATGGGCATTATGATGTCCTTTCAGCCTTCCAGAAATCTATTCGCGGAAGTGACGTCGACGCTGCCCTCCATTATCTTGGCAGATTAATAGAAGCAGGTGACCTTCCAAGTATAAGTCGCCGATTAATTGTGATTGCCTATGAAGATATTGGCCTTGCCAATCCTCAAGTAGGAGCACGTACCTTAGCTGCGATAGAAACGGCAGAAAGAATTGGCTTTCCCGAAGCACGGATCCCATTAGCCAATGCCGTAATTGAATTATGTTTATCGCCTAAGTCTAATTCTGCAGTCTTAGCGATTCAAGCAGCCCTTGAAGATATCCAAAAAGGAATCGTTGGCGAAGTCCCCGATCATCTGAAAGATGCCCATTACAAAGGGGCAAAAGAACTTGGCAGAGGGATCGACTACAAGTATCCGCACGATTACGAAAACGGCTGGGTGCCACAGCAATACTTACCAGACAGAATTAAGAACAAAAAATACTACAAACCTAAAAAGACCGGAAAATTTGAACAAGCCCTAGCCACCGTATACGAAAAAATAACAAGATCGAAACAGTAGAAAGGGTGTCAGGCACCAAATGGTGCCTGACACCCTTTTCTGTATACTCATATTGTTTATGCGGCAACGTCGCGTTTTTTGAAGACGAAGAAGGCTAGGAATTGGAACAAGGCAAAGTAGAGTAGCAGCATGATGACTGAGAAGGTTAAGGTCATTCCTTCTACCATTGGTGTGCCCTCGAAGTACTGCATTAAATCCGTGTTGGCGAACAAAATGTATTTTGCCCAATCAAATTTCATCGATAGTAACGCAGTAAATTGACCTCCAGTAAATAATAGGAATAGGGATAAGCCAATTGCGAGCGAGCTATTCCGGAATACAGAAGAAATCATGAAGGCCATTGTCACAAGCATAATCGTATCAATTGAACTTAAGCCGTAATAGATTAACAAATGGACAACCATATTTTGTTCGGTGACCTGACCATTATAATAATTTAAATACGGGATAGCTCTGTCAGGCATCCCAAACAGAATGGCACCAAGCGCAGTTGAGAAAACAAACAAAATTGCCAGCATGAACAAGGCATACACTAGTACTGTCAAATATTTAGAAAGCAGAATTTTCGTTCGATTGATGGGACGAATCAATAACAGCTTGACCGTTCCCCAATTAAACTCGCTAGCGACAATTCCGGCCGAAACAACAATGATAAATAATCCTGCCAGCATGATTAGCTGTGAGCTATCCTTTACGAATGACCAAACCGAATATTTTTCTTTTGTTGGAAGATGATGCTTAATTCGGTAATCATTGATGGCAATTTCCTTTTTGAAAAATTGCTTTTCAATCTTGGTTCGGCTTTGCGCCATCTGCTGTTTTAGCGCATTGTTTTCCTCCTGTAACACTTGTTCCCAATTTTTATCCTGAGCAAAATTCGTATCATTTTGTTGCGTTTTTATGACAATCCCCATTAAGGCAATAACAACGATAAGTATCCCAATCATCACAAAAGTGCCAGGTCGTTTAAAAACTTTCATCCATTCATTTTTGATTAAATTAACCACGAATAACAGCCTCCTTTTCCGATGTCACTTCAAGGAAGCGATCTTCTAACGTCTTCGCTGTTTCTCTTATTCCAAAAACTTGAATATCTTCACTGACCAATTTTTTTACTAGATTAGGTATTTCTTCTTTAGGCAGTACTACAGATAGACCGTTTCGTGAATGGTTGGTTTTCACTTCAGGATAGTTAGCCTCGATAATTGCCAATGCCTTGTCACTTGGAATAACCTCCAATTCGTAGGTTGCCTCGGCACCTTGGACAAATTCCTGAACAAGTTGGACATCTATCAACCGGCCATTTTGAATGATCCCGATACGGTCACACATCATTTCCATTTCCGATAACAAATGACTCGAGACAATCACAGCCATGTTTTTTTCACGGGCTAACTGGCGAACATAATCGCGGATTTCTCGAATTCCCGCCGGGTCGAGGCCATTTGTTGGCTCATCAAGGATCAGAACGTCTGGATCGTGTAATAGACATTGTGCTAAACCTAACCGTTGTCTCATCCCAAGTGAATATGTTTTGACCTTGTCATTGATCCGTTCTGTTAAGCCAACGAGCTTAACCGTTTCCGTAATCTTTTCCTTGGTAATCCCTTTTGTCATTCTTGCATAATGGACCAGGTTTTGGTAGCCGCTTAAAAATTTATACATCTCCGGATTCTCAACAATGGCACCCACATGGCCTACCGCATTCTCAAATTCGGTTTTAATACTAGAGCCGCCAATCGTGATATCCCCTGATGTAATGGCCATTAAGCCGACAATCATTCGGATGGTCGTCGTTTTCCCTGCTCCATTTGGCCCTAAAAAGCCGAAGACCTCGCCTTTATTCACCTGGAAACTGATATTGTCTATAATCGTTCTTCCCTTTATCACCTTGGTTACATCTTTCAGTTCTACGATTGTTTCCAATTTCTCACTCCTCACTATGTACGAAACTAAGTTTACCTTATTTTCCTAGTTAATTATATCCTAGTTAATAAATTTTCATAAAACGGCTAGGGATGGAATCGTGACTAGGTCTGAAGTCCGAGAGCCACGTATTGTTAACAAAAGATTCATACATTCAGCTTTTATTTTTTTATAAAATGGAAGTGGCACTAAATTAAGAAGGGAAGTGTGCGATGTTTTTAAATTCTCGAATGGAATCCAGGGAATTACTCACTTTTAGATCGTTAAATACAAGATCCACGTTATTACCCAATGAAAAAAAGCATTATTTTCGCCTGGAAAAGGGGTTTCAAGGTGAAGTGATGTTTGACCAGATAGCCGCAACATTGCAAAATAATGTGTACATAGTAAATAATTTATGGCTTGAGTATAATAACTCTGTATTTCAAATAGATAGCTTACTTATTTCTCAAGAAACCATTTACCCTTTTGAAATAAAAAACTTTGAGGGCGACTATTATTACGATTCAGATGGTTTCTATTCTATGTTTTCTAAAGAGGAAATAATGAACCCCTTGGCCCAGTTAAAACGCAGTAAATCGCTCCTATGCCCCTTACTGAAAAAGCTGGGAATTTATTTACCTGTTGAAGGATTCGTGACTTTTGTAAACCCCGAATTCACCTTATATCAAGCCCCGCTAAGCGCACCAATTATTTACCCTACACAGCTTAAAAACTTCATGAAAAAAATAGACCAAACACCCTCAAAACTAAATGAGCGCCATAAAAAACTCGCTAACCAATTAATGGAAATGGATTTAATCGAATCTCCTTATGCCTGGAAGCCTAAATACTCATATGGAACGTTGAAAAAAGGGATCATTTGCTCTAGATGCTTTTCATTTATGAACTTTGTTGGGGATAAAAAATTAGTTTGCTCGAAATGCGCCTGCGAAGAAAAAGTGGATTCTGCTGTATTACGTAGTGTGAAGGAGCTTCAGTTTTTATTTCCAGATATGAGGATTACCACAAATGGAGTACACGATTGGTGCGGGGGGATTGGGTCTAAGAAGGTGGTTAGGCGGATACTGTTACAAAATCTCACTTCAATTGGGACTAGGCAGCATAGATATTTTGAATGAAAATATTCAAAGATAGACTTTCGTTGATTTCCTACGTCAAAAGTGACCTTTATATCGCTCTTTCATAAAATTGGAGGAGCGTTTTTTCCTTTTATCAGGAATTGTATTGCATTTACCCGTTGTCCTCTCTTTTCAAAGGATCGGTCAATAGAAACCCTTTTCATTTACCGTTTTTCTCTGTTTTTCTCAATTCGGTTATTGTAACCTTTTTTCATTTACCGTTTCCCTCTAGATTTATTAAATTCGGTCAATATAACCCCTTTTCATTTACCATTTTCCTCTTTTTTTCTTAATTCAGTCAATGTAAAAAGAAAACCCAAAACAATAAAGGTCCTGGGCTTCCCAAAAAGTTACTTCTCATCCGAAACACGATAAATCTTAATATCCTTCAGTAATTCCATCGTCACATAGCTGGCCATGATCAACCCGGCTGCGGACGGCACGAATGCATTCGAAGCAGGTGGCATTTGTCCTTTACGGATTGGTGAATTCTCATTGCCTACCTCTTTCTTAATATCTTCACGTATAACAATTGGGCTCTCATCAGAGAAAACAACCGGTATACCCTTGTGGATTCGTTCTTTACGCAGCTTCGTGCGAATTACCTTGGCAATTGGATCCGTATGGGTTTTGGATATATCTGCAATTTTAAAACGAGTTGGATCCATTTTATTGGCGGCACCCATACTGGAAATAATCGGGATGCCACGATTTAAACATTCTTTCATCAAATGGATTTTATACACAATTGTATCAGAGGCATCCACAAAAAAGTCAATATTGTAGTCAAAAATTTCCTCATATGTTTCCTCTGTGTAAAACATCTTTAGCGAAATTACTTCACAGTCTGGATTAATATCTTTTATCCGCTCCTCCATAATTTCTACTTTCGGTCTGCCAATCGTTGAAAGCAGCGCAATTAACTGACGATTAATATTTGTAATATCTACATCATCTTTATCAATTAAAATTAAACGACCGACACCGGAGCGGGCGAGTGCTTCAGCGGCAAATGAACCGACACCGCCCACACCTAAAACAGCGACTGTGCTATTTTTCATTATTTCTAAGCCTTCTTTACCAACGGCAAGCTCATTTCGGGAAAATTGATGCAGCATATATGTTCACTCCATATCCAAATTCAAATTCACTTATTAGTTATTTTTTCACCATAAAAATATATCATACCCACCTATAAAAACAAGTATTTTCATGGGAATTATCACAATTAGAGCAAAAATAAAACCTCCCGACGGTCGCCAAGAGGTAATTTTTAACAAAAGGAAAGAGTCCCAATGGTGCCGTTGCTTCTTGATCCTTAGTTTTGATCCCGCTACTTGAGCAGGTGGGTGTCCTGTTCTCGGTATTGTAAGTCCCCTTACCCGTATAAGGGTGAGGCATTTACGCAATCAAAAAACTCTGGACTCCCGAATAAATAATGTTCGGTCAAAACTTCAGGTAACACAACGTACATTTCAGGACTCTTCTTTAATTGCTTTTATAATAGCATATTTTAACCCGGCCTTCAAGGTTTCATGAAAGCGAATTCTTGTTATTTATTAACATTTAATGACAAGTTCAATTCCTTTAATTGCGCCTCGGATACTTCACCAGGTGCATTCGTTAACAAGCAGCTTGCGCTCGCTGTTTTCGGAAATGCGATGGTATCACGGAGGTTCGTACTGCCTGAAAGCAGCATCACCAATCGGTCTAGACCTAGGGCGATTCCTCCATGCGGCGGTGTTCCATATTCAAAAGCATTCATCAGGAAGCCAAATTGTTCCTTCGCTTCCTCCGGAGAAAAGCCAAGAACACTAAACATCTTTTCTTGAATTGGCCGTTCAAAAATCCGAAGGGATCCGCCGCCAAGTTCATATCCGTTCAATACCAGGTCATATGCTTGGGCGCGTACTTTTGAAGGATCTGACTCTAGGTATTCAAGGTCTTCTCTAAACGGCATTGTAAATGGATGATGCGCTGCGTAATATCTGCCTTCTTCTTCATCGTACTCTAGAAGCGGCCAGTCGGTAACCCATAAGAAATGAAATAGACTTGGATCGATTAAACCTAATTCTTTACCAAGCTTTTGTCTTAAAGCACCGAGCGCATCTGCTACAACATTCTTCTTATCAGCAACAAACAGAAGCAAATCACCAGCCACTGCCTCAAGAGTGGCAATCAAAGCCTGCGCGTCGTCTCCAGCGAAGAATTTCGCAATCGGGCCCTTCAGTCCTTCAGCATCCACTTTCAGCCATGCAAGACCTTTCGCCCCATAAACAGCGGCAAACTCTGCTAAGGCATCGATATCTTTTCGAGAATACTTGTCCGCAGCACCTTTTACATTAATTGCTTTAACTTGGCCGCCGCCGGCAACTGCAGAAGCGAATACTTTAAAGCCGGAATCCTTAACGATCTCAGATAGGTCAACGAGCTCTAAACCAAAACGGGTATCCGGCTTGTCGGAACCAAATCGACTCATCGCTTCGTCGTAAGTCATGCGTGGGAAAACCTGCGGAACTTCCACACTCTTAACTTCCTTCATCAGCTGTGACATCATGTTTTCCATCATACCCATGATATCTTCTTGGCTCATGAAACTTGTTTCTATATCGATTTGGGTAAATTCAGGCTGACGGTCAGCACGCAAATCCTCGTCACGGAAGCAGCGGGCAATTTGGTAATACCGTTCAACGCCACCCACCATTAGCAATTGTTTAAACAATTGTGGGGATTGCGGCAATGCATAAAATTCACCAGGATGCACCCGGCTTGGAACTAAATAGTCACGTGCACCTTCTGGCGTACTTTTGGTCAAAATCGGTGTTTCAATATCTAAAAAGCCTTCGCCATCAAGAAAATCCCTGACATGTTTTGTTACCTGATGACGCATTTTTAACGTTTCAAAAATAACCGGGCGACGGAAGTCTAAATAACGATATTTTAAGCGAACATCCTCTGAAGCATCTGTTTTATCAGAAATCATGAACGGAGGAGTTTTTGCCTCGTTAATAATCGTTACTTTTTCCGCCTGCACTTCAATTCTTCCAGTTTTAAGGTTGTCATTGATGGTGCCAGCCTCGCGAGCAACAACGGTTCCTACCACATCCAGCACATATTCATTTCGGATCTTTTCGGCCGTTTCTAGGGCTTCCTTTGACAAGTCAGGATTAAAAACGACTTGAACAATACCTGAACGGTCGCGCAGATCGATAAAGATTAATCCGCCAAGGTCACGGCGTTTTTGCACCCAACCTTTTAATGTTACCTTTTCCCCTACTGATGACTCTGGAACTTCCCCACAAAAAAACGATCTGCCAAACATTGTTTTTCCCCCTTTAAGATTGCAATTCCTTAAATTGTTGAATGAAAGAATGTAAGTCTACTTCCACTTGTTCACCTGTTGCCATATTCTTTATAGTAATTTTGTTATTTTTAAGTTCGTCGTCGCCAAGAATGGCTACGTATTTGGCTTTTAAGCGGTCTGCCGCTTTAAATTGCGCTTTAATCTTTCGGTCTAAATAATCCCGTTCTGCTGAAAAGCCTGCCAAACGCAGCTGCTGCAATAACCCGACAGTGTAATCCTTTGCTTCCTCCCCAAGTGCAGCAAGGTAGCAGTCAATTCCTTGATTCAACTCAAGCTCGATTCCTTCAGCCTCAAGAGCAGCGATAAAGCGCTCAATACTTAAGGCAAAGCCAATCCCCGGTGTTTCCGGACCGCCAATTTCTTCAGCTAAGCCGTTATACCGGCCGCCGCCGCAAAGAGTCGTAATGGCGCCAAATCCTTCGGCATTACTCATAATCTCAAAGGCCGTGTGATTATAATAATCCAAGCCCCTCACCAAGTTGGCATCGACCTCAAACGGTATATCAAGCTGCGTTAAATAGTGTTGTAATTTTTCAAAATAGGCTTTTGAAAAATCATTTAAAAATTCCAGGATTGAAGGTGCTGATTTCATTAATTCATGGTCACGGTCCTGCTTACAATCCAGGATGCGCAAAGGATTTTTTTCCAAACGGTTTTGACAATCGTGGCAAAACTCGCCGATTCGCGGTTGAAAGTGATTCACTAATGCCTCGCGGTGTGCGGTACGGCTCTCTTTATCGCCAAGACTGTTGATCATCAGCTTTAGCTGTGTCAAGCCCATTTCCTTGTACAAATTCATCGCAAGGGAAATCACTTCTGCATCAATCGCAGGATCATTGCTTCCTAAGGCCTCAACGCCAAATTGGACAAACTGGCGGAAGCGCCCTGCCTGCGGACGTTCATAGCGGAACATCGGCCCCATGTAATAAAGCTTGACGGGCTGATTGGCAAGACCAAACATTTTCTTCTCGACAAACGAGCGAACAACCGCTGCCGTGCCCTCCGGTCTAAGCGTGATACTGCGTTTCCCTCGGTCTTCAAATGTGTACATTTCTTTTTGAACAATATCGGTTGAATCACCAACACCTCTTGAAAAAAGATCAGTATGTTCAAATATAGGAGTGCGAATCTCCTGATATTGATATTTTTCACAAAGCTCGCGCGCTTTTGCTTCTATCAGCTGCCACTTCTCTACCTCTCCTGGCAGAATATCCTGCGTACCTCTTGGTATACTTATAGACATAGTGGAAACCCTCCTCTTTTTTTAAAATTTTTATGTAAAAATGTTTTAAATAAATATAAAAAACTCTCGTCCCTTGTATTAAATACAAGGGACGAGAGTTTTGATCCCGCGGTACCACCCTAGTTGAAAAGCATGTAAGTGAATGCCTTTCCTCTTAAACAGTTAACGCCTGCTCACGTTCTTCTCCTACTAAAGCATGGGCTTTTTCAGAGAGAAGCCTACGGAGTGTTCATTCATTAAGGCACATGCAGAAATGCTTTCAGCCTAAGGCATTTCCTCTCTTTTCATGAGTTCGCTTAATTACTATGCTCCATCATTGGTTATATACGAATATTTCATTTTACATTGTCCAGCTCCAGGCCCTACGCCGCTGAACAGGGAATTTGCGCTTTTCTTATTTATATAATAATACGGAGCAATGATAGTAATGTCAAGAAAGATTTACGACCTTCCTAAATGTTTTTTTAACTTTCTGACATCACCCATTGTGATCCCAAATTCGGATGCAAGCTCAATGGAGGATGCATGCTGCTCCTTTTGAATAAAATCATGAAAATCCACTCCGAAAAGGCGGCCATCCATCGATTGTACATTCATTCCTTTATCACTCGACCTCATCCATCATTCACCTCTATCTTTTTTTCTATTATTTCCATGAAAGATGAAAAACTTGCATGTGATTGTCATTTTCGTGAAAAGGGATGGACTATTTTTACAATTAAGGAATGAATTCCTCTCGGTTTTACGGTAAAATAAAAAACGAAGGAGGGTACCGATGAGAAAAAAGATTTTTCTATTATTACTAACAATCACTCTAATTTTCGGGGCTTTCCTGCCACAAGGAAAAAGCAGTGCCGCAAGTGGTTCCCTTACGATTTCCACTGATGCCGTCAATGTTCGCGGCGGCCCGGGACTAAGTTATCCCCTCGTAAAAATAGCCAAGAGGGGTGAAAAGTATTCGGTTGTGAAAGAAAAAAACGACTGGATTGAAATTCAGTTACCCTTTGGTAAAACAGGCTGGGTTGTCAACTGGCTTGTCACCAAAGAAAACGAGGAAAAAACGGCTAAAGCCGCCACATCGGCAGTAGCTACAAGTTCCATTGCCAAAGCGAATACAGATCAGTTAAGAATTCGCTCCGGCCCAGGGACAAGCTTTCGGATTGTCGGGTTCTTAAATAAAGGACAAGAAGCCACAATCCTTGACCAGAATGAAAACTGGTACAAAATCACCTCATCATTCGGAGAGGGCTGGGTTGTGAGAGATTTTTTAGTGATTAAATCTACCGTTAAGCAAGACAACAAGCAAAATCCGACAGCCTCTACTAGCACGGGCACTGGCGTGGTGAATGGCGATACCTTAAATGTGCGAAAAGAACCATCCACCACAAGTCCGATCATTGGGAAACTCACCAAAGGAACGAGTGTATCCATTTATTCCAAACAGAACAATTGGTTGGAGGTAGGATTTGCATCTATTAAGGGCTGGGTAAATTCTGAGTTTATTAACACAAAAACGGAAGTCTCCAAGGATTCCCCTAAGAAAGAATTAAGCGGGATCAATGGAAAAGTAACAGCCGGAAGTCTAAGTGTCCGCTCCGGATCCTCATTGGATTTCGGCATTATTGGCACTGTAACCAAAGGGCAAAGCTTTGCTATTTTAGAGGAAAATAACAATTGGGTAAAGATAGAGTTTAAGTCTGGTAGATTTGGATGGGTGGCCGGCTGGTACCTTGATATGACTACGGGGGCATCCCCGTCTGGAACATCTCAATCTGGACAAGCTCAGAAGGAAAGTACAATTACCATCTTACATAATGGAACAAATATCCGAAAAGAAGCAAATGTCCAATCAGATGTGGCAGAACTGGCAAATGAAGGAGATACCTTTTCTGTAAAAAGAGTTGTCAATGACTGGTATGAAATAAAACTGAAAAATGGACATACGGGGTATGTTGCTGGTTGGATTGTATCGATCAATGGCAGGAACCCGCAAATTCAGAAATCAGGAGCTGAAGGATATCTTAAAAATAAAACCATTGTATTGGATCCAGGCCATGGCGGCGGGGACAATGGTACTACCGGTGCAAACGGTACTTTAGAAAAAGAGCTGACCCTTCGAACAGCCCGGCTCTTATCTGATAAATTAAGAGCCGCCGGTGCAACAGTCTACCTGACAAGAAGTAATGATTCTTTTATACCTTTGCCATCACGTGTAAATGCCGCACAAACCTACAGTGCCGATGCCTTCATCAGCCTTCATTACGACAGCAATGAAGAACGGAGTGCACGTGGTATGACTGGCTATTATTATCACGGTTATCAAAAGGCACTTGCCGAAACAGTATTTACATCAACAGTCGGACAAACCAATTTAAAAGACCGCGGCGTCCGAATTGGTGATTTCCATGTCATTCGGGAAAACAGCCAAAAGGCCGTTCTTATGGAGCTAGGCTATCTAAGTAACCCAGAGGAAGAGATGACACTAAACTCCAGCGGATTTCAAGAAAATGCGGCATCCGGTTTATATAATGGATTAGCGCGATTTTTTAAAAATTAAAAAAGAGCTTGGCACCTAGAATGGTACCTGTAGGTAGGACACTTGTAAAAAAGAGTGTTCAACCTGCAGGTATTTTTTATATACTTGAATTTCAGAATATGGGGATTAGGGGACAACATGAGTAAAATAACTTTTTCATCTAAAGAGATAAATACACTTCAAAAAAATCCAAATGTACAGCGTGTCAGCGAAAAGTCCATTACCTATACAGACGAATTTAAAAATAGATTTATCGATGAATACCAAGCCGGCAAACTCCCTCGTCAGATTTTTGAGGAGAATGGATTTGATGTGGACGTCATTGGCATAAAACGAATTGAACAGTCAGCCTGTAGGTGGAAAAAAGCCTATGAAAAGAATGGCTTGATCGGGCTTACAGATACAAGAAAAACAACCTCTGGCAGACCTTTAAAACGGGAGCTTACACCCTCCGAAGTAATTGAGAGACAAAGAGCCAGAATCGAATTATTGGAAGGGCAGGTAGAACTGTTAAAAAAGCTAGAAACGACCGAAAGGAGGCTGCTAAACGCAAGCGAGAATCTAAACCCAAATAAGGCATATCAATTGATCCAGGAGACGCTTGGGCAAAACGGATTTAAGGGGATGACTAGGTACTTTTGTGAGCTTCTGGGTGTTTCCCGGTCAGGATACTATAGTTACATGAAAGCTGCCTCTGTCCGTGAAGCAAGGGAGAAGTTAGACCTCGAAGCGAAGGAACTCATTTTAAAGGCTTTTGACCGAAGGGGATATAAGAAAGGTTCACGCTCCATCAAAATGATTTTGGAGAATGAGTTTGATGTTAACTTTAGCCGTAAAAAAATCCGGAGAATCATGAGGAAATACGGAATCGTTTGTCCTCACAGAAAGCCAAATCCATATAAAAAAATCGCCAAAGCAACGAAGGAACATCAAGTCGTACCAAATAAGTTAAACAGAGAATTTAAGCAAGGTGTACCAGGAAAAGTATTATTAACGGATATTACATATTTACCATATAACGGAAGTAGTATGGCCTATTTGTCAACCATAAAAGATGCCTCCACCAATGAGTTATTAGCTTATCATATTTCAGATCGAATCACGTTAGATATCGCAACAAAGACCATCGATAAATTAATGAAAAATAAGAAGATTAGTTTACATTCGGAGGCATTTATCCATTCTGATCAAGGGAGCCATTACACAAGCCCAAGATATCAGAAATTGTTAAAAAAACATGGTTTAGACCAGTCAATGTCTAGGAGAGGAAACTGTTGGGACAATGCCCCGATGGAGTCTTTCTTTGGGCATTTAAAGGATGAGGTAGACTACCAGTCTTGTAAAACATTAGATGAACTGAAGGCGAAAATAAATCATTACATGGTTTACTATAACAATTATCGATATCAATGGAATTTAGAAAAGATGACCCCTATTCAATATAGGAATCATCTTTTAGCTTCATAACTCTTTT
This sequence comes from Neobacillus sp. OS1-2, assembly GCF_030915505.1. Lineage (GTDB taxonomy): Bacteria > Bacillota > Bacilli > Bacillales > Cytobacillaceae > Neobacillus. The sequence goes on from NZ_CP133265.1 coordinate 565,655, forward strand.
TTTCATGTGTCCTTGACACGGGTGCCAGATTAACCTTAACATAAGGGCCAAGCTCTTTTATGCTTTACTTTCAAGTATTAACGTCACAGGACCGTCATTGATTAATTGGACATCCATCATCGCTCCGAAAACTCCTGTTTCAACGCGAATTCCTTTTTCACGGAGCATTCCATTAAACGCCTCATATATCTTGATTGCCTGTTCCGGTCTGGCCGCCTCAATAAAACTTGGTCTTCGTCCTTTGCGGCAATCCCCGTAAAGGGTAAACTGGGAAACAGAAAGAATTTCCCCACCAACATCCATTAAAGACAAATTCATTTTTCCATCTGCATCTTCAAAAACCCTTAGATGAGCAATTTTATCAGCTAAATAAGCCGCATCCGTTTCCTGATCTTCATGTGTCACACCGACGAGCAGAACAAACCCCATAGAAATCTGCCCGGTTACTTCACCGTCAACGGTTACTTTGGCTGCTTTGCTACGTTGAACTACTACCTTCATAGTTGATACACCTTTCTTAATTCATCAACCGGCGAACCGAATAAATATCTGGAATTTGTTTAATTCGATCAACCACTTTACGCAAGTGACTAACATTGTGAATTGCGATCGACATAATGATTGTTGCCATTTTATTCCGATCAGATTTACCAGTCACGGCAGAAATATTTGTTTTCGTTTCATTTACTGCTTGAAGGACTTCATTCAGGAGCCCTCTGCGATCATAGCCGCTGATTTCAATATCAACGTTATACTCTTTTCGATCATTTAAGGAAGATTCCCACTCAACAGGGATCAACCTTGATTGGGCATCATTGGAATCAATGTTCGTACAATCGGAGCGATGAACAGAAACACCGCGTCCTTTTGTGATAAAACCAACAATATCGTCCCCTGGAACCGGATTACAGCATCTTGACAAGCGAATTAACAGGTTATCAATCCCTTGCACGCGGACGCCAGATTCTCGTTTCTTATTAGAAGGGAATGATTTTAAATCTGAAATTACATTTGTGATGCTCGCGGACTGTTCTTGATCGCGCTTTTTGCGCCATTTCTCGGTCAATCGGTTGGCAACCTGCAATGCGGTTACTCCGTTATAACCAACTGCGGCATACATATCTTCTTCACTTGAAAAATTAAATTTATCCGCCACTTTTTTCAAATTATCCGCAGTTAAAATTTCTTTAAGGTCAAATTCCATATTACGGATTTCTTTTTCAACAAGCTCTTTCCCTTTAATCACATTCTCATCACGGCGCTGCTTCTTAAAGAAGGCTCGAATCTTATTTTTCGCCTGCGACGTTTGCGCGAGCTTCAGCCAATCCTGACTAGGGCCATAAGAATGTTTGGATGTCAGTATTTCAATAATGTCGCCAGTTTTAAGTTGGTAGTCCAGCGTCACCATTTTTCCATTCACTTTCGCGCCAATAGTTTTATTCCCGATTTCAGAGTGAATCCGATAGGCAAAATCGATCGGTACAGAACCGGAAGGCAATTCAATCACATCGCCTTTCGGTGTAAAGATAAACACCATATCGGAAAACAGATCAATTTTCAATGATTCCATAAACTCTTCGGCATTGGCGGTATCATTTTGGAACTCGAGAATTTCCCGGAACCAGGTGAGTTTTTGCTCGAAGGTCGAGCTGTCACTGATTGTCTTTCCTTCTTTGTATGCCCAGTGGGCCGCAACCCCGAATTCAGCAATCCGGTGCATTTCATACGTCCGAATCTGCACTTCCAAAGGATCACCCTTTGGTCCAATCACAGTGGTATGCAGGGATTGATACATATTTGGCTTCGGCATGGCGATATAATCCTTAAACCGTCCCGGCATTGGCTTCCAGCAAGTATGGATGATGCCAAGGACAGCATAACAATCTTTAATACTGTTAACCACGATTCGAACAGCAAGCAAATCATAAATTTCACTGAATTGCTTATTTTGCAGCACCATTTTTCGATAAATGCTATAAATATGTTTTGGCCGGCCAGAGAGTTCAGCTTTGATCGAAACCTCACCCATCCGTGCTTTAACCTCTACGATAACATCCTCTAAATATTGCTCCCGCTCTGCCCGTTTCTTCTTCATTAAGTTTACAATCCGGTAATATTGCTGCGGATTTAAATACCTTAACGCAGTATCTTCCAACTCCCATTTAATCTTAGAAATTCCAAGACGATGTGCTAAAGGTGCAAAAATTTCAATTGTCTCATTTGAAATCCGACGCTGCTTTTCTACAGGAAGATGTTTCAATGTTCGCATATTATGCAAACGGTCCGCAAGCTTAATAAGGATTACCCGGATATCCTGTGCCATTGCCACAAACATTTTCCGATGGTTTTCCGCCTGCTGCTCTTCGTGAGATTTATATTTAAATTTCCCTAACTTTGTAACCCCATCGACAAGCATGGCCACTTCGTCATTAAAAGCTTCCTCAATATCCTTTAAGGATATATTCGTATCTTCCACAACGTCGTGGAGAAAACCAGCAGCAACCGTCGCCGGATCCATCTCCAGGTCTGCCAAGATTCCTGCAACCTGGATGGGATGAATAATATACGGCTCTCCCGATTTTCGATATTGTTCACGATGAGCATCTTTCGCGTATTCATACGCCTTTTTGACTAATTCAACATGCTCTTCGTTCAGGTATTTTCTCGTCTTGTCGATGACTTGGTCGGCTGTTAACACTAGATCATTCGCCATGAAATCACCTTTATTTTCATCTTAATTTTATTTATATAAATGTTATCGGTAAACAAATCGTTCCTAATTTAGAATGATTGTATCTATTATCGAAAAAAAAAGCCCAGATGTAAAGAGATTGGGTAGCTTTTTCTGCAAATTATGAAAAAAAGAGTCGAAAAACCTTACCCTGCATCTCAAATTATATAAAGAGAGCACTCGCTTTGAGTGCCCTCGGTAACTTTTAATAGTGCATCAATGTTAAAACATCATAGCCGTCTAGCTTTTTACGACCATCTAAATAACTTAACTCAACTAAGAAAGCGATCCCAGCGACAACACCGCCAAGTTGCTCCACTAATTGAATGGTTGCTTCAATCGTCCCGCCAGTTGCTAACAAGTCATCGGTAATTAACACACGCTGACCGGGTTGAATCGCATCTTTATGAATAGTTAGAATATCTTTTCCATATTCTAGACCATAGCCTACCTTGATGGTTTCCCTTGGAAGTTTCCCCTCTTTACGAACAGGAGCAAAACCTACTCCAAGCGAATAGGCAACAGGACAGCCGATAATAAATCCACGTGCCTCCGGACCAACGATAATATCAATTTCTCTCTCTTTTGCATACGAAACTATTTTGTCTGTTGCATATTTATAGGCTTCACCATTATTCATTAGCGGGGTGATATCCTTAAATTTAATTCCTGGCTTCGGCCAATCGGGTACGATTGTAATAAATTGCTTTAAATCCATTCTGTAATTGCCTCCTCAGTCTCAACTGACTCCTGAATAACTTGATCGAACCAGCCTTTTAATTCTTGAAAGGAAGAGAACAATAAATCCCTTTCAAGTGCATATTGACTCTTTTTGGTTTGATAGGTAATCGAATCAGCTAAATCACGCTTCTGCGCTCCTGTTTTCAATGTTATAAATCCATTATTTATTGTAACAAAATCCAATTCAGAAAACACCTTTGACATAAAATAAAGGGTTTCTTGTGACCAGCCGCGGTGCTTGGCAATGACATCTCCATGTCGTTTTAAATCAATTGGGCCATTTTTCTTTAGATACCCATAGTACCATTTAAAATGTTCACGAGTTGGTACCGTGCTGAAAAAATCACTGGATTCTTTGTAAAAATAAGCATAAATCCTTGATGGCTGTCTTCCCTCAAATAAAACTTTTAAGATCTCCTTTGATGGTGGAAAATCGACTAATGCGATATTCGCCCTATACCCATCAAATGCCTTTGCATCGTCAAGATTTTGAATGAGAATTGACTCTGCTTTCAAATCGGCATTTATGTTATCAAAATGGTCTTTATTGAAAAGGATGAATTTCCTGTTTTCAACGGGAACAGTGTGTGCCATGCTATTGATTCGCTTCTGGCCTCGATAATCAAATAACTGCCATGATTCAACCATCAAATCATGGATAAAAATTTGTGGTTTACGTATATTGTTCCATTCATTAATCGATAATTCTCCGATTAATGAAATTTGTGATACAGGTGAAATTTGGTCAGCCAATGCACCCAAACCAAACCCTACCCCATCAAGGTTTGCACTACCATCATTTACAATTACCTTTAAGTGCTTCTGCTCATTGCCAATCTTTCTCATATTGGCAAGATCGACATTTTTTATTAAAACTTTTGGTTTAGGGTTGTCCATTCCAAAAGGAGAAAGCAAATTTAATTCTTCAAGTGCAGATAAATGAATATTTTCAAGCAGAACTTCTTCATCAAGATAGGTAACGGGAATAAAATCCTCCGCTGTTAACTGCTCTTCCGCGAGCAGATTTAATCTTGTACGCAGCTCGGCAACATCTTCTAGCTTTAATGTCATTCCTGCAGCCATTGAGTGCCCGCCAAAGTGGGGGAGTAATTCCCGGCAAGTGGATAGATTTTTAAATAAATCAAAGCCGGCAATACTCCGTGCCGAGCCCTTTGCTACTCCTTTTTCCGGATCAATATTCAATACAATCGTCGGCCGATAGTATTTTTCCACAAGCTTGGAGGCAACGATCCCAATAACACCGGCATTCCAGCCTTCCTTACCGATAACGAGGACCTTATTGGAGGTTGTTGGAAAGTTCTTTTCCACCTCCTCAATGGCTTCTTCGGTAATGGTATTAACAATGGCTTGCCTCGTTTTATTTAAAGCGTCCATTTCTTCCGCAAGTTGTTGTGCCTCTTCTGGGTCTTCAGTCAAAATCAGTTGAACGGCTAAATCGGCATCTTCTAATCTACCGACTGCATTAATCCTTGGTGCAAGCGTAAAGCCAATGGTTTCTTCATTGATTCCCATCGGATCGACCCCTGCCAATTTAAGAATCGCTTTAAGTCCAATATTTTGTGAAGCCTTCAGATTTTCAAGACCTTTTTTGGCTATTAGGCGGTTTTCATCTTTTAATGATACTAAATCCGCTATCGTCCCAATAACGGCAATTTCAAACAAATGCTCAGGAACTTTTCCGTAAAGAGCTTGAGCTAATTTAAAAGCAACCCCTACACCTGCAAGCTCCCGAAATGGATAGATACTTTCGGGATGTTTTGGGTGAATAATGGCAAGCGCAACAGGCAAAACCGGCCCAGGTTCATGATGGTCGGTAATGATGAGATCAATTCCCAGTTCTTTCGCAATGGCGGCTTCGTGAACGGCTGATATTCCAGTATCCACGGTAATAATCAACTTTATTCCATTTTCCGCTGCTTGCCTGAATGCTGCTTCATTGGGGCCATATCCTTCTGTAAAGCGATTCGGGATGTAAAAATCGACATTGGCACCCAGATCACGAAGTGTGATCATCAATACCGATGTACTGCTTACACCGTCAGCATCATAATCACCATAAATAAGAATCGGTTCATGTGCTTCAATCGCTTCACGTATTCTATCAACGGCAAGATCCATCCCTTTTAGTAGGTAAGGGTCATGGAATCCATCTTTTCCAAATAAAAAATACCGTGCAGATTCTACGGTATCCAAGCCGCGATTGACAAGCAATGACGCAACTAAAGGTGTTATTTTCAATTCATTTGCCAGCATATTGACTAGATTGTCATCAGTACTGCGAACAATCCATCTTGTTTTCGACTGTAACATTTGTTTGTACACCCCTCAGACTTATTTATTATACAGGAGCAATAAACGTCTTTCAATAAATAAAGTAGGGAAACCTCTTTCGAGGCTTCCCCCTTATCAAACCGTACGTGCCCTATTAAGGCATACGGCTTACCAATGTGTTACAAATGGTCAATACGTTGCCAATCTTTGAGCATATTTCATTTTGCGGACACGGTCAGGAGTATAATACTCTTGACCCTTTTCTTTTGCCTTTAGGATTCGTCTTTCCTGTTCTTTCTTTTGCTTTTCTTTCATTCGAAGAATGTAACTTTCTAGAGAAAAGCCATATATCTTGTGGTAGTAATACCAGTATGAAGGGATAAGTCCAATAATAGCAAAGAACTCATTATTCCATTTTGTTTTCATCGCATGACCTTTTCTTTGGCTAGGGTGTTTGTGAATCATGGCTACTCTTAACCTTTGTCGAATATAGCCATCTATCGCAAGTAGTTCTTTCCCAAATGCTTTAAAGAAGCATGAACTGTTAAATCCGTGTTCTTCATTTGCCTTAATTGCTTTATAAATATTGAGAAAATAGTTTACTTTTCCTCGAATCACTGGGTTAACATACTCAATCCACTTTTCCTTACTCAGAGTGAGTGTTTTCTTCGTCTTGACTTTGATTTTCTGGCGAAAATCATTCCAAGTTGATTCTTTCGGTTTAGCTATATAGTATGGCTTACCATCCTTCTTGCGTTTTCTCCAGTGTTCGAAAGTGAATCCCATAAAGTCAAAGTCATCATCATCGAAGTTTACAAATTTTGTTTTCTCCGTTGCAAGTTCCAACCCAAGTTCGGCTAATTTCCTTTTCGTAATATCTGCCGCTCTCTTTATGTCTTCTTTGGTTTTTGCGAATAACAAAAAGTCATCGGCGAATCTTACAAAACGAATATTGTTTTCAGCCCAGATCCAATCAAGCTCATTTAAATATACGTTCGCTAGTAACGGAGAAATAACCCCTCCTTGCGGAGTGCCGGTATCTGTTGAGTGAAATTTACCTTCTTCCATATAACCAGCTTTTAGCCACAACCAAATCATATCTAACACTGTACCATCTGCGATGTATTTATTTAATACTCTCATCAGCTTCTTATGTGGGATATTATCGAAAAAGCCTTTAATATCTGCATCGAAGATGTAATTATATCCTTGTTCGATATTCGCCATGATTATTTGCAGGACACGTTCTGCACCAACATTTGGTCTGTATCCACATGACCATTTGTGAAAGATATCCCTTTCGAATTTCGGCTGAAGTACATTTACTATTGCCTGTTGGACAATTCTATCTTCAATATTCGGAATGCCTAAGGGTCGCTTTTTGCCATTTTTCTTAGGAATATAATGTCTTCTTACTGGTGACGGCTTATACTCTTTATTTCTCAGTCTCTGTAGAAGCGAGTCCAGATTTTCATCTAAGTGATATCTATAGCTGTCAATTGTTTCGCCATCAATACCACCTGACCCGTTGTTGGCTTCTACCTTTTCCCAAGCAGCTTTTAGCCTTCTGTCGAAAAGTATTTGTCCATAAATACTATGCCATTTGAATTTTAACGTATGATTCATTACATATTCCGCACCCTTCATTGTGTACATTCAGTTCGTTTATACCGAGGTATCGTTTTCTGTTAACATTACACATCTTTACAGATGTGGAGCCACAAGGTCGTTCCCCTTCCGTTCATGCATGGTTTAGTCCATACACTACTTCCGTACTATGAGAACGTCTGACTTCTCCATTCACATCTAGCATTTCGGATTACCCTTATAGGTAGATGTCCCTTTGGGTTGGAATGGAGACCTCACGGGGTCATCGCACCTTCCTTCTAAACATACCCAGCACCATCACTTGATAAATTGCCTCTATCCGGCTGATTCATTGGTATAGAGACCACTAATGTTATAGTGGGCTTCCCATTATATTCGCATAGTCGCCAACTTACCCTGCCGCCGTGCTTCACACTTATTGCATTTGGGTCTGCTTATCCGACTGCGGGTCTCTCGATTGTCCGCATCTCCTTCAGACATCACCTCACGGTGATGCCCTAGATTAGTCTTCACTAGTTGTATCAGCACTCTAGTGGAAGGATTTTCACCTTCGGGAAAACGAGTCTTCTAGGATTCGGGAGCCGTGTTTATCGCAATAACGTACTCCAACCTTTAACAACTCATTCAGTGCAGTTCTACTGCACAAGGTACGACTGCCTGTCGCACAAAGAAAAACCGCAGAGGATCTGCGGTTAAAAAATTAGTGTTCAGCTACAGCGCCTAGGGGCTCGGGGTCATAAGCCAATCAGTCAAGAAGGTTAAAGTACAACCTTCTCGCCCTCGTCTTATGCCTGTCGCCCCTGAGCAAGGCGCTTCCGCATTTCGTTACACTTGTGGCTGATCTGAGTATTTTCTTTTCTCTTTGACCGTTTTAATGACGCCTTTCTTTTTAAGCTCGCGTGTTTTCATCACATACCATAGCGGGCCTGCAATACAGATGGAGGAATAAACACCTACCATCAAGCCGACAAACAAGGCAATGGAGAAATTACGAATCGATTCGCTGCCAAAGATAATTAAGGCAACAACTGTTATTAAAACCGTTAACACTGTATTTAAAGAACGGGTTAATGTTTGGCGGATACTTGTATTTAATACATCCGCAATATCTTCTTTCGTTTTAAGACGCTTCTTCTTATGCATGTTCTCGCGCATTCGGTCGAATGTAACGATGGTGTCATTAATGGAATAACCGACAATCGTTAAGACTGCTGCAATAAACGTAAGGTCTACTTCAAGTCTTGTGAGACTGAAAAAGGCTACCATAAAGAAGGCATCGTGCAGCAAGGATATAATTGCGGCAATCGCCATTGATAATTCAAAACGGAAACTGACATAAATAATAATCCCAATTGAAGCAATTAATAGTGCCTTAAATGCATTTTTTGCTAATTCCTTCCCCACTGTCGGGGAAACGGTACTAACATTTGGCTCTGAACCAAATTCCTTTTTAAAATCTGCCTTTAATTTAGCAATTTCCTTTTTCGAAAGAACATCAACGAAGCGTGCGGACGCTCGGTTCTTATTATCACCAGATAAGACAATGTCGTCTGTATCCAAATGATGTTCAGTAAAAGCAGCTTTTACTTGTTCAGTTGTCAATGGTGTATTTGATAATACTTCGACACGTGTTCCCTTAGTGAAATCAATTGCCAGGTTTAAACGTAATACGATTAACACAATTAATCCAGCTACGAGGAGAACCCCTGATATCCCAAAGAATGTCTTTCTATGTTTCACAAAATCAAGCTTGTCAAAACGAGTTGGGAGGTCTAATGTATCAAAATTTTCAGCAATGTTGTGAATCTTCGACTGCTTCACACCGAACCAGCCTGGCTTTTTATTTAGAAATCCACTATGAACCCATAGTCCCAATAATAGCCGTGACCCGTAAACAGCAGTTAAAAAGCTCATTAAGATACTGATAATTAACATCGTCGCAAACCCTTTTACAGAGCTTGTCCCGTAGAAGAAAAGCACACCCGCAGTAAGGATGGTTGTTAAGTTAGAGTCAAGAATCGATGTAAAGGCATTCTTCTCACCGGCCTGGAAGGCTGATTTTATCGATTTACCAACCTTTAGTTCCTCTCGAATCCGTTCATAGGTAATGATGTTGGCATCGACAGCCATACCGACCCCGAGAATAATCGCGGCGATTCCCGGCAACGTCAGGACCCCATTCATCCAATCGAAAATTAATAAAACTAAATAAATATAGATCGATAGCGTAACAGTAGCAATAAATCCAGGAAAACGATAATAGAAAAGCATAAATAAATAAATGACGGCAACACCGATAATACCAGCCAAGATTGTTTCATTTAATGCCTGTGCCCCGAATTTAGCTCCCACAGATGTAGAGTATACTTCCTTAAGCTTTACCGGTAACGAACCAGCATTTAAAAGGGAAGCCAAGGTCTGAGCTTCTTGCGCTGTAAAGCTTCCGACAATGGAAACGGTATTCTGATTAAAAATTTGATTTACGGTTGGAGCCAATAAATATTTTGGCTCCGGTTTACTTATTTCACTTTTAAAGGAGTCTTTTCCTTCTTCAAAATCAAGCCAAATAACAAGTAAATTGTTTGGTCTCATATTCATAATTTCTTCTGAAACTTTACGGAACTTATCAGCACTCTTTAATGTTAAGGAAACACTTGGTGCGCCATTTTCATCAAAGGTTTGCTTCGCTCCACCTTGCTTTAAGTCCGTGCCATCCATCTTGAGCTTGTCATTGGCGTCACGGAACGTTAAGTTAGCCTGTGTGGATAAGATTTCGCGGGCCTTATTCTGATCTTTAACCCCTGCAAGCTGTACACGAATCCTGTTATTCCCCTCGATTTGGATGTTCGGCTCACTTACGCCGAGGACGTTAATCCGCTTATCAAGGGCTTCGGCTGTACTTGCCAAAACATCTTTGTCAATCTTTTGACCCTTTTTCGCTGGCTTAACCTCGTACAATACCTCAAATCCGCCTTGAAGGTCTAGACCAAGCTTAATATTGTTTAAAATGTTTTTAGCTGTTGCTCCCATTGTGCTCCCAACAATTAGGATCACAAGTAAGAAAGCAATAATTCGACTGCGCTTTACCATTATGTATTGTTCCTCCTTAGTGCCTGTGCAATTGCACTGTTACATCCTTAGCCATATTGTAAAAATAACGAAAAGTCACTGCTTCCATTATGGAATAAGTAGGAATAGCTGTCAATTTGAAAAATGATGGTATTATTTCAATAACTCTTTTAATTCCGCTTCATCCTCCATCGAGAACTCCGCAGTTTTATATGCCTCAATCGTTGCAAAGCTGATGTAATCACTTGCCTTTACAGAAAGAATTTCTTGAATCAATTGGTAAAGCAGCTTTTCATCATTTTCTTTTTTCCACTTTTTCTTCACCAGGTACTCCCAAAACTCCTTTTCAGTTACAGAATCAATCCCTAGCAATCGAAATTCCGCAAGTTTACTTGCACATGCCGGTTGTACTTGGGTGCGAAAATGTTCGTATTTGTTGCTATTACCCATCCTATTTTCCTCCTCAGGGGCCATCTGCTATTCCTAATGAATGGACCTATTGCAAAAAGCTTTACCTACTTGTCATGCTTTGTCCACTATTAGGCATATAGTTAATTGTAAATGAATTCTTCTTTTTTGAGAAGGTGGGAAACTGCATGTCAAAGTTTTTAAAGGGGACTTTTATCCTATTAGTTGCCGGTTTCGTCACAAGAGTGCTTGGCTTTATTTATCGCATTGTCCTTGCACGCAGTATTGGTGAAGAAGGCGTCGGCTTATATATGATGGCATATCCAACGTTTATTCTAATGGTAACCATCACGCAATTAGGACTTCCGGTAGCCATTTCGAAAAATATTGCCGAGGCGGAAGCCAGAAGGGATTATGCTGAAATCAAAAAAATCCTAGTTGTTTCCCTCGCAATCACTGTGGGATTATCGGCCATTATTACGCCTGCCTTATTCTTACTTGCACCCATTTTATCGACAACATTGTTTACGGATCAAAGGACGTATTGGCCATTGATTGCCATTGCACCGGCATTGCCGATTATCGCTGTTTCCTCAGTCATTAGGGGTTACTTCCAAGGAAAACAAAATATGCGCCCATCGGCTCTTTCGCAGATTTTAGAGCAAGTTGTCAGAATAACCTTAATTGCTACTGCAACAAAAACCTTTCTGCCATATGGAGTAGAATATGCAGCTGCAGCAGCAATGGGGGCCTCAGTCTTAGGTGAATTACTTTCACTCATTTATTTAGTAACCACATTTAAATTAAAGAAGCGATTTAGGGTCAGAAAGAATTTCTTTCAATATGTTCATAAAGGCAAGCGAACATTCAAAGAATTAATGGAGATAGCCCTGCCCACAATGGGGAGCAGGATGATTGGTTCAATTGCTTGGTTTTTTGAGCCTATTGTCGTTGCCCACAGTCTGGCAATTGCCGGCGTCATTGCTGTCAATGCAACAAAACAGTATGGGTCACTAACCGGCTATGCCATGCCGCTGTTAATGCTGCCATCATTTATTACCTTTTCATTATCGACATCACTTGTCCCAGCCATCAGCGAAGCTAATTCCAAAAATAATCAAAAATTAATTGAATACCGCCTGCAGCAGGCATTACGTTTTGTTTTTTTAACTGGCGGACTAGCTGTTATCGTTCTCTATGTATTGGCGGACCCGCTCATGCAGCTTATGTATGGCTCTACTAAAGGCGCCTATTTTATCCGTATCATGGCCCCATTCTTTTTGTTTTATTATTATCAAGGTCCACTGCAAGCTGTTTTACAAGCATTAAACCTTGCTAGAGCGGCGATGATCAATAGCCTCATTGGTGCCGTAGTCAAAACAGCTGTTATTTTTTTACTTGCTTCCCAGCCCGGCTTCGGAATTACAGGGGTAGCGCTTGGAATTCTTGTCGGCTTTGTCTTGGTCACGATTCTTCACTTTGCTACCGTATTGAAAAAAGTCGCCTTTTCAATTTATGTCCGCGACTATCTGAAAGGATTTCTAGTGATGGGGGGATCCGGTTGGTTAGGGTATTGGATCTTCGAGAATGTCTTGGTAAATGGCCACCTAGTACTAAGAGTACTAACGGCAGCAACCGCAATGGCCGTAACCTATTTCATCATGTTAGTTGGATTCCGCCTAATTAAAAAGGATGAGCTAAGCCGGATTCCGTGGATTGGCCATCTATTTTAAAGTAAAAAAGAAGACAGGCTGATTTTAAGCGTGTCTTCTTAGTATTCATCCTGTAAATCAATGAAGAACTTCCCATTTTCGTAACTGCAAAAGGAAATCTTCTTTACATCTCGATAGCCCTTTTTTTTCAATTCTTGGCGAAGCCAAAGATTTGTTTTATTTATCCTTTTCAAATTTTCCTCTTCAATATTACCATCTAATATTAATGGAATCGTAATATCCCCCTGTTTCCCATCTTCTTTACTGCTTTTCAACTTTTCAATGACAGATAGACTTCCAGATGATTCTAAGATGGCAAACTCCACATTTGCAATACTGCGAATATCCTTCTCGCGAAGCTGTGTCATTAAATCATCAAAATTGTACCGCTGCTTCCGCATTGCATGTTCATCAATCTTTCCGCGATTAATAATAATACTCGGTCGGCCATCAACCATGTCTCGAAATTTTTTACTTTTTAGTGAAAGGAGTGCGAGTGAGACCTGAACAAGCATTAAGAGCACCATGGGCAGAATGGTATGAAACAACGGGGAATGAACTTTTTCAATCGACACAACCGCCATTTCACCAATCATGATGAAAACGACAAGATCTAGGATGCTTAATTCACCAATTTCCCTTTTCCCCATTAACCGAAAAATAACAAGGATTAGTAAATAGAAAAACAAAGTTCGAAACACAATCGTGAAATAATCTGACACAGCTGTCGCCCCTTTTTTTACATTCAAATTTATTGTTTGTATTGCTGAATGAAAAATGAGAGGAATTAAATTCCATAACCTTTGGAAGCCAGTAAAATTGAGAAATTTTTATTCTACTTTTTGTCCGCCTTGAATACGCTTGTACTAGGAAAGAAACTTGCATGTTAGGCCCGGCCCACAGTCAATGAACTACCTATCACACAGGCCTAAAGCTTTGAAGGGGGAGAGTTAAAATCGAATCGAAAAGCTTTGGTACATCCATTTTGTACGGATTAATTTTTATTTTTGCTTTTGCTGTAATTTGCAGCCTTATTTTTGCTTTTATTCTCAGATTTACGTCAGCTCGGGAAGGCTCGGTTCAGTATGTCATTACGGCTTTATCATTCATTGGACTTTTTGGGGGCGGTTTTCTTTCAGGAGGAAAGCGAAAAGAAAGAGGCTGGCTTATTGGTGGAATAACAGGGCTCATTTACTCATTCGTAGTATTTTTATTTCAATATCTTGGGTTTGACCGCTTATTTGACGCGGAACAAGTCATTTATCATACCTGCTATACCTTAATCGCGATGATGGGTGGCATTTTAGGAGTGAATATCGCCACAAATAATTCCCGACGATCAGCATAGAAAAAGGAAGCCATGCAAAATGGCTTCCTTAATTTATTACTTTGATAGACTAACCCCTTCACCGGCGCCAGCTTCTGTGACTTCACGAATAGCATTGCGGTCATATGTAAGACGACTGCCGTCTCCACATTTAATCACGACTTTATTATCATCAAGCGAGTCGATAAAACCATGTAAACCACCAATCGTGACGATTTTATCACCCTTTTTCAATTCGTTCTGCATACTTTGAACCTTTTTTTGGCGCTTTTGTTGCGGACGAATCAATAGGAAATAAAATAACACAAACATTAATATTAATGGAACGATTGTACCCAAACCTTGCATCTTGTTTCCCTCCTTTCAAAAAGTATCTATTAGAAATTTTTCGCGTTCGGTTTATTAAAACCATAACGTTCAAAAAACTCTTCACGGAAATCACCAAGCCGGTCTTCCATAATAGCTTGTCTGACTTTCTCCATTAATCTTAACAGAAAATAGAGATTATGGTAAGACGTTAATCTTATTCCAAATGTTTCATCACATTTTATCAAATGCCGGATATAGGCTCTGCTATAATTTCGGCATGTATAGCAATCGCATTCAGGATCAAGCGGACCAAAATCTTTCGCAAATTTTGCATTTTTCACCACAAGACGCCCTTCACTTGTCATTAATGTCCCATTGCGGGCAATTCGCGTTGGCAGAACACAGTCAAACATATCGATTCCGCGAATCGAGCCATCAATTAACGAGTCAGGCGACCCCACACCCATAAGGTAGCGAGGCTTATTAGATGGTAAGAGCGGTGTCGTAAATTCTAGCATCCGGTTCATGATATCCTTTGGCTCTCCAACGGATAAACCACCAATAGCATACCCTGGGAAATCAAGGGAAGTAAGGTCACGCGCACTTTGTTTACGAAGCTCTTCATATTCTCCACCTTGGACAATTCCAAATAACCCCTGATCGTTCGTACGCTCATGCGCCTTTAAGCAACGTTCAGCCCATCTCGATGTCCGTTCGACCGACTTCTTCATATATTCAAATGTTGCCGGAAATGGCGGGCACTCATCAAAGGACATCATGATATCAGAGCCAAGGGCATTTTGAATTTCCATCGCTTTTTCAGGTGATAAAAATAATTTCTCACCACTCATATGGTTGCGGAAATGAACGCCCTCTTCTTCAATTTTACGGAATTCACTTAAACTGAACACTTGGAATCCGCCAGAATCGGTTAAGATTGCACGATCCCAATTCATGAATTTATGCAGGCCGCCTGCTTCCCTGATAATCTCATGTCCCGGGCGAAGCCACAAATGATAGGTATTGCTTAATATAATCCCGGCACCCATTTCTTTTAAATCTTCGGGCGACATCGTTTTCACGGTCGCCAAGGTTCCGACTGGCATAAACGCCGGAGTATCAAAGGAACCATGCGGCGTGTGAACACGGCCAAGCCTAGCCCCCGTTTGTTTACATGTTTTTATTAATTCATAGCGAATTGCTGTCAAATTGTTGTCTCCTTCCTAATGTTGCGACGCTCCTTTAGATGATGAACATCGCATCGCCAAAGCTGAAAAATCGATAGCGTTCCTCCACAGCCGTATTATAGGCATGCAAAATATTCTCTCTACCCGCCAAAGCACTAACAAGCATGATTAAGGTTGATTTAGGCAAATGAAAATTGGTAATCATGCCATCAATTGCCTTAAATTCATACCCCGGATAAATAAAAATACTTGTCCAGCCGCTTCCTTCAGTGAATTTCCCATCATTTTGGGAGGCAATGGTCTCCAAGGTTCTCGTCGAAGTGGTCCCGACAGTAATAATTCTACCACCATTACTTCTTACCTCATTTAGTAAGCGGGCTGTTCCATCTGTTACCGTATAAAATTCGGAATGCATATCATGCTCAAGGACATCATCGACACTTACAGGACGGAAAGTACCAAGCCCCACATGGAGTGTAATAAAGGCGATATGAACACCCAGTTCTTTTAATTCCTGAAGCAACCCCTCAGTAAAATGGAGTCCTGCTGTTGGGGCTGCCGCTGAACCTGGTTCGCGTGCGTAGACTGTCTGATACCGATCACGATCATCTAATTGCTCTTTTATGTACGGTGGCAGCGGCATTTCCCCCAATTGGTCAAGTACTTCGTAAAAGATGCCTTCGTAATTGAAATCCAATATTCTACCACCATGGTCCTCTGTCGCGGTGCAAACCGCTGTCAAAAGGCCGTCACCAAAAACTAGCTTGGTTCCTTCCTTCACTCGCTTAGCCGGTTTGATAAGTGTTTCCCACTGATCGCCTTCAAGTTGTTTCAATAAAAGGACTTCAATTTTAGCACCGGTATCCTCTTTCACACCAAAAAGGCGTGCGGGTAATACCTTGGTGTCATTTAAGACAAGGCAATCCCCTTCACGCAAATACTTGGTAATATCTTTAAATACTTCATGCTTGATCTCGCCTGTTTGTTTATTCAACACCATTAATCGACTGTCCGTCCGATTTTTAAGTGGAACTTGTGCAATTAATTCTTCAGGTAAGTGAAAATCAAATAAATCTACTTTCATGTTATGACATCCTAATCTGTTATAAAATGTTTACGGGGCAGGGATCTCCATGCCAAAGTGCTGGTACACAGCCGCTGTAACTATCCTGCCGCGCGGTGTTCTTTGCAGGAAGCCTATTTGCAATAAATACGGTTCATACACATCTTCAATGGTTTCAGATTCTTCGCCAATGGAAGCGGCAATGGTATCTAGGCCAACAGGTCCGCCACGGAATTTTTCGATAATTCCCTTTAAAAGTTTATGGTCAATATGATCAAGTCCAAGTCGGTCGACCTGGAGCAGTTCAAGTGCCTCTCTTGCAAGGGCAAGGTCAATTGTACCATTTCCCCTAACTTGGGCAAAATCTCTCACCCTGCGAAGGAGACGATTGGCAATCCTTGGAGTTCCCCTTGCTCTCCTGGCAATTTCGGCGGCAGACGGTATATCAATTTCTGTTCCGAACAACTCGGCTGTTCTGATGACAATATTTTTTAACTGATCTTCTTTATAATACTCGAGCCGGCTTAAAACTCCAAATCTGTCCCGTAACGGGGCTGATAAGGAGCCTGCCCTCGTTGTTGCGCCGACAAGTGTAAACGGCGGGAGGTCGAGACGAACGGACCTGGCACTTGGTCCCTTGCCAATCACAATATCAAGGCAAAAGTCCTCCATCGCCGGATAAAGTACCTCTTCAATTGTCCTTTGCAGCCGGTGAATTTCATCAATAAACAACACATCTCCAGGCTCTAAGGCCGTTAGAATCGCTGCTAAATCACCAGGCCTTTCAATGGCTGGACCAGAGGTGGTTCGAATATTCACACCCATTTCATTGGCAATAATAACGGCTAATGTGGTCTTCCCTAGTCCAGGTGGTCCATAAAGGAGTACGTGGTCTAACGTTTCCTTGCGAAGCCTTGCTGCCTGAATAAAAATTTCAAGGTTTTCCTTGACCTGATTTTGGCCAATATATTGTTTTAAGGTTTGAGGTCTGAGACTTTGTTCAATACTAATCTCACTTTCGTTCACTTCACTAGAAATAATCCGCTCATCCATGAATTATCACCTATTTTAAAAGCCGCTGGAGGGCTTTTTTAATGTATTGATCGGTCGAAAGCTGTTCTTTTCTTAGTTCAGGTGAAATCTTTTTAATTTCCTTTTCCGAATAGCCTAGTGCCTTTAATGCAAGCATTGCTTCATCAAAGGCTACATGACTTGCTGCCGTTGATTGCTGAAATGTATCGGCATTAAATAGGTTCGGGAAGTAATCCGGCACAATATCCTGCAATTTTCCTTTTAAGTCAAGAATCATTTGCCGTGCCGTCTTTTTACCCACGCCAGGGAATTTCACCAAGAAGCTTTCATCTTCATTCTCAATTGCTGCGACCACTTGCTGAACCTCTCCGGAAGCTAGGATAGCGAGTGCTCCTTTTGGCCCAATCCCAGAAACATTTAATAGTTTTGTAAACAGCCTCTTCTCTTCTCTTGTTTCAAAGCCGTAAAGAGCCAAAATGTCTTCGCGAACGTAGTGATAGGTAAACACCGTTACCAGTGTTTCCATTTTACCGGTATAAATAAACGGATTCGGCGTGGCAATTTGAAAGCCAATCCCGTTATTTTCAATAACAATATACTCCGGACCTACAAACTCTACAGTTCCTTTTATAAATTCATACAATCTATTTCTCTCCCCAAAGTTTCACTAAATTCCATTCTACCATACAAATTTAAGGGAGTTGAAGAATTCGCCTATTGATTTTAGCAAAAAAAACAGGCTGATGTATTGAAATCAGTCCGTTTAACTTATTCTTCTATTCTTTTTTTACGGAATATGGCTTAAATGTTTCTAAAACTTGAACGTACTGGTCCTTTGACTTTATCGGGATACCTTTAATCAGTTCTTCCTGTTTTTTGCTTTCAAGCTTCAAAATATCTATTTGAAAAAAAGATTGAATGATTCGGGATTGACCAGGTCTTCCATTAAAGATGGTCAATATCCCATCCTCCGTCACACCAAAAAATCCATTTGCTTTCAGCAATGGTGATATATCATCTACTTGTTGTCGAAAAACAAAGGTCGATTCATCAATATCTGTAAGCTGCCACTGGTCATATTTTGCCCAAAAATTCTCCATTGACCAACTTGTCTCGTGAATGACTTCCTGACTAATTTCACCATCAAGATAGACCCTTTCTAAAATGACCGTCATTGTAAGTGGCTGTGCTCGATGATTATCCTGTTGTGCAGCAGCGCCGTACATCAACATTCGGGGGGCACTGCCGATAAACATGAAGAGAATAACAGCAGTTACGGCTAGTAAAAGCCGGTTCATCGCTATCCAGCTGACCCTCATGTTACTCACCTCTTATTGTTAAAAATTGAACAATCTTTACGATCCTAGTTTAGCCTTATTTTGCCTTTTTATCCACGAAAAGCTGAAGTGCCCGTTTAGCGGCGTATAGACTGGAGCGCTTCGACTGAGATAAAGGAAACACGAAGAGCGTTAGCGATTCGATGTTGACTTATCGTAGGGAGATGAGCGAAGTCTACTAGCCGCTGGGCACTGAAGCTAGACAATTCTAAAAGTCGAAAAAAAGGGCAAAGCCGCGTATGCTTTACCCTTTTGTCCTGCTCTAGTCGTTAAGGCGCTTCCACTTATCTAATTATCTTCCACCCTTGTTTCGCTGAATATCATTTTCAGTATTCCGGTCACGGCCAATGGCGCCTTCATCCGTGAAGACGGTTACTTCTCTTCCTTTTGCATAAGGTTTCACCGCATTCTTTATGGCTCTTTTTGTATCAGCTGCTTTACTATTATCCTGTAATTTCACCGAAACAATGACAGTATTTCCGTAAGCAACAGATCGTACATCTTGAACATTATGGATCGCCGCTACTTTGTTTCGAATTTTATTAGAAAAATCATCTTGGAAATTCGGATTTGTCGCCACTCCGGTATTTCCCATATTTGTACTCAAATGACCGTGATAATTCATATCACTCGTGCTAAACCGATTATCACGTTGGAAAAAGTTGCGATCCTTCTTGGCTAACGGGGTCGTGGGATTTTTAGGATTTCCGTTTTCGTCTCTGGTTTGTATTTGCCGACTATTTTCTTCGTTAATGACCTGATCCTCGTCCCCAAGCGTGTGATCCATCATTTCCGTGATTGCACCATCATTATCCCTGATTAACTCGTTACCATTATTAGGGTGGTTTTCATTGGAGTAATATCCGATTGGCCGTGCTAGATTGTTTTTTTCATTCACCCCTGCACGATTATTATCACTTGCACATCCCGCCGCACCTATCAGAAAGAATGCGGACAGAGGAATCATCCACTGTTTTTTGTTCAAGCGAAAAACCCCCTCGTAACAATCTGAGCATTTAAAACATGCTCATGTATAGCTTGTTAATTTCGAGGGTATTTCATTCATTTCACTTTTTCCTGTAACTGGTCAATAAACGTTTTCCTGGAGTAAAACTGACTGAGGGATAAATCCATTACCTGCCTCAATTTTATCTGATCGGTATACAATTTTTCGCGAATCAATCGGTTCCATTCACGAAAAACATCAGCGGGGTAGGCTAAGGCATATAAAAATGCTTCCTCCTGTAAATAGCAGCGCATCTGCTTTAACCCAGAAAGTTTTCCAAATGACCAGTCAATAAATGGCAAAATTCTATTGGCATATTGTACATAATCAAATGACGGGGGACCGACACTAATTAAATCAA
The DNA here is from genome assembly GCF_030915505.1 of Neobacillus sp. OS1-2. Classification (GTDB taxonomy): domain Bacteria; phylum Bacillota; class Bacilli; order Bacillales; family Cytobacillaceae; genus Neobacillus. The sequence continues at coordinate 585,838 of NZ_CP133265.1, forward strand.
AATCAATTAAATGTAACTTTCCATTTTTATCACGTAAAAAATTATGATGGGCTACATCTCCGTGGAGGATCACTAAAGGCTCTTGTTTAAAAAAGCTGCGGTGCTTTTCCATCCCCGCTAATGACCATTCCCCCCATGATATCATTTCAGAGATAAATGGATCGTTTATAAAATATTTTAGAAAGGGGAGATGATTGGAAAAAATATGGAGCCGCTCTGTCCATTTTTCTACTAGATGACCTCTTGGGATCAATGTGCGATAGCGGGTTTCAAATGTTGCCGTAGTTTGGTGAAATTGTTCTAAAAGGTCAATCCCTTCTTGACGGTTTTTCTGTGATTGAAAAGTAAAAGCTGTTCTATGAGGGTAAATGTATTCGATACAACCAAAGTAGGTTCCTTCAAAAAATAGCTGTTCCTTTACAGAAGGAGTTAAAAATCTATACGTTTGTCTAAATCCTTCTTTCCTTAGGGTTGTGGTAAATGCCTCCTGGATCTTTAGTTTGTTATTGGAATGATACCCTTTGAGAATGTAAGTATGTTTGTCAGTCATTAATAAAAAAACAGAATTTCGTAAAAGAGAAAACTCAATGATTTCTTCATAAAACTGCGACTGAAAATAAGAGAAGAGACGATCAAAATAATCATCGTCTCCTTTTTGGTTAACTGACCTATTAATTGCTTTCATCTCGGTACCCTGGCATACCGTAAGGATTATTTCCACCAGGCCCCATTCCATATGGATTCATATATGGGGGCTGAGCAACATTGACAGGCCCCATATAAGGTGCGCTGTATATTGGCGGTGTAGGTGGGACAAAATTCATCGGCTCAGCATTTGGTGCTGCCGCAGCCGGTTGCATGACACCCATAGAAGGTGCTGGGCCGCAGCCGCAATCACCCATTGCACCAGTTCCTACAGGTAATCCCCCCTGTGCTTGCATGTTTTGCATGTATGGCATTTGGCCGTAGGCCGCAGGTGAAACTAGATCTGATGATTCAAAGCCCATGGGTTGCCCCATTACCGGTCCGCCCATTTGTGGATAACCATATGGCGTGGCGGCGGTGGGTCCCATCCCGTAGGGACTTGCCATCTCAGGGTTCCCGTACATTGTGCCAGGCATTACGGGTGCTGTTTGAGCAAATTCCGCCGGATTTTGACTAGGGAAACCACCTACATTAGTCCCTGCCATTGGGTAACCCGTTGGTCCTGCCCCAGGGTAACCTCCTGGCATTTCTCCGAAACCTGTCGGCATTTGGCTTTGGCCGCCAAAACCTTGTGGCATTTGGCCTCCGAAACCTTGTGGCATTTCTCCATAGCCCGTTGGCATTTGGCCTCCGAAACCTTGCGGCATTTCTCCATAGCCCGTTGGCATCTGGCCGTAGCCTTGTGGCATTTCTCCGTAACCCATTGGCATTTGCCCGTAGCCTGCTGGCATTCCCCCAAACCCTGATGGCATTTGTCCATAAGCAGCAGGATCCATCGGCTGTTGGAATGCCGGATTTTGAGCGGCTCCCATTGCACCTCCTGGATATGCAGGGTTCATAATAGGCATTTGCGGCATAAAAGATGACGATTCATCATGGTAGAATGGGCTCGGCATGCCAGCTGCTGTTGGAGCAACGCCTGGAGTACCATGAATCATTCCTTGTGGTGGTGCCATAGCCATTCCTTGGACCTGTGGATACGGCATCATTTGTGGCATCATTTGTGGCATCGGGAAACCTCCCCCGCCAAACGGCGGACAGAAACCTGGCCCTGGCATCACCGGTGTTACTGGAACACAATATTGCTGCGGCATCTCAACAGGTGCTTCCTGTACCGGTGGTGGAACTGGAATTTCCTTTTTCGGAACTTCTTTAATCTCGGGAAGGATATTTGCTGGTTTAGGTGGTAGATTGGGCTGAACAGTCATATTAGTCATGTTGGACATATAATAATTGTTAATATCTATTTCCGGGACTACTTGCAGAGGCATTTTCGGAGTATAGGGTACTTTAGGTGCTTCTTTTATTATTGGCTGTTCTTTGATAATAGGCTGTTCTTTGATGATTGGTTGTTCTTTGATAATTGGCTGTTCTTTTATGATGGGTTGTTCTTTGATAATCGGTACCTCTTTTTTCGGCATTTCCTTAATCGGTGCTGGAATAGGCTTCTCCTTGGCAAACGGATGCTCAGCTATTGGCATTTCTTTCTTTGCTCCCATATTGATTGTCGTTCCCGATTTTGTTGGTCCCATCGGTGCTTCTTTTTTTATTGTTCCACCTGTTGTTGGGACTTTTATTTTCATACCGGGCATAATCATATCAGGGTTGCTGAGCTGCGCATTCATCTTTTTCAGCTCTTCAAAATTCACGCCGTACTTCTTGGCGATTTTCCAAAGAGTATCCCCTTTCTGTACGATATGGATCTTCACTCTGATTTCCCCTCCTATGGCATAAGTCCATATAGTGTATGTGAACATGGGCAAAGTGCTAACATTCTTCAGAAAAACTTATGCTATCTTTTAAAAAATTATGTTTATCCTGCCGGAAAAACGATTTACGGTAAGCTTCGGAGAAAGTTTTATTTTTACTGCTCCTATGGTAAAATTAGCTATTATGCTTATTATGAGGAGCGTTTTTTATATATGGAACAGAAAAAGATTCTTGGGGAAGATCGGAGAAAGTTTATTTTACATTTATTAAAAGAAAGCAGTGTTCCCATTACAGGGGGCGAATTAGCCGAACAAACCAATGTCAGCCGGCAAGTAATTGTTGGGGATATTACGCTGCTTAAGGCAAAAAGTGAACCCATTATCGCCACAAGCCAAGGGTATATGTACCTAAAACAGAATACCAGCATGCCTCTATTTGAACGGACAATTGCCTGCAGGCATACACCAATGGACACAGAAAAGGAATTGAATTTATTAGTAGATCATGGCGTTTTAGTGAAGGATGTCAAAATTGAACACGCTGTTTACGGCGATTTAACGGCATCGATCATGGTGTCAAACCGTCAAGAAGTAAAACAATTTCTCAAGAGACTGCAAACAACAAAAGCATCGTTACTATCAGAACTTACAGGTGGCTATCATCTACATACCCTTTCAGCCTCGACGGAACGGGCACTAAATAATGCAGAAGCCGCACTAAAAGCAGAAGGAATCTTGTTAGAATCTTAAAAGGACCCGGATTGGGTCCTTTTTTAATCCAACGCCACAATTGTCGATGGGTAGCTTCCTAAAACCTTCACCCCGCAGCCTAATGCCTCAAGCTCAGCTATTGCTCCGGGAATTAATACATCGTCAATCTTCATTTCGAGATCAATAATAAAAAAGTAATTACCAATCCCTGTTTTCATTGGCCTTGATTCAATTTTAGAGAGATTTAGTTTCCTCCATGCAAAGGCAGATAGCACCTGATGAAGGGCACCGGCCTGGTCTGACGGCAAAGTAACCATCAGTGTTGTTTTGTAATGCGTGGAGCCGGTAATTGCTTCAAAGTCAAAATTCTGTTCTGATAAAACAAAAAAGCTTGTATGATTATAATCAAAATCATGGATATTTTTTTCCACGATTGCTAAACCATACTCCTTGGCTGCAAGTTCATTGGCAATTGCCGCTGCCCTCATACCAGGACTTTCCATTACCATCTTTGCTGCTGCAGCTGTGGACGTGACACTCTCAATTGGCACACCTGTAAAATGAGTATGTAGAAATTTATGACATTGGGCAATGGCATGTGAATGGCTGTATACTACGCTCACCTCTTCCCATTTTTCCATATTTGCAGGATGCACCATCAAATGTTGCTTAATCGGAAGTGTAATTTCTCCAACAATCGGAATTTGAACAACATGCGTTAAATAGTCTAAAGTAATATTCACTGATCCTTCTAGGGCATTCTCCACAGGAACTACAGCCAAATCGACTTTTTTATCGACAATGGCATCCATACTTTCAGGAATCGTTCGATAAGGCTTAAGTTCGTATCCTTGAAAGACATTTTTCACAGCGAGTTCAGTAAATGTAGCTTTTGGACCTAAAAAACCAACTTTCATCGTCTCTCCACTCCTCAATCATTTAAACGAGCAAGCGCATATTCAGCTTAATTGCCCTTTTTCAAAATTTTGCGTCTTATTTTTCTAAAAAGAAAGCTGAGAGCGGGCCTCAGCAGACAAACGTCCACTATGCACCAGTTCCCAGCACTTCCACCTTCTCAACAAATTCAAGTTTTCGTAAGTTCGTAAGTAAGTCATCGAGATCTGTTGTGATATTCGATGTGTTTAATGACAATGTCACATTGGCCCTGCCCTGCAGCGGAATCGTTTGGTGAATGGTTAAGACATTACAACCAGACGCTGCTACAACACTCAACAATTTTGACAATGTTCCGGAATAATCCTCCAAATGAAAGAAGAGTGAGATGATTTTTTCCTTCTGAATCGTCGAAAAAGGAAAAACAGTGTCCCTGTATTTATAGAAGGCACTTCTGCTCAAATCAACCTTTTGAACGGCCTCCGCAATTGATTCTGCCTTGCCACGTTCTAGCATTTCCTTCGCATCAATTGTTTTTTTCATCGCTTCCGGCAAAACATCTTCACGGATCAAATAGTACTTTTTATCAAAATTATCCATTTCACTCTACCTCGATCTCTTACGAAAAACTCTCTACTCAATAAACTCAAATTCAAACTCTAATAACTTAACGATGTCCCCATCTTTAGCACCGCGTTGTCTTAATGCATCATCAACGCCAAGACCACGAAGCTGACGGGAGAACCGCCGGACAGATTCTTCTCGAGAAAAGTCTGTCATTTTAAACAATCTTTCCAGTTTTTCACCTGAAAGGACATACGAACCATCAGATTCTCTTGTAATCGTAAAGTTTTCAGGATCTGCCTCATGTTTATAAAGAACACGATGAATTCCGGTATCTTCTTCTTCATGATCAAGCGGAAACTCCGGTGTTTCTTCTATTTTATCAGCCACAGCAAACAATAAGTCGCGCAACCCTTTACGCGATAAAGCTGAAATAGGGAAAATTGGATAATCATCTTCAAGCTGCTCTTTAAACTTTTGCAAGTTTTCTTCGGCATCCGGCATATCCATTTTATTGGCCACAATGATTTGCGGACGCTCCGTCAATCGTAAATTATACTCCTTTAATTCGCGATTAATGGTCAGGTAATCCTCATAGGGATCTCTGCCTTCTGTCGCAGCCATATCAATCACATGAACAATCACTCTTGTCCGTTCAATATGACGTAGAAATTGATGACCAAGACCGACACCTTCACTAGCACCCTCAATTAACCCAGGTAGGTCGGCCATGACAAAGCTTCTGCCGTCTTCTGTTTCCACCATCCCCAGATTCGGAACAATCGTCGTAAAATGATATTCAGCGATTTTTGGCTTTGCAGATGAAACAACAGATAATAAGGTAGATTTCCCAACACTAGGGAAGCCAACCAAACCAACGTCAGCAAGAAGCTTTAATTCAAGAACCACATCACGCTCTTGTCCCGGCTCCCCATTTTCGGCAATTTCCGGTGCCGGATTTGATGGTGTCGCGAATCGAGTGTTCCCACGACCACCACGGCCGCCTTTAGCTATTGTTGCCTGCTGCCCATGTTCCACTAAGTCAGCAATGACCTCTTTCGTATCCGCATCCATTACAACTGTTCCAGGTGGTACCTTAACAATCATATCCTTAGAGCCTCTGCCATGCTGTCCCTTGGACATACCATGTTCACCGCGATCTGCCTTAAAATGGCGCTTATAGCGGAAATCCATCAATGTTCTTAGACCTTCATTTACTTCAAATACGACACTAGCACCTTTACCACCGTCACCACCGGCCGGGCCACCATTTGGTACATACTTTTCACGGCGAAACGCGACCATCCCATTGCCGCCGTCCCCACCCTTTACATAAATCTTGACCTGATCGACAAACATCTAATTCCTCCAGTCTTGCACATTCATTTATGTCAATGAACTTTTTCCAAAAACCTCTATAGTCAGTTCTTTTTCTGTAAAATCCTTGACCACAACATCAATTGTTGTCTCAGCAAGGAATTTTTCAATTAGTTCTTTATTAATTATTATCCCGCAAAAATCAAAAAAGAAACGAACACCATCTGATTGCGGTTCAATTGTAATCGATAAATGGTTGTCTTGAAATTGCTCTATTGACTGATTTAAACATAAAAAAAAGGAGTTTGTCCAATTTGTCATGCCTGCGTCATCAATTTTAATCGCTTCTGAATCAAGCAATACTTCATATTCCAGTTTAAAAGAGGGATTTTCCCAATTGGATTTTAATAGTAGTGCGGCAAACATTGGCATGTGTATATTCGAAAGCTTTGTCTCATGCTGCGCTTCGATGACAATTTCATCAATAACTGCTTTTGCCCGGTCAATTCGATTTAAATCCAAGTTTCCCTTTATTAGCTGGAGTTTATTTAACCAATCATGTCGTGAGTGCCGCAGCACTTCAACGATATCCCATTCTTTCCCCATACGGACACTCCCACATTAAGTGTTGGACACTGTTTTAAGCTAGTATATCAAAAAAATAAACATGAGTAAGCAATTTTATCTAGTAGAGGCATAAAAGAAGCTTATACGAAGTAGATTTCCTGAAGGGTATATGGGAAGGCTTACTTTCGTTAGCAAAAAGAAAACTCTAACCAAACAGGTTAGAGTTTCCTTTTGATGTCATCCTTAAGCTTCTTGAGCTACTGGATAAACGCTCACTTGTTTACGGTCACGACCTAAACGTTCGAATTTAACAACGCCGTCGATTTTTGCAAAAAGAGTGTCGTCTCCGCCGCGGCCTACGTTTTCACCTGGGTAAATCTTTGTTCCGCGTTGACGGTAAAGGATTGAACCACCAGTAACAAATTGACCGTCCGCACGCTTAGCACCAAGGCGCTTTGATATAGAGTCACGTCCGTTTTTTGTAGAACCTACACCTTTTTTAGATGCAAATAACTGAAGATCTAATTTTAATAACATTTATTCCACCTCCTGCTTTTTGAAGGTAATCTTTATGTGCTTTCCGTACTCTTCTTCAATCGTTCGTAATGAAACAACCATGGCTTCAAGGATCAACTGAATCTTCATATGTGTGTCTTCAGGAAGTTCTTCCGGGACAACACAGCTGAGAAATCCATCTGCCCTGTGTTCAAGATCTGGTGTGACACCGGTTAGCTCGTGTACTGCATTAATGGCCCCAACGGAGACAGCAGATACACCTGCACAAACGATATCTTTCCCACGATCAGCGAATAATGCATGGCCACTCATTTCAAAAGACTGAATCGCGCCGGATTCAGTACGAGTAATCGTAATTCCAATCATCTATTCTCCAACACCTTACGCGTTGATTTTTTCGATGATTACTTTTGTGTAAGGTTGACGATGACCTTGTTTCTTACGGTTGTTTTTCTTCGCTTTGTACTTGAAAACAATAATTTTCTTCGCACGGCCTTGTTTTTCAACTTTAGCTGTAACGGTAGCGCCTGCAACAACAGGGCTTCCAACTTTTACAGTTTCACCGCCAACGAAAAGAACCTTGTCAAAAGTAACTGTTTCACCAGCTTCAACATCTAATTTCTCAATGTAGATTGCTTGGCCTTCTTCGACTTTAACTTGTTTCCCGCCAGTTTCGATAATTGCGTACATGAACTGCACCTCCTTATAAACTCAGACTCGCCATCCCCAGGCGTCCCCGCGTATCACGCAGAAAACTTATTACCTGTTCTGTGCGGTTGTAGCACGGGTGGGCTACAAACATAACATTAGAATACTAACATAATTTAAAGATAAGTGTCAATAGCTTTTAGGAAGATATCCCGGTCACTGCCAAATTGTTTCAGGATAAAATATGGTTTTGCTGCTGGCTTAATTGAAAAATAAAGCTTTATTTGCAGCAGTTCTTCTAACGCTTGTTTTTGGGCATCATTTTCGCCTAATAGAGCCTCTTTTACCTCTTTAGAAGTCTCAATCAGGATTGCCTCAAATTCCGCGTGACGGTGCTCTAGCAGCTCTCGTTCAAGCCGAAAGGCAATAGTTTCCACGCTTAGGATCCGCCCCGTCCCTTCACAAACAGGACATTTCGTTTGAAGTGCTTCAGACAGTGCTACCTTTGTCCTTTTTCTTGTTATTTGTAGGATTCCAAGTGGCGTAAAACCGATGACCTTTGTTCTTTTTTCATCTTTTGATAATTCCGTTTCGATAGTACCGAGAATCCGTTCCTTGTCCTGCTCACGTTTCATATCAATAAAGTCAATGAGGACTATGCCACCAATATCTCGTAATTTGAGCTGCCTAATGATTTCCTTCGCGGCAAGCTGATTGGTTTTAAGGACCGTATCTTGGTAATCAAACTTTCCAGAAAACTTCCCTGTATTCACATCGATAATGGTAAGTGCCTCGGTTTCGTCAAAAATAAGATAGGCCCCCTGATCGAGCCAGACGATCCGCTTTAAGGCTTTGTCAATTTCATGCTCAACATTATTTGCGGAGAAAATATTTTCTTTGCCGTTATAGTAGGTGTACTTTACTTGGTTATTGGCCTGCTCAAGCATTTTTTTTACGGCCAGGTCATCAACGATTGCTTCGCCAGACGTCATGCTTGTGGCTTGGGCTAAGATCATTTCAATGAAAGTATCCTTTTGAAAAATCAATCCCGGTTTCTTTGCGGTCTTTTGTAAAAGTTTCTGGTATTCTTGCCTTAAGGTTTGCAGTTCTTCTTGGATTTCTTCTTCAGTACTCGTCATGCTGGAAGTACGGAAAATGATGCCTTCTTCTTCGGTTTTAAGGCGGCTGCCAAGGCGGCGAAGGGTGGCCTGTTTAGACTCATCGGCGATCTTTTTCGATACGGCAATATAACGCCCTTTGGGCATGTAAATAAGGTGGTTTCCTTGGATTTCGATAATTCCCGTTACCTTTGGCCCCTTTGTGCCGGTTGCGTCCTTATCGACCTGAACGAGCATTTTTTCACCTTGGTGAACAAAGGATGTTACGCTCTTTTGCTTGTCGGAAGCGAGTATGTACGATGGGAGGTTATCTCGGTGCAAATAGGCATTTTTCTCTTCTGCAATATCGATAAACACTGCATTCATCCCCGGGAGTACCTTTGTTACTGTCCCAAAATAAATATTACCGACCAGCGAGCGCTGTTCCGGTCGGTCAAAAACGATATTTTCGACACGGTTGTCACGGAGATAGGCAAAGCGCTTCTCCCGCGCCGTGTAATTGATAATTAATGTTTCCAAAACTGGTGTCCTCACTTTTAAAAAATATTGATTATAAAAACAGAACGAGGCGAAGTAAAAGCGCTCGATAACCGGGCGCTTTTGCTTTTTTTCAATTATACACTTTTTTAATAAGAAAAGAGAAGGTCGCTGATTTTATCGGTTAGGCGCTTTTCTGTAAAATAGGCATGCAGGAGCTCGTTTTCATCTAAAGTGCCTTTTTCCTTCCCCTCCGCTTCAACAATAATCGGATGCTTACAGCCGCGTTGGAATTTTTCCAATACGTGAATAAGTAAATCCTGCTCATTAGCCTGGATAGGCTTCAACGCCTGTAACTCGGATTTTTTTCCATAATAGCGCTCTAATAAGAATCTCATAAAGATAAAGCGGCGCTGCTTCCACTCGTGGTACAGCGAGAAATACAAGAAGGCAATCACGACCCATACATTGAGATTAGAAGGTGCAGCCAGTAAAATCAGGATTGAAAACAAGGTCAACCCGAAAAAGGAAATCAAAAGCGTCAGTCGGTGGGCACTTGGGAAGGAATTTTTTAATGATAGCAGTAAAAATACTAGCTTTCCGCCATCAAGCGGCCAAACTGGAAAAAGGTTAAAGACCAGGATCATGACGTTGTAGTGAAGAAACAGGTTAAATAAGTCCTCTGAAATCACATCCGTTGAAAATAATGCGTATGACGCCGCCACCATCCACACATGCTGAAGCGGCCCTGCGGTTACAACAATTGTTTCTTCCTTTAGTGGACGATTGCCGTGTTCATCCATTTCCGCCACCCCGCCAAACGGCAGGAGGGTGATCTTTTTGATTCTCCATGAAAAAAAAGAAGCCGCAGCAGCATGCCCCAATTCATGAATAAAAATAATCGAAAGCAGCAGGCAGACTTCGAGGAAATACCCAGTCGCAATCGATAGGGCAATCACAATCCATAACAATGGATGGATAGAAGTGAGTCGAAGTAAACTAATAGCTCTATTCAAAGCGAATCACCTGGATGGGATCGATGAAATTATCGTCTTTTTTTATCGCAAAATAATATTTGCCTTTTGTTTTATCCTCTCCCGTTGAAGCAGAAACCGTGCCTACTACTGTTCTTTTATCAATATGGTCATATTTGTTAACTTTTACTTCCTCTAAATTCCCATACCATGTTTGCGAACCATCTGGATGCTGAATAACAACGGTCTTCCCTATTCCATCCTTGATTCCCACGAAGGTGACAAATCCATCATCAATAGACTGGACAGCTGCCCCCTTCCCCGTTTCGATCATAATCCCTTGACCATTTTTTTCAAAGTTTTCAAGGATCTTTCCCATCGCTGGAACGGAAAAATTCTGATCTTTGACTATTGTCTTTTTTCCTGCTTGATCTTCTTCTGTAAACGGAAGCAATGCGAGGGGCTTGCCAAATTTGTCCTCATACCAGTTTGAAACTGTGGCAAATTTAAAGTCCAGATCCATTTGCTTAACAACAAACTCTTTTACTGGCTCAAAGGTTGCCGTTTGATTCCGGGACAAAATCGCTACCACCAGGAACAGGAGGATAGATGCTAATATTTTGAAAAAGAAAACTTCCTTTTTAAACAGTGGATGTCCTTCCTCTCCGCCGCCGTTTCCAGAAGGAGTAGAAGGAGTAAAGCTGTATGTTTCATCATCACCATGCCATACCATCTGGCGGTCAGCAGTTTTGTTCGTTGGAACCTGTTCTTTTTTCCTTTTAGCGATTCGTCGCCGTATTTCCTCCGGTGTAGACCGCGCCATCCCCATCAACCCTTTTCCCACTTTTTTGTACAAGTCTATGTAGAGAAATTACGGAGTATGACATAAAAAAACAGCCTGTCCGCATGAAAGCGGGCAGGCATATCGATTAGCGCACACCAAAAAACTTTTTAATTTTTGTAAACACACCTTTATTCGCTTCCTCAAGAGGCTGCAAAGGAATAGATTCTCCGAGAATCCTTCTGGCAATATTACGATAAGCAATCGATGCCCGGCTATTTGGATTTAGTGCAATTGGTTCGCCGTGATTGGAAGCCTTGATGACCTCTTCGTCGTCTGCAACAATACCAATAAGCTCAATCGATAAATGCTGGGTGATTTCATCAATATCGAGCATATCGCCACTCTTCATCATATGATTGCGAATCCGGTTGACGACTAATTTAGGCGCTTCCATATTCTTTTGCTTTTCAATCAGACCGATAATACGGTCCGCATCACGAACGGCGGAAACTTCCGGCGTTGTAACAATTATCGCCTTATCCGCTCCGGCCAACGCATTTTGGAAACCTTGTTCAATACCGGCGGGACAATCAATAATGATATAATCATAATCTTGCTTTAATTCAGTAATCAATTCCCGCATCTGCTCGGGCTTGACCGCTGATTTATCAACAGTTTGGGCTGCGGGCAGCAAATATAACAACCCATCAAAACGTTTGTCCTTAACCAATGCTTGATGGATTTTGCATCTTTTTTCTACTACATCGACCAGATCATAAATGATTCTGTTTTCAAGTCCCATTACAACATCCAAGTTTCGAAGACCGATGTCAGTATCCACTAAGCATACTTTCTTACCTTGAAGGGCTAGAGACGTCCCAATATTAGCAGAAGTTGTCGTTTTCCCAACGCCGCCCTTACCAGATGTAATTACTATTGCTTCTCCCACCTTAATGTCCCCCTTCGAATCTGTTTAAATTAGGCCGTAAATGAATTAAAACTTGTAATCTATCAACAAGAATTTGCCGATTCTCATCTATGTACGCACATTCCATTTCCCGCTTTTCATTGTTTTGAATAGTGTCTGGGGCCCGATTGATAGAATCACTTATCTTAAGCTGAGTTGGTTTCATACTGGAAGCCACAATGACTGCCGCCAGATTGCCAAAGCAGCCAGCATGTGCCACACCTTTTAAGGAACCCATGATAAATATATTTCCACCGGCAACTACCATTCCACCTGGATTGACATCACCGATCAATAGTAAATCACCAGGAGCTTTTAGAACCTGTCCCGAACGAACAATACTAGAAACAGTCATAATCTCATTTTCAGCTTTTAGGCTTTTCGCCTCTTCCTTAGTGATGACCTCTGATTCAATTTCATCGACAACAAAATTCTTTTTTTGACGGATCAAGCTCTTTAGCTCTTCCCGCTGTACTTCGGACAAATATCGATTGCCAACATTCACTTTGACAGAGATTAAGTTGCGTTCTTCCTGTGTCCTTGAATTGATCGAAAGCTTTTGTTCAAGTTCCTTTTTTAGTTCCTCGTAGGAACATTTATCATCAAGATGAAGGACAAGTCCTTCCTTCGTTCCCTTTATTGTAACATTTTGCCGTTTTTTCATGGAGAAAATTCACCTCATAATTAAAAAAGAAGTCTCTAAACACACAAATTTTTCCATTCAAAAAGTAAAATTTGTATGCCCTTATACTCGTTCCGAATTATACCTATAGACATCTTTATTATAATTCGACATGATGCGTCCGTTCTCCTTTTTTTTCAAAAGAATTCTAGAGACTGCCAAAACGTCATTCGGCTCTCAGTGATTCGGCATGCTTTTCAAAAAGCCTTTTAAAGGGATATCCCAAAATGACAATAATGATTGCATTTAGGAGCATGGTCGGATAAAAACGCAAATGAATAAAGGTCATAAAATCGAGGTCTGTCACACCGATTAAATGATTCATTTCGTAAACCCCTACTTCTAATAAGGCGATGCCGAAAAGGGAGACGAGGAAGGCAACAACAATGTTGGTTTGCATGATGTGCATGATTTTGGAAACAAGATAACATATAAATGGATATAGAAAAAGGTAGATCCCAATAATTTCGATATAGACTACATCAAACAATAATCCAAAAATAGCCCCATAAATCAACCCCTGTTTTTTCCCAACATAAATCGTTAGAAATAACAGGCCGGTAAAAAGAAAGTGAGGGGCGATAACGCGATTTTGTCCAAACAAGTCTGCCGGAACAAATTGAATAAAAAGACTTTCAAAAATAAATAAGAATAAAAACAAAAGAGGAAGAAGGAACTTTTTCACTATTCCTCCTCCTTCCCATCAGATGTTTCGGCTGTATCAACCTGTATCATGTTTGTCTTCGTGACAATTACATTTGTAATATCATAAAAATCAGGCCCAGGTTTTACGAGGGCAGTTAAATTCAACCCATATTGATCCTGTTTTACTTCAACCACTTTTCCAATCAGTAATCCTTTTGGAAAAAAGCCGCCTAATCCAGAGGTGATCACGGTTTGGCCCTTTTCAATTTTTGCGCCGGAAGGGATCGCCTTCACCATCAATAACTTTTTCTCTTGATCATAGCCCTCTACAAGTCCGTGCACATCGGTTTCACCCTGGACGATAGCAGAAATCCGATTCTTCGGATCCATTGAGCTTAACAGCTGCACGGTTGAGCTGAATTGGGTCACATTTTTTACTTTTCCAACTAAACCACGTGCCGTGACAACCGCCATATTTTTCTTAACACCTTGCAATTTACCTTTGTCGATTATAATCATTTCATGCCAACGATCAGGGTTTCTACCAATAACAGTAGCTGGAAGTGGTTCAAAATCTCGCAGGGTCTTTTTTTCACCGAGAACGTCACGCAATTCTTTATTTTCCTTTTTTAACTCTTGAACTTGGGCCTCAAGGCCGGCAAGATTTTCAATGCGCGGTTTTAATTCCTTATTCTCATCATATGTATTGGTTAAGTCCTGGAGATTTTCAAAAAAGCCTGCCACATAGTTGGTAGGCTTCGAAACCAGGGATTGAACCCAGCCGGTGGTATCTTTGATAAATTGCTCCGGCCAAGATAGTTTACTTCTCTCCCTTAAAGAAAACCCAATCAATGCCACGAGAACAATAATGCTGACAAGCAAAATAATCAGTCGTTTATTCAAAAAGAACTGTGGCATGATTATACACCTCTATTTTTCTAAAATCTTTATCATTTACATTTATTATCGAGAATCTTTCGCTTTATTCTTAAATAAATGGATATGATCTAGCGCTTTTCCTGTTCCGATGGCTACACAATCAAGCGGGTTCTCGGCAATCAAGACAGGCATTTTTGTTTCTTCACTAATAACCTGGTCCAAATTGCGAAGAAGCGCGCCTCCACCTGTTAATACAATACCACGGTCCATAATATCGGCAGCAAGTTCCGGCGGAGTTTTTTCTAACGTATTTTTCACGGCTTCGACAATCGCATAAACCGTATCATTTAAGGCGGTGGCAATTTCTTTTGCCGTAATCTCAATCGTTTTTGGCAAGCCTGTTAATAAGTCTCGGCCGCGAATTTCCATATTGTCGATGCCTTCGGGATTGCCGGCAGAACCGATTTCCATTTTAATGGTTTCCGCCGTACGCTCACCAATCATTAAATTATAATGTTTACGGATATAAGAAATAATTGAATCATCCATTTCATCCCCGGCAACGCGAATGGATATGCTTGTCACGATACCCCCTAAAGAAATGATGGCAACTTCAGTCGTCCCACCGCCAATATCCACTACCATACTGCCGGTTGGTTCCCAAACAGGGAGGTTGGCGCCAATTGCTGCCGCAAATGGTTCTTCAATCGTATAGGCATCCTTTGCCCCGGCTTGTCTAGTCGCATCAATGACGGCACGTTCCTCAACGGCGGTGATGCCTGAGGGAACACAAACCATGACATAGGGCTTGCCAGAAAAAAGATTATTACTTTTCTGTGCCATTCGTATATGGTGCTTCATCATCGCTGCCGTTATTTCAAAATCAGCAATGACCCCATCCTTCATCGGACGCATTGCGATGACATTCCCCGGTGTTCGTCCAATCATATTTTTCGCATCGTTCCCTACTGCGACAATCCCTTTTGTATCAGTTTGCATTGCCACGACTGATGGCTCCCGTAACACAATTCCTTTTCCTTTTACATATACAAGGGTATTTGCTGTTCCCAAGTCAATCCCAAGATCTCTAGGTCTAATTCCAAACATAATGTTGTATCTCCCTTTCTGATACGAAATGCACTATTCTAATAGGCAGGTAATCACCTTAATTATCATGTCTATTTTCGTACTATTTATATAGCTAATTTAAAAACAGTCCTAAAAAATCATACTCAATATTATAGCCTAACGTCAAATAATATCCTAGTATCATACATACCCTTTTTCCTTTAAACTCACAAACTTGTTTTCACCGATGATTAAATGGTCAAGAAGGTCGATGCCAATTATTTTCCCACACTCGACGAGCCGCTTAGTCACCTCAATGTCTTCACGGCTTGGCGATGGGTCGCCTGAAGGATGATTATGCAAGGCAATAACAGATGCCGCTGACCGCTTTAATGCTTCGCGGAAAACCTCCCTTGGGTGTACTATCGAGGCATTTAAGCTGCCGATAAACACGGTTTGTTTATGGATGACCTGGTTTTTCGTGTTTAAATAAAGGCACACAAAATGCTCCTGTGTCAAGAAGCGCATATCGTTCATGACATATTTGGCGCCATCTTCCGGGGATCGAATCACATAGCGGTCACTGTTGTTTAGGTTAGCAATTCTTCTGCCGATTTCCACAGCAGCAAGAATTTGAATCGCCTTGGCTGCGCCAATCCCTTTAATTTCGGTTATTTCTTCTAAGCTGGCTGATTTTAACATTCTTAATCCTTCAAAATGGGTAAGCAAACGATTCGATAGTTGTAATACTGATTCTTCCTTTGTTCCGGTCCGGAGCAGGATCGCAATCAGTTCATGATTCGATAAGCTTTGCGGTCCATGTTGAATAAAACGCTCCCTTGGTCGTTCGTCTTGCGGAAAATCACGGATCATTAATGTATTTGTTGACACTTTTCTTCCTCCCTAATGTTGAGGGAGATAATGAACCTGTAATTGTTTAATACGGCAACTGGTAGCCTGCCTTTTTCAATTCTCTGATTGTCCGAGCAACCGGCAGGCCAACAACCGCAAAATAGTCTCCATTTATTTTTTTGACAAGCATACTTCCTAGCTGTTGAATACCATATGCACCTGCTTTATCAAGCGGTTCACCACTTTGCACATAGGTTTTAATTTCTTCGTCCGTTAACTCCCAAAACCAAACTTCTGTTTTTTCATAAAATCGGGTAGTACTTGTTGGAGACACAATGGATACACCCGTAAACACATCATGCTTCTGACCTGACAAACTTGTTAACATTTGAACGGCTTCTGCTTCATCAGCTGGTTTTCCTAAGATTCGATTATTCAGTGCGACAATCGTGTCCGAACCAATCACATAGGCATCCTGATTTTCATTAAAAACTACCTGTGCTTTACGCTCGGCTAACTCCATCACTACATCCTCGGGGGATAGTTCCGGATCAAAGCTTTCATCAACTTCACTACTGATAATCGCGAATGTTAAGTGGAGATTTTCTAGAAGTTCCTTTCGCCGTGGAGAAGAAGAGGCTAAAATGAGGTTCTGCATTCAATCACCATACCTTTTTGCATTTAAATAGGGAGATACATGTCAATGGTATCAGAAATCCCTTAAGCAAACAATTTTTATATCATTAAATTTTGAAGATTTTTGTCAGAATATGCAAAAGGTCATTCTTTTCTCTCAAATAAAATAACCTGTCCGCTTGGGACAGGCCTTATTTCCCAGAAAATATCGAGGTTTGTCGTTTACAATGAATAATAGGCTGACAAAAAGTTTAATAGATGCTGCTGCGCTTCGCTAAGACTTTTTGTATCCTTAGATTTTTGGAACGCTTTAACCTTTTCTTCAGCACTAGATAATTCAGCCTTAATACCTTTTACCTTTTCATTTTTAATTCCAGTTACTTTTAATTTTCCGTCAAAACCTGCTAAGTCTTTGGCAACATCTTCTGGAATTTTCTTCGTTAAAAGAGCACCTGAAGTGGCTGCAGAAAGTGTTTGATAAATGGGTGGAACCTCGTCTAGAAAGTCCTTTTCCTCATTTGTAATATCCGATACTTTTTTTTCATCAAGTGACAGTACCTTGGCAAATGCACCCTCGACACCACGTTCTTTAAATTGGGAACTTAACGATTTGGCTGTTTCAATTGAATCCGTTGCTCCTAGAAAAATAAATTGTTTGCCATCCATTTCAACGATTTGTCCTGGAATTCCTTTACTTGCTAATTCGCTCAAGGCATCCTTTGCCCCATCCTTAGTCGTATATACCCCACCTTGGATGACAGTAGTAGTTAAAGGACTGATGGCGGAAGAAGTTGTTTTTCCGGTGTCAGCATTATTTTCCGTTTCCCCTTTTTCTTCTACAACTGGTGTATCTGTTACCACCTTTTTATCCGTTGGTCCTGAAATGACAAGCTTCAGCATCACAACACCGATCGTGGTACCAATTAGGATGGCGAAAATTCCTGAAATAATAATGGATCCAATTGGCCGGCCAATCTTCTTATTATTCTTGTTAGACTTGGATGAAAAGGATGCTATTTTGGGGAGGCTGCTTTTCTTAGGCGTTTTGCTGCTTGTTATTTTATATTCCTCTATATCATTTTCCGAGGATTCCGGAATGATCCAGTCAAAGCTCTCATCGATAGGCTCCTTGGCAGCAGCTGTCTCTGAAAAAGCATCAGAATCTAATTTATTCGAATCTAACTTATTCGAATCTATTTTAATCACTCTCGTTGTTTGCTCGAGGGTGGCTTTCGTCTCCTTTTTCTTCGGTTCTTTATGATATTCTTGAGTTTCTCCATTTAATTTAATCTTTATTGTATTGCCTCCTTTAGGCTTGTCCACTAACCCGTACTCCTCTCTCTACCTATGAGTAATGGTTTCATCCTAACATAATGGAAAAAAAAATAACAAGACTTTTGTCGTCTTGTTATCGTAGACTTTCGTCAAATTTTTTAATTGTTCGGTTTGATACGCGTTGCGGTTAAATCCTTTATGGGGATAGCCGAATCATCTCCGGAATAAGAGCATAGGTTACGTGTTTGGCCTTTCAAGCATACAGCAGTAATAGAAGATCCATTTACCAATACAAAGGAATCAGAAGATGCCTGCAAATACTCTCCTGTATCCGGATCTTTAAATTCATCAAGATAATCCGCCTCAACCAATTCTTGATAAGTAATCATCTCTCTAGGCGCTTTTTCATTGACCGATTCTTCTCGTAAAAATAAACTTGCCGCTTCTTTTAATGCGAATGCATTGCCCACAAATGCACGATCTTTTGAATCTTGGATCACCCTGGAAATGGATATAAAAGCTATTGTTGAAATAATGCCCAGAATCACAATAACAGCTAATAATTCTAGTAGGGTTAGACCATCTTCATTCAAAAAGTTATTTTTACCTTTTAATTTGGATGCAACATGTTTACGGGTTTTTATTCTCATCATCGTCGCCATTTTCTTCCGTATCAGAGAACTCACTTATCGGATTTTTCTTGTTAGATACGGCCGGGGTATCCAATGGTGGTATTTCCTTTTGTAAGTCTACCAATGTCGGAAAATAATAGGCTGAAATGGTAGCTTCAAATTTTAACGGGTCCATCGATTGAAGAACCGAATATATTTCATCTCGACCTGTAAATTTAAATTGGTCAATTTTTATTATTCTCTGTAATGATTGTAATTCAGTTAGAAATTTTTCTAGTTCATAATAGGTTTTCGCTTCACCAGATAAAATAATCGATGTCTTTTTTATACCATTTGGTAATGTAACATCCTTTTGCGCTGGTGATTGCTCTTGGTTGCTAGTCGAATTCTCATTCGTTTTGGTACTGGACTGAGTGTTAATCTTCGGAATTGTTGAAGACAAATCTACATCTTCTTCACTTTCAGTACCATTTAGTTTTAATTCAATAATATTGGTATCGGAAATGATCTCAGCTTTTTCGATGTTAAGCAGCAACTGATCAAGCAGCCGTTTCACAGGAATCTGTTTTTGCAATTCCATTGAACTTTGAATGGTCTGACTACTTGTTTGTTTCAGTTTACGTTGAATAATCGAAAGCTCTTGGTTCGACATTTTTAACGCTGATTTTTTTTGAGCCAGACTATTATTGGCTGGAACAATATAAAGAAAATAAGCGCCTACTGTTACTATGATTATTAATAAAACGCTAAGGATAATGATAACGGAATGTTTTTTTGACAATTCTAGGTTCATGGGGTATTGCCCCCTTCCCCACCTACCGCAGCCTTTTTCTGTTTGTTACTTGCATTCTGTACTTGTGGAACATCTAGCCTTACCTCGTATTCAGCAAAATAACGGGGAACTATATCCTCTTCCTTTAATTTAGAATTGGCTAACCCTTCTGATTGAAGAGTATTGTCATTTTTAAGAATATCCGAAGTTTTTGCTTCGCTGATGACCGCTTCGTCCACCCAAGGATATGCTGCTATAGCGTTTAAGTAGTAGGCCGCATCACTCTTTGTATCAAACTGTACGCGTTCCGTAATTACATTTTCCTCATCCAGTTGAAATTCTAGCATAAACCCACTTTGCGGAAGCGACTTTGTGAGTTCCTGGATTACATATACCATATTATATGGCTGATTCTTCGCCCAGTTAATGGCGTTTTCCAGTTCAACAACAGATTTAGAAGATTGATATTGTGCTAGCTTTTTATGCTGCTCGGCTAAGATTTCTTGATTCATCGATATTTGCTGCTCCACCATTTTTATGTCTTGTTTTTTACCATTTAAATAAATGGAAAAAACGACTGCAACGATGATGAGTAAAATGACCATTCCACCAGCAATTACGTAAACAGCAATATTTTTTTCATCCCTTTTCGGAAGGAGGTTAATATCTACCAGCATTTCTACACCTCTTTTAAACCTAAACCAACATTTAAATGAAACTGAGCAGGAATTGGTCCCGCACTAGTATTCATGTCGTTTAGTTTCATCATAGGGACATCAAACCTATTTCCCATTTGTTCAAAAATCTCATCTAACCAAGGATGATCGCCATCAAGGATCATTGTTTGCACCTGTTTTTTTCCTTGATTCAAGGAATAACGATAAAAATTCATGACTTTATCAATCTCATTGTATATACTTTCAAGAGAGGTTAGGATATCCTGACGATCTCCACTATATTGAAAGGATAAGAACGAATCCTTGCTAGTGGAATGGATCCATTTTTCCCTCTTACTATCCATATTTAATTGTCTCATAAAGACTGGTAAATGATTTTCAAAAATACATACATTAACCGTTTGCAAATCAATTTGTACCAACAAATGATTGTCATTAGATTTAGCCGGATCTAGTTGATAGTAATATCTATTTAATGCGAGTGAGGATAGATCTGCGGCAATTGGTTTTAATTTAACACGCTCAAATAAATCCATATATTCTCTTACAACATCTTCAGGGGCAGCAAATAATAGGATTTCATTCGTTTCTTTATCATTGTTTTCTTGGAGGAAAAAATCAAAAACGGGATCTTCAAATGGAAGGTGAATACTGGTTCCTATCTCCATATATAAATATCCATTTATTTCGTCTTCTTTGATTTCTTTTGGAATCGATACTTTACGAATCACAACAAATGGATCAGGGACTAAAAAACGGATCATTCTTTTTGATATTTTCCATTCGGAAACACATTGTTCAAGGATGGTTGACAAGGTCTCAACGTCTAGAATTTTCCCTTCTTTGATCAATCCAGATGGCAAATAGTACTCACCCATTCTTTGAATCACTAGGGGTTGAGTCTGCTTCAATTCGACAAACCGTAAAGCATGATCCTTAATCGATATGTTTATCGTTTTGTTTATACCAAACTTAAAATTGATCGCCATGTTGAAGACTCCTTACATGAAATGGATATACCATTGAATAATATTTTCACCAAAAAAATAAGCAGCGATGGTCCCGATTGCAATATAGGGGCCAAAAGGTATAGGCTTCCTCTTTTTCACCTTTCCAGTCATCATTCCAATTACACCAAAGAATGCTCCAAAAAAAGTGGATAAAAAGAAAGAAATTAGTACAAGTTTAGTTCCTAGTGCAAGCCCAATGACGGCAAATAACTTGATATCCCCGCCACCCATACCACCTTTGCTTACAACAGCGATAAGGAGAAGAAGAGAAAAACCAACTACTGCACCTAGAGCCGAGTCCCACCATGGGGAAAGCGGCAGAAAGCATCGTTCTATTAGAAAAATGACCGAAAAGACAAGCAGAACCTTATCGGGAATAATCATGTAATGAATATCGGATACAAAAATGATAACCATCAACGATACTAAGGTCCAGGCAATAATGAGTTCAAAGCTCCAGCCCATCAGGATTGGCGCCATCATAAAAAGAATCCCTGTAATTAGTTCGATAATAGGATAGAAGGGCGAAATGGGCGCCATGCAGCGCCGACATTTCCCCCTTAAAAATAGGTACGATAAAACCGGTATTAAATCTATAGCTGTTAAGGTATGATTACAATTCGGACAATGTGAACGCGGTTTTACAATAGATTGATTTAATGGAACTCGCAGGCCGACTACGTTGTAGAAAGAGCCGAATACGGTCCCGTATATAAAGAGTAGGAAGTTAATCAAGGCCTATTCCTCATTTTAAGGAGTTTCAACTTCTTCTGTGGTTTCTCCATTAACAGTAAGATCTGAACCACTATCTTTAATGTTTTTAATAGTTGCATTAGTAAATTTCACAGTCTTTTTACCAACATTTCTAACAGTAGCAGTAAGTTTGTAAGTTACTTTATTATTAGTGTCTTCGTTAATAGCCACTTTATAAGAAGTAAAATTTTCATTATCAATATCAATATATGAACCTAATTCTTTTTGAGTAAGTTCAACAGTTGATGCACCATTTGCAGCAACATAAGTCTTTGCAGAATTTAAAATTTGAATTGCGTCAGACTTAACGGCATCTACCCTTGACTTCTGAATAATCCCACCAATACTAGGAATCGCAATTGCAGCAATAATCCCCAAAATAACGATAACCGCTAATAGTTCAATTAAAGTTAAACCTTTTTGATTCTTTAATCTTTGTCCTAATCTTTGTAACATAATCATTCTCCTTTTATATGCTTTTAGTACTATGACATTCGTCATGTAAGTATATTATACTAGATAAAAATAATAATAGAAATTGTATTTTTTAGGAATATTTTGTCTTATCCGACATGTTGGAAAATGTCAAACATCGGAATCATAATCGAAGTGACAATGGTACCGACTAAACCTGCTAATAAGACAATCATGAGCGGCTCCATTAGGGACTTAAGTCGATCCGTTGCACTTTCTACTTCACGCTCATAAAAATCCGCTACCTTTGAAAGCATCAAATCCAATGTCCCAGACTGCTCTCCAATCGAAATCATTTGTGTAACAAGTGGCGGGAACGCCCAATGTTTTTTCATTGGGTCTGTTAAAGAGTGGCCTTGCTCTAATGATTTTCGTGATTGACTAATCACGCGAGCAATGACTTCGTTTTCGACAATGTTTTCAACAATCGATAAGGCTTGTAAGATTGGAACAGAACTGGCAAATAGAGAACTTAAGGTTCTGGTCATCCTCGCCAATGCCGCTTTTTGAAGCATCTTACCAAACAACGGCATCCTTAATAAAAAGTAATCTAAATAATATTTTGATGCTTTATTATTTCGAATCATGATAATCGAAACAAAGACAGCGATGATGAACAAAATAACGAGCCACCAAAACTTTTGCATAAAGCCACTAGCGTTCAGGACAAACTTTGTTATGGCCGGCAACTCCCCGCCAAAGTCCTTAAACATATCAACAAAGGTAGGAACAACACTCACTAATAGGAAAATGACAACCCCTATCGCGACGAAGGCTACCGTCACTGGGTAGGCAAGCGCGGAGACAATCTTTTGTTTGGTGAAATGCTGCTTTTCAAAGTGAACGGCAAGCTTTTCTAGTGTATCGTCCATATTCCCTCCGGCTTCTCCGGCCTTTATCATATTGACGAACATACTTGAAAAGATTTTTTTATGCTTTGCAGCTGCTGCCGATAAGGGATGTCCTTCCCGTAGATCTTGTTCAACCACCAACAGGGCTTTTTTTAGCGATTTGCTCTCCGTTTGCTCGGCCAAAATGGAGGTTGCCTCTACAATAGGGACCCCTGCTCGAATCAATGTGGCAAATTGTCTTAAGTAAATAACAAAGTCTTGTAATTTGACTGGGCTTCCGATAGAAATCTCTTTGGTTAGAAGTGTTTCCGCAACCTCATTGATTTCTATGACTTTGATTCCCTTATCTTTTAGCTGTAGGATTGCGTCTCTTCTGGAGGAGGCGTTAACAATCCCGGACTTTTTCCCCTTCTTGTCACGCCCACTGTATTTAAAACGTGCCATTTTATTGCACCTTTTCCTGTATATATGGTGTAGTGGATTCTTTTGCAATGGCACCTGATTCCACTAATTCTTTCATATTTGTTTCAAGTGTGTGCATCCCCTCAGCTCGGGAGGTTTGCATCACATTTACGATTTGATGAATCTTTTCATTTCTGATGAGATTGGCAATGGCTGAGTTATTTAGTAGGATTTCCGTAGCTGCTTTCCTACCCTTTTTATCAGTAGTTGGAAATAACCGTTGAGAAATGATTGAGACTAAAACAGTCGCCAACTGAATTCTAATTTGGGACTGCTGTGTAGGTGGAAACACATCTACTATTCTATTAATCGTTGCAGAAGCACTCGAGGTATGCAAAGTCCCTAGAACCAAATGGCCGGTTTCCGCAGCAGTAATAGCGGTCTGGATAGTTTCCAAATCCCTCATCTCTCCCACTAAAATGACATCAGGATCCTGTCTTAATGCTGCTCTTAATCCATTTGCAAAATCATTCGTATCAAATCCTATTTCTCTTTGATCAATGATACAACCACCATGCTTATGCAAGTATTCAATTGGGTCTTCAAGCGTAATCACATGTTTTCGCTGTGTTTGATTCATATATTGAATAATCGAAGCAAGTGTAGTAGATTTACCACTCCCGGTAGGACCGGTAACAAGGACTAACCCCTGTGGTTTATCGGCCACTTTTTTAATGATAGCAGGTAGTCCCAGTTCATCAAGTGTCGGTATTCTCGTAGGCACAACCCTTATTGCTAATGCAATACATGATCGTTGAAAATAAGCGTTAATCCTAAACCTTGAGACTCCTTGCAATCCGTAAGAAAAATCCAATTCCCTTTTTTCTTTAAACAAATCCCACATATTTTCAGGGATGACTGCCTTGGCTATTCCTTCCGTATCTAACGGTGTTAATGGTTCCTTCCCATATCTCCTTAACTCTCCATTGATTCTCATGATCGGCGGGGTACCAACTGTTACATGGATATCTGAAGCTTTTACTTCAAATCCGGTTCTAAGTAGAAGGTCAATTTTATTTTTCATTGATTATACTCCTAGTCAGGGATCGCAACTCTTAATACTTCCTCAGTTGTCGTTATGCCCTGTTTTACTTTAAGAAGACCATCATCAATTAGAAAGATTGTTTTATTTTTCAATGCAATTTCTCGAAGTTTTGAAAATGATTCCCCATTCATGATGACACGTTTCATGACGTCATCCATGACTAAGACTTCGTGAATTGCAATACGGCCTTTATATCCTGTCATATTGCACGAGGAACATCCTCTTCCCCGAGTAACATTTTCAATTTTCAAACCTCTTCTTGCAAATATTTCAAGTTCCCTTTTTGTCGGCTGTTGACTCTCTGCACAGTCCCTGCAGACGCGTCTTACGAGTCTTTGAGCTACAATTCCACTTATCGAAGAAGCCACAAGGAATGGTTCCACTCCCATATCGATCAAACGAGTAATGGAGCCTAAGGAATCATTTGTATGCAAAGTGCTTAAGACAAGGTGCCCAGTTAGCGATGCTCGAATGGCCACTTCAGCCGTTTCCTTATCACGGATTTCCCCCACCATAATGACATTAGGGTCTTGACGCAAGATGGCTCTTAATCCGGCTGCAAATGTCATACCTACATTCGGATTGACTTGAATCTGATTAATCCCCTCAAGCTGATATTCTACTGGATCTTCAACCGTAATAATGTTTACATCTTCACCGTTTAAACGATTTAATGCGGCATATAGGGTAGAAGACTTACCAGAACCAGTTGGACCTGTAATGAGAACAATTCCTGTAGGTTTTTCAATTAGTTTTATAAATCTAGTTAAATTAACATTATTAAATCCGAGATTATGAATATCATTTATTGCCATTCCCAAATCCAGGAGTCGAAGGACAATCTTTTCTCCGAAAACGGTTGGCAATGTCGATACACGTAAATCAATGGGATGGAAGTCAAGATTCATTTTGATCCGACCATCTTGAGGTATTCGATGCTCAGTAATGTCTAAATTAGCCATAATCTTTATTCTAGCGGTCAGTACACTTTGCATATGCTTTGGAAGGGCTCGTTCCGTTCTAAGTATCCCATCAATCCGATACCGAATCACAACCTTTGTTTCCTGCGGATCAATATGCACATCACTTGCCTTCATGGTAGCGGCATTTGTAAGAATTTGATTTACTAGCTTTACAATTGGGGAATCCTGATCGATGATTTTATCCTCTTCACCCGCTACCGAAGTTCCTCTATCAAGTAAAAGTTCCTCAAATCCTTCATCCATATCATAATATTTATTGATAGCGCGAAGAATATCATCCTTTGTAGCAATGGCAGTCTCAATGTGAAAACCCGTCGATAGCCTAAGATCATCGATTGTATAGAAATCCATTGGATCTGCCATCGCAATAAGAAGTCGTTCCCCGTCTTTTTTTAACGGGATGATCAAATTCCTTTTCGCCATATCCTTTGGAACAATGGTAAATAAGGTTGTGTCAAAAGGATATCGATACAAACTTACATGTGGTATCCCTAATTGAAATTCCAAAACTTCAATAAGTTGCTGTTCCGTAATAAAACCCCTTTGCAGGAGTGCATCTCCTAATTTCTGATTAGGATTTTTATCTTTTAGCGCAGTTTTAAGTTGATCTTCAGAAAGTAGTCCTGCTTCGACAAGCAGATCCCCAAGTCTTTTCCTCGCTAGATTCATTACAATCCCTGCTTTTTCTGCTTATTTAGGCACTTCGTTTGGTTTTCCCCAAAGATCACTTGTGGTTGAGGAATTCTCACCGGTATCATCTGGATTTTCTGATTGTTTTGTTTCATCTACAGTCCCCTCAGATTTAGACTTATCTACAGTAGAATCTGAAGAGTTATTTTCATTTTGACTCGTGCCGGATGTTCCGCTGCTTAGTAAACTATGAAGAATGACTTGATTGATAGGAGGATAAAAGTCTTCCGAAAGGAGTTCTTTACTCAAAGTAACTCCATTCTTATCAATCTTTTCACGATAAACTTTAATAACAGAACCTTCTTTTCCTTTTGTTTCCATCTTTTCACTGTTAAAAGGAAGTTTTGCATCGTAATGAATAATAGTTTTAGGCTGAAACAATTCCTTATCATTTTGAATAATTTTGTAGGAATACTGGAGTTTTGGTCCATTTATCGATACATACAATAACTGATCAATCAGTTTAAAGTTAATCGTGTACTTGTGGTCGTTTGGATTTGTAACAACAAAATCCATATTATTGTTTGAATTAACGTTTGCTTCAAAACCAAGTTTAGCATAATCAGGTAATTCTCTGCTTATGTGCCGCTCAGTTATATAAAAATTGGTGGGAATAATAGATTTATAGATAGCTGTTGCAATTTTGCTTAACGTTCTATTTGAATAGGATTGTAAACTATTGTCATCTAAAAGTCCCAATAACGAAAAGGATGATTGCGGTCCAATTTCTAAAGAAGGAAATTGTTTTACCCAATTGGTTAATTCTGGGTTATTTTCATTTATGGAATTACTCGACTCGGATATGACAGCAATAGTTTGGTTCATTTCCTGTTGTTCCTTTAGTCCTGATTGATCAACAGGACTAATTTTTTTATTTTCTTCAACCTGTCTTTTATTCGAATATACCTGTTCAAAAGCACTTGCCCCAAAATGAGAAAAACTAAAAATAAAACCGGTACATGCTATAAGAGCTATAAAAAGTTTAATGCCTTGAGGATTTCTCATGCTGAGCTTCCTCCTTCAATCAAGCTTGGACATTCATGGATAGTTCAACCAAAACACTTGGACCTTCTTCTTGTGCTTTAATAATATCTTCTGTAGTCAGTTCAGTACCTTCTGTAAAAAGAATAGTTCCTTTTGTATCTAGAATGTCTTTAAGAAGCTTCTTACCCTTTAAAATTTCTATTTGCTTCTCTTTAAGGGCAGCCATGTCCATGCTATCATCTACTAGCTCAATGGAAGAATTAGTATCCCCTAATAATTCACTTACTAAATCATTATCGAAATGGTTCTCTTTTTCTTCGATTTCAGGAGTTTGTTTCCTAAATTCAGGATCTAGCTCATCAGCAGTTTCAAGAAAATGATTACCTGAATCTTCCTTCACAATAATAATATCCTTTCCATACGTTAGGACAAATTCGGAAAGAAGGGCCACATTATTACCGGCAATCTTTAGTTCCATACCAAGGATATGTCCAGTATTTTCATCTACAAAAAACTCGGTTACTTCCCCAAGAAGCTCCCCTTTTCTGGTCATGACCTTCGTATTAGAAATTTTAATCTTTTTATTAACTAGCTGGTTTGTGATAGGAATTTCATTCAAATCGATAATGGCATTTTCACTATCAACAGTAACTGCATATTCACCAATTCCAATTACCTTCTTAAAGGGAATCGCTTTGATGCTAACCTGCCAATCTTCGTTATCTATAGTTAAAAAATCAATTGAACCTTTGTCAGGGTTAATCACTAGTGATTTTACCTTTCCGACTTGTATACCATCTGAAATACTAATAATTGGTAACCCTGTTATTTGAGAACTATTTTTCATTTTTTTCACCCACACCTAGTAGTTTAATTTTCATTTTTTAATTATAGATTAAAGTTACACTAATTTATAACAAATTTCGCTATATTTTCACACAAAACGATTTAAAAAATTGTATTTCTTGTAACAACATGGGGTAAGTTGTAACTTTTTCCTCTATTTCATTTAAAAAAGGAAGTAATTTGTCATATTGTTTTTCCGAAATGTAATGTTGGATTAATAAGGTTGCAAATGTATAATATTCAGTCGTTGGCAATTCTGGATGTAAATATTCTCTAATCATTTGCTCATATTTCTTTTTGTCAATCAGTTTTCTTGTTAGTTGAATCTGAGTTACCATCGTGTTAAATAAAAGTTTATGAAGTGCTTCATTTTCAATATTGTTTGTCAATTGGTTGCTGTTATCTATTTCACTAGAGACAGCCACTTCCTCATATACAGGAGATGAAGGATAGTCCACAACAGAAATATTCTGTTTTTCTTCCAATTCTAGAACAACTTCACTTTCTAGCATCTCCTCGAATCCAATCTTGTCTTCAATGTGTTGAACCTCGTCCACTTCTAAATTATCTGCTTCATATTGGTTCGAGTAGACTGGTACATCAAGATCTTCAACATCATTGCTCCCAAATGAATCTAGATGATCCCTTTGGAGTACATTGCCATCATCCAAAATCAGCTGCTCTAATTCAGCCAGATAATGTCCCTCTTGTATTTGTAAGTCGTTTTTAGGCTCAATTAAATCATTATCATCATTACTTTTCTCTATACTAATGGGATTTATTTCAGCAATGATTGAATCTTCAAGATCATCTTCTGGAACAATCATTTCTTCCATTTCTGTTAAATCATCTTTGAGGTGATGGGAATCGTTGATTGATTCCGATAGCAGTACAGATAATTCCTCCTCATTCACTTCTAAAGGTTCCATTTGAATCGGAATGTCTTCAGATGATTGATCCTGTTGTGGTTCTATTCTATTCTCCCATTCGCTTTCTATTGGTGAATTTTCATCGTTGTTCATGAAAATCATAGCACCCACCCTTTTATACCCCAACAATGTAGTAAGTACTATGAGGAGAAATAAAATAAGGACTGTTTGCCATACAGCAAAGACTGATCCGCTTAGAATACCTAATAAGGCAAGAACAAATGATGTTCCAAGGATGAACATTTTCCCTTTCGTTGTGAAGCCTAATGGTAAAAAGTATAATATCGGTGCTACAACGATTACCGATAGACATACAAAAATAATTGAGTTCATTCATTCACCCCATAATAACTAGTATAAAAGAATTACATAAAACAACAATAATTTATTTTTTCCATTATTTTTTGTGTTTTTTCGACTAAGCACGACATTTATACACTCTAAAGTATTGTATAATAATAATGGGTATTTTGAAAGGAGGGAGATAATATGAATCTAAAAAAAATTATTTCTAGTAATAATGGCCTATCGTTGATTGAAGTCTTAGTTTCACTTACCATTTTAGGAATCATCTCCATAGGTATTATGAACTTTTTCTCCCAAGCTTACTCTTTTACAAGTTCCAATCAAAATAAAACCAACGCCATAAATGTAGCGCGCAATGCCATGATGTATATGGAAAAACAAAGTTTCATTGAGATAAAAGATGAATTTGATCGTAACCCTTCCAAAGAAATCTCCCTATTTATTTGTCAGAAACAATATAAAATGTTCTGGGAGGGTGAGACGGTTGACCCAAGTTGCACTCCCATCCTAGTCAATGAGGTCGAGTACTCTGTCTCCATTCATGCCGATAATACTGAGGAAGATAAATCATATATTCTTCCCATAACAGTCAAGGTAGAATGGACTAAACATAAAAAAAGCAATTTTACCGAACTTGAGGGAGTTATTAAAAGTGAAGATATTCGATGAAAAAGGAGTAACTTTAATTGAACTATTAGCAACTCTTACGGTATTAATGATTGTATTACCAGTCATATATGGTGTTTTCTCCTCGGGATTGAAGCTCTATAATAAAATTCAAATTGAAGGCCAGCTACGAGACGATGCGGATTACGCTGTAACGATGGTGATGAATACCTTTTACTCTTACCCCTTTGATGAAGTTACGGAGTGTGGCAATAATTGCATTGCGTTAATAAACAATAAGGCAACGACGGTTAAAAAGGAGGAAAAAAACTTTTATACCGTCAAAAAGGATCAAGTTCTTACTGAACAAACTTCGATTAAAATTCAATTTCCTAATAATGATGAAAATGGGGATATTGAAATCGATGGGAAAAAGTTGGATGTTACCTCTAATTTTGATCATTCAACGATTTCTTATACTTGTCAAAATAACCAAGTATCTTGCGAGGGTGGAAAAGACGGGATGATTCATATTGATTTACAACTCAATCATGATCGATTAGAGAAGCCCTTTCATCTTCAAAGCCAATTCGGGTTTTAGGGAGTGAACTTTCGTTGATTAATAACCAAAAAGGAAATGCGCTAATTACTGTCATGCTTATTTCGTTAGTATTTACCGCTCTTGGGTTGGCGATTGTTTCTACCACCATTAGCGGAACAAAACGCCTAGAAAATCGGAAAACAGACATTAACTTATCTTACAATTCTGTTAAGGTCGTCGAGGAAATCACAACAAATATCACTAAATCATTAGATTCTATTAATCTAAAAAGCTTTATGGATAGATCTTCGGGAGAACTGACCATTTATTCTTCCTTCGGGCCGGCACTTGAGAATATGCTGCATGATTCCTTAAATACGATTTCTGCAAACGATAGAGAAAAGATTGAATGTCTGAGCATTGTTGACGAGAGCGGTGATACTGTCAAAGAGGTTGCTTCATCAAACATTTGTATCGACGATTTATCTAGGTTTAAACCCTATCATATTAAAACGGATCAGGATTTTACCCGTGTATTTGAAATTGTCCTTATCACCAAGAACCCCAATCAGCAGCAAGGGAAAATAACTAGAACGATTCGAAAACGAATCATTCTTTCACCACTTCCAAGCTTTTTGAAATACGCAGTGGGTTCCACTTCAACAGATGAGGATTCTGGGCTATTTTTAAACGGCTCTCCAAACCTAAATGGAAATGTTTATGGCAATAAATTAACAATTAATGAAGATGCAAAATACCAGCTTAGAGATACAAGTTGGAAAACAAAAGAAACACCCATGCCATCCATCGTTGGCGATCTCTATAGTAGTACGGCAAATCTATTACCAGTAATTAAGAATGAAAATAACTTTTATAAAAAAGATGTCCCCGCCCTTAAACATGATAGCCAATTTGTTGATATCAATTTTGCCGAATCATTTAAAGAGCAAACCAATAAAATCGCAGCAAAGACTGGAATTTTTCCTCCTAGTTCTGCGATTGGAAGTGCGTTTAAAGAGGAACTAATTAATAATATTAAAGTGCAAAAGTTTTCCAATACACCTGGGATGACTGAAATAAACAAGGAGGACGTCATCAATAAACCATTGTCGATTGTCGAAAAAGGGGAAAATACCCTAATCGACAGCTATATGATTGAGAGCGGGACTGCCCCAATCAACTACCCTGATTCCGTTACAATTAATGGTGATTTGGTCGTTATGAGCAGCGGAAATTCAATTAATTTTGGTGATGACCTGGTAGTTGACGGTGATCTTTATGTTGTTAGTTATAAAAATATATCATTGAAAAATATATTTGTTACTGGTGATATTCACCTAATAAATTTTGACGGAAAATTACTAGTCAACGATTCGATTATTTGTGGCGGCACTCTAGCTGTGGAATCCAATGCTGCATATCAAACTAGTAATGGTATCGAGCTAAATGGCGATATTATTACAGGGGGAAATTTATCACTATATCCCATTGATACCACTATTAAGGTTAACAAAAACATTGTGATTAACGGGGCCTTTACCATTTTAGGAAATGATGAATTAGCTCAAGAAACTGAAGCATTAAATGAAAATGATGAGGTAATCTTTTCCTCTGTAGTGTATGTCGGGGGAACAACTTCCATTTCAAATGTAAATATTCTAGGAGCCGAAAACAGGGAGTTAATTCTCTTAGGGAATAAAGATTTGATGATAACAAGGATAAATGAATTTCAAAATTTTGATCCATTAGCTGAAAAAAATAAAGAATATTTACCGGAAATAGACAACACCATTAAACCATTAAAAGCCTTTTTCTATACAGAAGCAAATGCAGAACTCTACGGGGTCGGCTCTCTTTTCTATATCGATGGCGGGTTATTTGCAAAGAAAAGGTTAGAGATTAATGCCATCCGGGGTGAGGTAAAAAATATCAATAACCTTCCATCAAGATTATTCCAAGAGGATAAACTTTCTCGATTCATTGTTCATTTTAATGATGAAGTTTTATTGCAAAAAATTGATGCCCTTCCAATTGTTGAACACCTGCAAATCTATTCTGATGAGCTTATTATTGAATAAAAAAACTCGTTTCCGTTTGGAAACGAGTTTTTTCCTTTACCAGCGGCCTTCTCCAGTAGTCCCATTATCAGTATTTGCACTATCATCGTTTGTTACTTCAAATAGCGCTGAATCCTTTGGTTTACTCCCGTCCTTCTGTTCTTCAGCTGTTGCTTTAACAGTCGAATAACCAATATTTTTCCCAATAATATACCACTTTCCATTTTCATTCTTTACTTCCACTTTATCCGAAAATGAAGTTGTAACAGAACTAATAGCTTTTTTAGTAGCATTGGTTGGATTAAAAATTAGCAGATTATCAATAGCAATCTTCTCACCAGGTTGAATTTTAAATACTGCCTTTTTAAATTTTACTTCTTTTAAAGGAATATATGGATCTGTTACATGCACCGGCACCCGAACACTTAGATCCGATCCGTCTTTAGTTTTTATTAATAATTCAGTATTACCTTCAGAAACGCCTAAGATTCTATTACTATCAGTCATTACAGCAATCTCGGGTTTAATCACCGTTATTTCAAGATCCTTATTAGTGGCGTCAATTGGAAGCAGATTGACTATGAATGACATCGAACTACCTACTTCGACTTCAATTGATGCTGGATCAACAGTGATAGAAGTGATTTTTCTTTGTATCGTGATGGTCTTTTCCACAATAAGATTATCTAGGGCAAAACCACCTATTGCTTTTATTTGCACTGTATTTATTCCTGCAGTTTTTAGTGGGATAGAATCACTTGGATTAAATTCAGTCCAAATTGGATTCTGTGGATTGCTAGAATAATAATATTTCACATCTTTCCCGGCCACCGTCTTCGATAATTTCACGTCTACAAACTCATTTGTGATCGCTCCACTATTATAAGAATTACCGGATTCTTTACCAATCAATTCAAAATCAGGAACGAGGTACACAAGTACTTTTTCACCATCATAATAGGTAACTTCTATTGTTTTATTTAATGAACCATTTACAAAAGTCATATCTTTGATTGGTTTATTCTTTAGGCTATAGTCATTTGGGAACTCCGTTTGCGATATAATATTTTTCGTACTATCATTCATTTTGGTAATGATCCCTAGTGCATCCCCATCATATACATTACTAGGAAATTCATTCAGTCTAACCTTCATATTAATAATCTGGTTAGATGCCGGAATAGTTGTCTCCTGACTCTGTGTAAAGCGACTATCCTTGTACTGTAAAATAGCTGTAGGCATTTTGGTATTACTTAGTGCCCAGTCAGCTTGTAGTTTTAATGAAGCTGTGACCTGACTAGGTGTAAAAATCCCACTTTTATAATTAACCGTCTGGGTTAGGTCAATTTGGGCTGCAGGTTTCCCA
The DNA here is from genome assembly GCF_030915505.1 of Neobacillus sp. OS1-2. Lineage (GTDB taxonomy): Bacteria > Bacillota > Bacilli > Bacillales > Cytobacillaceae > Neobacillus. The sequence continues at coordinate 619,810 of NZ_CP133265.1, forward strand.
TTATAGGTGATCGACTTAACCCCTGCTGTAGGATAGATTGATACGCCATCAGGGAGTGGCTGTATCAATTTTAAATTACTTAACAAACCAGATACTTGATTATTTACAAGTCCGTAAGGCGACAAAGAATATGAAACAGTAAATTGATTTGTTGTCTGACTTACATTTGATACTTTAATTAAATTATCCACCGTATTGGTTACCCCTGATAAGTTCATGGCACCTTTAAAACTGGACGGTGCATCCGCTTTAACATCAATTGAAACTGGTTCATGTGATAACGGAATCGTTTGCCCATTTAAATTTTTATATGTTAATTTAATATTATCAAATGTGTATGTGGTAATATCCGTGAAGCTAAAAGGTAAACTTACATCAATTGGCTGATTGACTGATTGTCCAATCGGAAAGCTAAAATTAGCTTTTAAAATTACCACATTCCCCTCTAACCTGGCATCAGATCCTTCCAACAGATTTACCTTCCCATTAAACTTGCTAAGATCAATTTTCACCTCTGCATCTATTGCAGGTGTAGCTATGTCTTTTGAAATATCCTGAAAGATACTTGATATATTGTCTTGGTTTGCTTGGCGGGCTGTTACACCTGTCTTGGATGAAAGCTCACGTAAATAAGACATATCGACCTCAGAATCACTTCCGAATCCAATAGAAAACAGTTTAATATTCTTCTCAGCCAACTTGTTTGCCATTGAAATTCCATGATTTTTAATACTGTTTATAGCTTGGGTATTGCTTATATTTTTACTCGTCTTTGTACCATTAATCTCATAATAGACTTTATTACTCATATTAGACCCTGTCCCATACATTTCATAATGGACAGGAATATTTTCCGTCACTTGCTTGGTTTCATAGATTGGTTCATCCTTGCAAATAAACCAAAAACATGATTCTTTAGTCCCGGTCTGTATTTTTTTAGTATACGTAATTGGTTCATTATAAATAGAAAATGTTGGCTCTCCGTCGGTCATGAAAATAATATATTTATTATTTTGTGACCCATCTAATAGATTAATAGCTTTCTCAAAAGATTGGGTGTAATTAGTTCCACCCTCTGCTTTAAGATCCTTCACGGTTTGATTGATTAAATCTAAACCCGCATTTACAGTTGTCGGGGAAAAATTAACTACTTGTTCTACATCAGAACTAAATGAAATAAAAGAAAAGCGATCACGTGGTCCTGCATTTTTCTTAAAGAAACTAACAGCCTCAGTCATCGCATCCTTAGCACTTTGAAATTTCTTCGGATTCTTTCCCGACTCATTCATAGAACCTGATTTATCAAAGATAAATACAACATCAATAGGATCACGGTTAGCACTGGTTGATACTCCCGATGGCATCAAGTGTACATTGAGACTTCCTTGAGCGTTCTCACCTTGAGGCTTTACAATAACACTTTGGGATGGACTTACACTGAAGTCGACCTTTGGTGCACTATCAGCTGAGACCGAATTTCCCATTCCTAATAAAATAAAAAATATAATAATACCAAACATTGCTGATATTTTCCTCATGGTAAATGATACCTCCTTTCTTTCTCCTATATTTATATAAACTGATACTTTTTGCCTATTATATTACTATTAGTATATCAAATCCCCTAAATGCACAAAATACTTTTTTTGTAGCAATTTGGATTTATTTTTATTAATACGTCGAAAAATAAACTTACTATTACAAAAAAATGGCCAATTCGTGAGAATCGGCCTTCTTTTCTATTTCAGGGTATTTAAATGTAAAAATCTTTATCCATTTCATCATCACCTTGTTAACAAGATGAATACTCCGCCACCCGATTCCTTCCTGCTCGCTTTGCCCCGACATAAAGGGCCCTGTCGGCATGTCGAATCAAGGCAAGGGCATCCTCGGCATTTTCTGGTGCTGTTGCAACACCAATAGAAACGGTTATCTTCACCTGCTGCTGTTTCTGATCCATGGATTGTTGCAGGGTAAATGGCCAGTTGGCAATCGACTGTCTGATTAGTTCAGCCATATGGAGGGCATCCTCTTTTGTTACGTCAGGTATGAGAACAACGAATTCTTCACCGCCATATCGGGCAACTGTGCCGCGATTGGCAATTAACTTATCGAGCCTGTTTGCAAGCTCATAAAGAATTTCATTTCCGCTTTGATGACCATACGTATCATTAATTTGTTTAAAGTGATCAATATCAAGAATAATCAAGGACAACATGTTCCGCTCGAAAGTAGTCAGTCTTTCAAATTCCTCGTTTAACACCTTTTCAAAATATCGATAGTTATAAAGTTTTGTTAAAGCACAGCGCTCACTTTGCATTTTCGTTCGTTCATAATGCTTGGCGTTTTCCATGGCCACCGCAAAGTATGAACATAAAATATCAACAATCATGAGTTGATATTTCTCATATGCTCGTTTTCGTTTCGAAGCGAGTAACAACACCCCAATAACGTTCTGACTTTTTACTATTGGAACACATAAAATACTTTCTACGTCGCCAGGGATGTAATTCATCGGGATCCCACGCCATTGCATTCTTGCAGTATAAAATACAGCTTTTTGTTTAGACCAGGTTGTACCAATTATGCCATCGTCTTTTTTAAATGCTGGCAGTTCATTTATGCTAACCTCACCGGCTTCTATATGACGGATTAATTTCAGCTCATTATCACTTACTTCTAGTATATAGGCATAATCAACCGGGAGCATTTCACAAAGTTTTTGGATAAAAAGGTTTACGACATCATCAACCTGCAAACGTTCGGCCATCTGATGACCAATTTCAGCTGCCTTTTGTAAATATTCATTTATTTTTTCACTCGAATAATAGAGGTTAAAAATGATCGACAGGCTTACAAATGGAACACCGACAAATATAATGGCCAATAATCCCACTTGGTTATAAAGAATATATAATACAAAACCAATTGGAAAAGTAATTAATGTAGTAATAGTTTCGACAAAAAAGTCCTTCCCAAAATACGGCTCTTTACTCTTATAAATAACATAAAGGTTAAAGGATATGATGATTTGATTTAAGGAATAATATAAAACAATGTATATGACTGCAAGCCAAAGTGAATGGGGAACTCCGGATAGATTAGGGCGGACCTGACCGCCGAGTAAATAATAGATTAACCCGCTAAAAAAAGAAACGAGAAAGAACATTATCAGATTAAGCGGCAAACGGAATAGCTGCCCTTTTTGAAGAACCTTTAGCTTAAGTAGTAAGGCAATGACGGCAAACTGGGCATAAAGAATTTCAACAAATAACCCAAATCGTAAAAATGTTGCAAGGGCCACCCATTGGATAACAAATATAAACACATCATTGATAACAATTGGCATAACCGCAACGACAGTTGTGAGCAGTAGGAATGCCAACAAGTCGACCCAATTATCAGATAGATGAGGAGGGTATGTTTTATAGGTAAACCACAATCCTGCTGGAACCATTAAAAACCAAATTACAAAAGCAATTTTTTTCACCGTAGGGTTTACCTTCATCATAATCCTCCTTCCCCATTATTTTTAATTCAAAGTAAGTTTATCAAATTATAGTACGCTTGTCACAATGAAATTGCATTATTTTTCAAATATTTGCTTAAATATGGTTTTGCTTCAGAAATAAAATAAAGAGAACCTGTGATGACAAGGATATCAGAAGCTTCTAGATCCTGAATTTCTTCAAGAAGAAAGGATTGCCAGTTTTCCACTGCTAGTTTGTTTTCGGAACCGCTAAGCTTAAGCAACTCCTCTGCACTAGCCGCACGTGAAAAATCAAAACTGACAAAAGTAATCTGATTCGCGATTTGATCAAGCTTGCTAATCATTTCATCTAGTTTTTTATCCTTTAGAGCTGCAAATACAATTTTGATATACCGATCACTGTAGCGTGATGATAGTTCCTTGGTTAATGCCGTTATTCCTTCGTCATTATGGGCACCATCAATAATGACGAGCGGATTTTCTGATAGAACTTCAAATCTCCCAGGCCAATAGGCTTGTTTTAATCCTGCTCGAATGGATTGCTCCGTGACCGCGAAATAGCCCTTCTCATTCAAATACTGAGCAGATAAAACGGCCAGAGCTGCATTTTCGGTTTGATGCTGACCAATCATACTGATCTCAAGTTGTTTTAGGGGTTGCGGCTGTGTTTCTAGTGTGAACTGCTCACCTCTAGCAAGCGATTCATGTCCACTTAATGTAAATTCATGATTTAATCTAGTAATTGGTGCTGACTTTTTATCCGCTTGCTCCTCAATTACCTTTAGAGCGCCCATGTGTTTGACCGCTGTATAAATGGGGGTCTTCTCTTTAATAATTCCGGCTTTTTCAAAAGCAATTTCCTCATAGGTGTTTCCTAGAATGTTGGTATGGTCGAGTCCAATATTTGTAATGATAGAGACAAGTGGCTGAATAATATTTGTCGAATCAAATCGTCCGCCAAGACCTACTTCAAAAATGACAATATCAACCTTTTTTATCATCGCAAAAAAATAGAATGCCATGGCGGTAATGACTTCGAACTCGGTTGGGCCCCCCAATTCGGTTTCCTCTAATTCATCTGCCAACGGACGAATGACATTTGCTAGCTGCAATAATTCCTCATCACTAATTGGATTCCCGTTGACACTAATCCGCTCATTAAACTGTTCTATATATGGTGAAGTAAATGTACCGACTGTATATCCCCCTGCTTGGAGGATGGAGCGTAAAAAGGTGACAGTTGAGCCTTTGCCATTTGTTCCGCCAATATGGACCGCTTTGATTTTGTTCTCAGGATTGTCTAGCCGCTCCATCATCCGCTCCATCCGTTTTAAACCAGGTTTAATGCCTAATCGTAGCCTAGCATGGATCCAGTTTAGGGCTTCTTGATATGTAGTAAACATTTTTGTAACACCCCTTTTTAATATAAGTAAGACGAATCCATTGCTGAATTCGCCTCTTACTGCTTATTATCCTCTTAATTCTTTAATTCGAGCCTCGACAATGCTTCTCTTTTCGAGATAATCCTGCTCTTTGGCACGTTCTTCGGCAACCACACTGTCAGGTGCTTTTTTCATGAAGCCTTCATTGCTTAATTTCTTTTGAACTCTGTCTACCTCTTTATTTAATTTATCATATTCTTTTTCAAGTCGGGCAATTTCTTCATCGATATTAATTAATCCTTCAAGCGGCAAGATGATTTCTAAGCCTGTCACTACAGCGGTCATTGCTTTTTCAGGTGCTTCAATATCTACACCCATTTGCAATTCTTCCGGATTACAGAAGCGTTCAATATAGCTTCGATTGTTTTCAATAGCTTTTAGAATGGCTTCATCCTTCGCCTTAACTAACATTTTGATTTTCTTGCTCATTGGCGTATTTACCTCTGCACGGATATTGCGTACAGCGCGAATCATTTCCATGTGAAGCTTCATTTCCCCGGCTGCCTGGTCATTGGATAGTTCTGGATTTACTACCGGCCATGCGGCAGTTGTGATCGACTCACCCTTGTGAGGAAGGTTCTGCCAAATTTCCTCGGTAATGAATGGCATGAACGGATGCAGCAAGCGCATTGTGTTATCTAAAACATGTGCTAGAATAGAACGGGTTGTTTTCTTCGCTGCTTCATCTTCTCCGTACAGTGGAAGCTTCGCCATTTCGATATACCAATCACAGAAGTCATCCCAGATAAAGTTGTATAAGGCACGACCCACTTCACCAAATTCATAACGCTCTGAAAGTTTTGTCACGTGCTCAATCGTTTCGTTTAAGCGAGTTAAAATCCACTTATCCGCAACAGACTTTTCACCGCTAAAATCAATTTCATCATATGTCATGCCATCCATATTCATTAACGCGAAACGGGAAGCATTCCAAATCTTATTAGCGAAGTTCCAAGTTGATTCTACTTTTTCAAAACTAAAGCGTAAATCCTGGCCTGGTGAGCTTCCCGTTGAGAGGAAGTATCTTAAGGCATCGGCACCATATTTTTCGATGACATCCATTGGGTCAACACCATTTCCAAGTGATTTACTCATCTTACGTCCTTGTTCATCACGAACGAGACCATGAATAAGAACATCTTTGAATGGACGGTCGCCAGTAAATTCAATACTTTGGAAAATCATTCGTGATACCCAGAAAAAGATGATATCGTAACCTGTTACCAATGCGTCTGTAGGAAAATAACGTTTGTAATCAGCCGCTTCTTGATTTGGCCAACCCATTGTTGAAAAAGGCCATAACGCTGAGCTGAACCATGTATCTAAAACATCATTGTCCTGGTTCCAATTTTCTTCATCTGCTGGTGCTTCAAAGCCAACATAAACTTCTCCCGTTTCCTTGTGGTACCAAGCAGGAATCCGGTGACCCCACCATAGCTGTCTTGAAATACACCAGTCACGGATATTTTCCATCCAGCGTAAATACGTTTTTTCAAAACGGTCCGGAACAAAGTTTACTTTATTTTCTTTGTCTTGCAAGGCAATCGCTTCATCTGCAAGTGGCTGCATTTTTACAAACCATTGTGTTGAAAGGTATGGCTCAACAACTGCACCACTGCGTTCAGAGTGGCCAACAGAATGCAAATGATCTTCTATTTTGAAAAGAACACCTAGTTCTTGAAGGTCTTTAACGATTTGCTTACGACATGCAAAACGGTCTAGTCCTTGATATTTACCTGCCTTAGCATTCATCGAGCCGTCCTCGTTCATGACAAGTACACGCTCAAGATTATGGCGGTTACCGACTTCAAAGTCATTCGGGTCGTGTGCAGGCGTAATTTTTACGGCACCTGAGCCAAAATCCATATCCACATAATCGTCGCCCACGATTGGGATTTCGCGGCCAACGATTGGCAGAATTACCGTTTTTCCGATGAGGTGCTTGTAACGGTCATCTTCCGGATGTACCGCAACAGCCGTATCACCAAGCATTGTTTCCGGACGAGTGGTTGCAATTTCAATGTGGCCGCTGCCATCTGCCAATGGGTATCTTAGGTGATAAAAGGCACCTTGAACATCCTTGTAAATGACTTCAATATCAGATATAGCTGTTTTTGTCGAAGGATCCCAGTTAATAATATACTCCCCGCGGTAGATAAGGCCTTTTTTATAAAGGGTGACGAATACTTCCTTAACAGCGTCTGATAAGCCTTCGTCAAGGGTAAAACGCTCGCGGCTGTAATCAAGGCCGAGACCTAGCTTTGACCATTGCTGACGGATGTGGGATGCATATTCTTCCTTCCACTTCCATGTTTCCTCAACGAATTTTTCACGACCTAAATCGTAACGACTTTTGCCTTCGCTGCGAAGCTTTTCTTCAACCTTTGCTTGTGTAGCAATTCCGGCGTGATCCATTCCTGGAAGCCATAGTACATCATAGCCTTGCATCCGTTTCATGCGCGTTAGGATATCTTGAAGTGTTGTATCCCATGCATGGCCAAGATGCAGTTTACCGGTAACATTTGGCGGTGGGATTACAATTGTATATGGCTCTTTGCCTTCATCATCTTTTGCCTCGAAAAACTTACCTTGTAACCACCAGTCATAACGACCCTTTTCAATCGATTGCGGATCGTATTTGGTCGGCATGGTTAATTCTTTTGTTTCCATTTAAAATTCCTCCTTCAAACATAAAAACCCCATTCGTCATAAAAGGACGAATGGAGTTTGCTTCGCGGTACCACCTTTTTTCCAATCAAAAAACATGATTGGCTCTTAAATCAGATAACGGATTTCATCCGTCCTCAACTACTGGGGCACATTGGCCTGTTCGCAGAAGAAGCTCATGGGCGACATTCCGACTTTCCTCTTAGGAAATCTCTCAGCAACTGATTTCCCTCTCTTGAAGCAGGATGGTATCGTACTCTTCCCTGTCTTTGCTTTTGTTTTTAAATTATATTGTTATACTACCCAAAAAAGGGGATTCACGTCAATCATGATCGCCAAATTTTTTATAATTTATACTATATGCATATTTACAGGGAACAAACTGGGTGATTTGAATATACTTAAGTAATGTCATATTTTTAGGGGAGGTCACAGTGAAGAGAAATCTTAACAACTACAAACACCGTCCCTGGTTCAGAACCTTCCGGAGGTTCTGCGGACAATTAATAGTACCGTTTGTGATTTTTCAATTCATTCGGACAATTTTTCTACCGACCGTCTTTGATGTATTATTGTTATCGTTTTTTATTGTTATTGCGATTTCAATCTATTTTGATATTATGTAAGGAGCCCTTAAAGCAGGTGACTACTGCGGCTGGGCTCCTTCTTTTGCCTGCTTCTGCTGGTTTTCGATTTCCGTCATCCTCATCACGATATACTCAGAATTTTTCAAATGCCAATAACGGTGCTGCAGCTGGCGTACAAATTTCATTTCATTCTTTGGTCGCGGTTTGCGATAATAGCTTTCAGCCACTTGCATGATGGGAATAGGCAGTGCTAAATAGCTGTTAAATAATAATTTCTCATCCTCTTTATAGGGAAAGTATTTAAAATAATGGTATACCCAGTCAAGGGCGGTATCATTCCGTTTTGGACTGGTATTTAGGGCCCGTGATAAAAAGGGAAGGAGATCATGAATCGGTGAGCCGTACCGGGCATTTTCAAAATTAATGAAAAAGCCATACCCCCGATCATCATAGAGAAAATGCTCCGATGACAATTTTCCGTGCGTAATCACCATCCGAGCCTTGTCATTTTCTTTTGTGGTCTCGTACCATTCTTCAAATTTTGTTTTTGAAAAACGCAATGCCTGGCTTATTTCGTTGTAATATAAGCAGTATAGCAATTCAAACGGTGACATATATGTTCTTTTCTCACATTCATCCATGAAGCCGTCAAGAAATTCTTGATGTTTTTCGAGCTGTTGAATCGTTTTTTCATAATGCTCTGTTCGTTCTTCTTGGCTGACCGTGATTTCTTTAGCCGACAGAGTATGAAGCCTTGCTAATTCTCGAAAAAGCTGCTGGCTTTTGTGTTCCCGATCTTCCTTCTGATCGTTCGGCATCCACGGCATAAGATAATAAAGATTGTTTTCATGTAAAACCGCATACCTACCATCCATCGTCGGGTAAATCGGGACAATCCTGTTAAACCCCTTTTGGTATAGAAGGTGAACATGACGGATAAAATCCGTCCCGGTATTGGGGGAGATTTTTTTTAATGCAAAGGTTCCTTTGTTCGAGTAAATCTTTTGGACAATGCCGTAATCCTCAACAAAATAAGGCTCGACAAGGTAATTTTTTAAAATGGGTGAAACAGATTCTAACCGGTTCGAGTCACTCATGTGATTTCAACTCTTTTCTTAGCAGAAAGGGATTCTTTTAAAAGAAGAGCAGGTTCAAAATCACCTGCTCGCCTTATCGTCATTCGATTACTTTTTCGCAAGGGCCCCGGGAATATATAATACTTGACCTTCGTAGACGTCTTGATTCAGTTCCAGATTATTGATGCGAAGGAGGTTCTGAACCGTAACATCATAGCGGTCGGCCAGAGTATCGACCGTGTCCCCCTTTTGCACGATACATACCTTTAATTTTGTTTGGCCTGTATTTTCGTCCTTCCTTGCAAAAAACTCTGTTAGTGTCATCTTCTTCTTTTTACCGGAAAGCTTTTTCTTTACCTTTTTGATCATATCATCCGAAGAGGACGAGGAAGAACTTTCTTCTTCAACCTTATGTTTTTTTCCATAATGATGATGTTCCTCCGGCTCAACTTCCACCACAACTTCTTCCTCAACTATTTCCAGCACAGGTTCTTTGCTGCCCTCACTCCTCGCTTCTTGGAGGTTCCAGACAGGCTCATAAACTTCTTCTTCCTCTTCTTCATCAAATTCTACCTGCGGCTGGTAGTTGAAAGTCGGGAATTTCGGCAACACTTCAACAGGTTCTTCTTTTTCCTGCTGTTTTCTTGCTTCCGCTTCAAATAAAAAGTTTTCTTGGAAAGTGCTTTGAACAGCTGGCTGTTCCACTTCTACTTCCTCTTCGTGTTCAGTATTGGAGCGGTGAAGCACTTCATATTCCGGTTCTTCTTCCTGTTGCTGTTGTTGTTCTTGTCCGTACAGACCACTGATGGTCAGTTCAGCAGATAACTTCAAGCAACTTCGTTCAGGTAAGGAATAATCAAATGATTCTACAAGGACGTCGATATCATAAATGCTTTGAATCCGATTATTCGGAATCGTGATATCGACAGGGAATCGATGGGAAAACTCACAGCTTCCCTCTTCTTCGCGTTCTGCTACCCTCTCGACAAATTTCTGTGAGGTAAATCCTTCATCTTCGCTTACATCGCTAGCTTCGTAACTTTTATATTCGCCGGTGAGTTCCAGCGAACCTCGTATGGTTACGTACTGATCGTTTTCCTGGATGGTGATGTCGGGGTCTAGGGAAATCGAAATAAGCTCTTCGACTTCCTGTCCTTTTCTAAACCACAGCGACTCCTCCAAGGAAAATCGCAGGCACGATTGATTCTCCTGGGACAAAGCGACTCCTCCTTTCGTATCCTTTACGCAAAATCACTATGTCACTTACACTCTATGAAGTAAGTTTTTTATTTATGATAAAAACAAAAAGGTTGGGGAGAAAAGAATTGTTTTGGGGGCTCCTAACCAAACAAAAAACACCCACTAAAATCAAGTGGGTGCTGCGCTAAATTATTTAAGCTTCGAAAAAGCAACCTCGGCTGCTTTAATAGTCTTTTCAATATCCACATCAGAATGCTCCGTGGATAGGAATAGGCCTTCGAACTGTGAAGGTGGTAAGAATACCCCTTGGTTGGCCATTTCGCGGTAATAGGCTGCAAAGAATTCCAAATTAGAGGTCTTGGCTTTTTCATAGTTAATAACAGCTTCGTTCGTAAAGAAGAAACCAATCATAGACCCGGCACGGTTAAAGGTAATGGGAATATCATATTTTTCAGCAGCCGCCTCAAAGCCTTTTTGAAGCAAGTCACCTTTACGGATAAACTCCTTGTAGTGATCTGGTGTTAACTGGCTAAGTGTTTCTAGCCCAGCCGTCATCGCCAAAGGGTTGCCTGAAAGGGTACCCGCTTGGTAAATCGGACCGCTTGGCGCGATTTGCTGCATGATTTCTGCCTTCCCACCGTATGCACCAACAGGAAGACCGCCGCCGATTACTTTTCCAAGACAGGTAATATCAGGAGTTATATTAAAATAGCCTTGTGCGCAATTGTAACCGACACGGAAACCGGTCATGACTTCATCAAAAATGAGCAATGAACCGTTTGTGGTAGTCATTTCACGTAAACCTTCTAGGAAGCCTGGAAGCGGCGGGACTAGACCCATGTTACCAGCAACTGGTTCAACGATGATACAAGCGATATCATCGCCAAATTGTTCAAATGCATATTTGACACTTTCAAGGTCATTATATGGCACTGTGATGGTATTTTTGGCAATGCCTTCTGGGACCCCGGGGCTGTCCGGCAAACCAAGTGTGGCCACACCTGAACCCGCTTTAATCAATAAGGAATCACCGTGGCCATGGTAGCAGCCTTCAAATTTTAAAATTTTGTTACGGCCAGTATAGCCTCTTGCCAAACGAAGGGCACTCATCGTTGCCTCTGTTCCTGAGTTAACCATCCGCACTACTTCAATGGATGGCACACGTTCAATCACAAGCTGGGCCAATTTGTTTTCTAACAATGTTGGAGCACCAAAGCTTGTACCGTTTTCAGCCGTTTTTTTCAAAGCTTCGACAACACGGTCGTTAGAGTGTCCAAGAATGAGTGGACCCCATGAAAGTACATAATCAATATACTCATTGCCATCAATATCGTAAACTTTTGAACCTTTGCCTCTTTCCATAAAAATCGGGCTCATACCAACGGATTTAAAAGCGCGTACGGGGCTGTTTACGCCACCTGGCATTAGGTTTTGGGCTTCTTTAAATGCTTCAATCGATTTCGTATACGAACGCATTTTTTTCCCTCTTTTCAAAAAGTGATTATTGGTCTTCTTTTAACCAGCGGCAGGCATCTTTTGCATGATAGGTAATAATTAAATCTGCACCAGCACGCTTCATACCAACCAGCATTTCAAGCACGGTCTTTTTCTCATCAACCCAGCCGTTCCCAGCGGCTGCTTTAATCATGGCATATTCACCGCTTACGTTGTAAATAACAACAGGCAGGTTAAAGTTATTTTTTATATCACGGACGATATCAAGATATGGCATACCTGGTTTTACAATTAAAAAGTCAGCACCCTCTTGAACATCAGATTCTGCTTCTCTAAATGCTTCCATCCGGTTAGCCGGATCCATTTGATAGGTTTTACGGTCGCCAAATTGCGGTGCACCTTCCGCAGCCTCACGGAATGGACCGTAGAAGGCAGATGCATATTTAACAGCATAAGACATAACAGGGATTTCTGTGAAACCGGCTTCGTCCAAACCAGCACGAATGGCTACCACAAAGCCGTCCATCATGTTGGATGGGGCAATAATGTCGGCGCCCGCTTTCGCTTGGGCAATTGCCGTTTTAACAAGCAATTCAAGCGATTCGTCGTTAAGGACTTTCTCCCCTTCAATCACACCACAGTGGCCGTGGTCAGTGTATTCACACAAACATGTATCGGCAACAACAATTATTTCCGGATAGTTTTCTTTAATATAACGTGTGGCAACTTGAACAATACCATGGTCATGATACGCTTGCTCACCACAGGCATCCTTCGTCTTCGGAATCCCGAATAATAAGACAGATTTTATCCCGTGAGCGACGATATCATCCATTTCTTCTTTAAGATTGTCCATCGATACTTGGAATACTCCAGGCATGGATGATACCTCATTGCGAATATTTTCACCTTCATAAATAAACAGAGGATAAATGAAATCCTCCGCTCTTAAGTGATTTTCTCGGACAAGCGCGCGCATATTGGCACTTGAGCGTAAACGGCGATGACGTGAAAATTGTAATTCCATTATGTGTTTACCCCCTAAAATAAGTAACATTTCCTTTTACTCGCGGATTGCACCGCTTTACTCGCGAAGCGCTGTTTTCAAACAGCGGATCCCTTCTCCAAATAAGTAATCATGCTTTTAATCATTTCCGCCACCGTATACTCCTCCGGTGAAGCATGTACCGTTAGTCCATATTCCTGTAACTTTTTCTCAGTAACCGGTCCGATACAGCCTATCAGACAACTCTCCATCTGTTCCTCTAAACCATGTTCCCTGACAACATCCATTAGATGGTCGACAGTCGATGGACTTGTAAACGTAAGGATGTCCAGCTGGTGATCAGCCAACATCTTCGTAAGCTTTACACGGCTATCTTCCGGCATGTAGGTTTCATAAATAACTACCTCATCCACTGCAGCCCCAGCTTCCGTTAACGCGCTGGCGATATATTCCCGGGCAAGATTCCCCTTTGGAAGCAATACCCTTGCACCACTATTTACATACGGTAAAAACTCTTCAACAAAACTTTCAGCTACAAAGGATGACGGGACAAATTCCACTTGAAGGCCCCTATGCTGCAAGACATCTGCAGTCTTTTTACCAATCACAGCTATCTTTGGAAGAGAGGAACCGGCCATATCAAAAAAAGAAAAAAAAGTGTCAACGGTAACGTTACTCGTAAAAATAATCCAATCATATGTATCAAGGGCCATCAAACAATCGTGAAGGCGCTGATTTTGTGCAATCGGCCGAAAGGCGATGAGAGGGATTTCCACAGGAGTCCCTCCGTACCTTTCAACCAACTCAACAAACGGTTTTGCTTGATTTTTTCCTCTTGGAACGAGAACCTTTTTATCAAGCAATGGTAAAGATTTTAGCATTGACCCTCAAGCTCCCGTTTGACCCTGTCAATCAAATCCTTAGCACCTTTTTCAATTAATAAATCGGCAGCTTGGTTACCAAGTTCTTCTGGATTTTGGCCGCGAAGTTCTTCCTTGAAGACATCATTTCCTTCAGGTGAAGCAACTAATACATTTAATACTACTTCATCTGTTGCATCATCAATGCGAGCGAAGCCGGCAATTGGTACCTGACAGCCGCCCTCCATTTTTTGAAGGAATGCACGTTCAGCACGAACCGCTCTCATCGTTTTCTTGCAAGTGAATTTTTCAAAAAGCTCTAGTAATTCTTTATCATCTTCGCGGCATTCAATGGATAATGCCCCTTGACCTACAGCAGGAATACAAATATCGGCATCTAGAAACTCCGTTACGACATCGGAAGTCCAACCTAGGCGGGAAAGGCCTGCAGCTGCTAAAATAATCGCATCGTATTCATCTGTTTCTAATTTTGCTAATCTTGTATCAACATTACCGCGAATCCATTTAATCTCTAAATCCGGGCGCTGCACCAATAGCTGGGCACTGCGGCGCAGGCTGCTCGTACCAATAATCGCTCCTGGCTTTAAATCGTTTAATTTTACATGGCCTTTTGAAATAAGGGCATCGCGGTGATCTTCACGGAATGGAATACAGCCAATCGTCAACCCTTCAGGCAGGACGGCAGGCATGTCTTTCATACTATGAACCGCCATATCAATCTCTTTATCAAGCATCGCCTGCTCGATTTCTTTTACAAATAACCCCTTACCACCAACTTTAGAAAGGGTAACGTCAAGGATTTTATCCCCTTTCGTAACAATTTCTTTGACCTCAAATTCGAAGGATGGATCAAGTTTTTTCAGCTGATCCATTACCCAATTTGTTTGTGTTAACGCTAATTTACTCCGTCTTGAACCAACAATAATTTTCCTCATGACTGCCTCCTAGGGTTATGCATACCATAAATGAAACGATGATAATTGACCAAATAAGAAAAAGTTTATTAATACGATTAAAAATGATCCTGTATTCCAAATGGCTAATTTCTTGCCGGATATGTTTTTCGCAATTCGTAAATATAAATAAATGCTATAGGCCGTAAGTAACAAGAACGATCCGATAATTTTCATATCGTACCACGGCATCCCCGGAACCTTAAGAAATGCCCACTGCAGACCTAAGATCACACTTAGAAGCAGCATCGGAACACCGATGACGGCCAATATGTAAGATGACTTTTCTAATTTCTCTAAATCTGCCAGCCGTAAAAGGCGTGTTCCCCATTTTTTTCGTTTCAATAAATCATATTGAAGCAGGTATAATGACGAAAAGACAAAGGATAATGAAAAGGCCCCGTATGACAAAATCGCCATCGTAATATGGATCAACAACAATTCCGATACTAGCTGCTTTGCCATGATATGCGATGAGTATTGCATCGGAGCAAAGGTATGAATGGCCATCACGGTAAATCCAAGGATGTTTGTAAAAAAGACGATAAAATCGACCCGAAGTAAGTGATTTATCCCAATTGACAATGTTACTAATACCCAAGCATAAAAATAGAGTCCCTCAAAGATCGTGAGTACCGGGAACCTGCCTGTTTTCGTCATATAGATCACTAGGAACACCGTTTGTAAAACCCATACAAATGCAAGTAACCAGAAGGCAATACGGTTTGCCTTCCGGTTATGGTGAATAAAGTCAAAAAAGTATAACAGCACACTGAAGGCATATAGAACAACTGTTAGTTCATGCAGCCTTGTCATATAAAGGTCAAACATAGCCGCGTGGCCCCCTTATGACTGAAAAGAAGCCTGGACTTCTCCAACCTGCATTTTATTCGTTTCGGCTATTTTCAAATGTTGATCTTGAACAAGCTCTTCAATATTAAATATCTTCATAAAGAATTCCATTGCCTGATCCGCATCCGGTCTTGCGGCCAATTCCTTCGCTTGTAATATAGGATCTTTTAATAGCTGATTGATGATGCTTTTTGTATGTTTATTTAACACTTTCATATCGCGATCCGATAAGTTTGGCAGCTTTCTTTCCAAACTAACCATCGTTTCAGCTTGAATCGCGAGGGCTTTTTCCCGTAAGGCTGAAATCACAGGGACTACACCAAGCATGCCAAGCCAATGATTGAATTCAACAATTTCCTTTTCGATCATAAGCCTAATTTTTGCCGCTGCTTTCTGACGTTCCTGTAAATTAGCCTGGACAATTCCCTCTAAGTCGTCAATATCGTATAAAAAGACATTCTCGAGCTCAGCAATTCTTGGATCCAAGTCACGTGGAACAGCAATATCAACCATGAATAACGGTTTTCCTCTACGCTTTTTCTCAACACGAGCCATCGTTTCTTTTGAAATGACAAAGTCCTTTGAACCCGTGGAACTGATTAAAATATCTGCTTCTACAAGTGATTTCTCCAGTTCCGCTAATGATCGGGCTTCACCGTTAAAACGGCTCGCAAGTACCATGGCTTTATCATACGTACGATTGATGACTGTTACTTTTTCCACGCCGTTTCCATGCAGGTTTTGGGCTGCTAATTCGCCCATTTTCCCTGCCCCAAAAATTAACACATGCTTTTTCGCAAGCGAACCGAAGATTTTTTTCGCCAATTCAACAGCAGCGTAGCTGACAGATACAGCATTGGCACCAATATCGGTTTCTGAATGGCCTCGTTTTGCCATGGTAATCGCTTGTTTAAACAAATGGTTAAATACCGATCCAGTCGTTTCTTCTTGCTGTGCTACCATAAAGCTTGTTCGCACCTGTCCAAGAATTTGCGTTTCCCCTAATACCATAGAATTAAGTCCGCACGTTACATTAAATAAATGTTCAATCGCTCCGTCGTCTTCATAAACGAATAAAAACGGCGAAAATTCGGTTTGATCCATTCCAAACCATTCAGATAGAAATTCTTTAATATAATAGCGGCCGGTATGTAGCTGATCGACAACCGCATAAATTTCTGTACGATTACAAGTAGACAAAATGATATTTTCTAAGATGCTTTTTTTCGTGTTTAATTTTTTAATGGCATCCACAAGGTCGGTTTCATTGAATGTTAACCGCTCACGGATTTCTACTGGGGCAGTTTTATAGTTAAGACCTATGACGACTATATGCATTTAGTTAATTACACCCCCAATAAGATTACAGTAGTAACTAGTAAGATTATACCATGAGCAATTTCGACTTTTACCCGAAAAATGTGAACAGAAAATGAAACTATGTGATAAGATATAGTAAAACTGGCCGTTGGAATGGCCTAGTCGGCTATTCTTATAGTAAAAAAATATATGAGGATAAATTACTTCCCTATGTACAGTACCAAAAAAATAGACTAGATTCAAGTAAACCTTATTGGAAGTGGTGTTTTTCAATGAAAAATCAACGAATTTTCCCAGGGATTATTCTTATCGGATTTGGGGCTTACTTTTTATTGCAGCAGGCAGGTATAACACTTTTTCAAGCATTTTTCACCTGGCCGACATTGCTCATTATTGTCGGAATTGCTTTTTTGGGTCAAGGCTTTTCAGCAAGAGATTATGAAGCTATCCTCCCCGGGGTGATTATGAGCGGATTCGGACTACACTTTCATCTATCAGGGCATGTACCATTCTGGCCCACAAATACAATTGGTATGTTAATCCTTATCATTTCAATAGGCTTTTTCCTTCGCTTTCAAAAGACGAACAATGGGCTGTTTCAAGCATTCCTTTTTCTTATTTTAGCAGTACTACTGCTTTTTTATGATAAAATTGCCAGTTATTTTGGTTTGCTGCAAAACGGAATGAATATCATTTGGAAGTTTTGGCCTGCTCTTTTAATTGTTGTTGGTATCTATTTTCTGCTAAAAAAGAAAAAATAACCGCCCGCGCATATTGATTGCGCTGACGGTTATTTTTTTTACATATAGCTTTGTAATATTTTCCAGGCTTGATCTTTTCCTTCCCCGGTTTCGGATGAAAACAGCAGGAGATGGTCATTTTTATCAAGATCTAGAGTTTCTCGGGTTACTTTTAGATGCTTTTGCCATTTCCCTTTAGGGATTTTATCCGCTTTAGTGGCGATGATGACACATGGAATTTCGTAATGCTTTAAAAAGTCATACATCATAATATCATCTCGTGTCGGCGGGTGGCGGAGATCAACGATCAAAACGGCTGCACGCAACTGTTCGCGACTGGTAAAATAGGTTTCAATCATCTTCCCCCAAGCCGCACGCTCTGTCTTTGATACCTTTGCATACCCGTAACCAGGGACATCCACAAAATGGAGGATTTCATTGATTAGGTAAAAGTTTAGGGTCTGTGTTTTACCAGGTTTCGATGAAATTCTGGCTAAACCTTTCCGGTTTAGCATTTTATTAATAAACGATGATTTACCAACATTTGAGCGGCCGGCAAGGGCAAATTCCGGCAGTTCTGTATCCGGATACTGATCCGGTTTCACGGCACTAATGACAATATCTGAACTTACTACCTTCATCGGGCATCACCTTCTAAAAGGGCGTGCTTCAGCACTTCGTCCACATGGGATACCGGTACAAATTCTAAATCATTTCGGATACTTTCAGGAATATCATCAATATCTTTTATATTATCCTTCGGAAGAATGATCTTTGTCAGCCCAGCACGATGGGCGCTTAGTGTTTTTTCCTTCAAGCCGCCAATCGGCAATACTCTGCCCCGTAAAGTAATTTCACCTGTCATCCCCACTTCCTTACGAATCGGTCTGCCGGTTAAGGCCGATACAAGTGCTGTTGCCATTGTGATCCCTGCAGATGGGCCATCTTTCGGAACTGCGCCCTCAGGAACATGAATATGGATATCATATTTTTCATGAAAATCTTCGGCAATCCCAAGAACCCCCGCTTTAGAGCGAATATAACTAAAAGCAGCTTGTGCCGATTCCTTCATAACATCCCCAAGCTTACCTGTTAATACGAGCTTGCCTTTACCAGGCGAAAGTGAAACCTCGATTTGCAGGGTATCGCCGCCAGCCGTTGTATAGGCTAATCCTGTAGCAACCCCGACTTGATCTTCCGCTTCTGCCATTCCATAATGGAAACGTGTTTTCCCTAAAAATTCTTCTACATTCTTTTCGGTAATAATGACGCGCTTTTTCTCACCGGAAACAATGATTTTCGCTGTTTTCCGGCAAATAGTCGCCATTTGCCGCTCGAGGCTTCGCACCCCTGCCTCACGCGTATAATATCGAACCACCTTCAGAATTGCTTCATCACGAACTTGAAGAATCCCTTTTGTCAAGCCGTTTTCTTTAATTTGTTTTGGCAGTAAATGGTCTCTGCAGATATGAACCTTTTCAAGCTCGGTATAGCCGGCAATGGTTATGATCTCCATTCTGTCCAACAACGGCCCCGGAATCGTCGAAAGGTTATTGGCTGTTGCAATGAACATAACCTTCGATAAATCATACGTTTCTTCTATATAATGATCACTAAAATTATGGTTTTGCTCCGGATCTAAAACCTCAAGCATTGCACTTGATGGATCACCACGGAAATCACTCGACATTTTATCGATTTCATCAAGTAAGAAGACCGGATTAATTGTGCCTGCCTTTTTCATCCCTTGAATGATTCGCCCCGGCATTGCCCCGACATATGTTCTTCTATGACCGCGGATTTCGGATTCATCACGGACACCGCCAAGCGAGACACGGACAAAATTGCGATTAAGTGATGTTGCCACTGAACGAGCAAGACTTGTTTTACCAACACCCGGAGGTCCTGCAAGACAAAGAATCGGTCCTTTTAAGGAATTTGTCAGCTTTTGTACCGCTAAATATTCCAACACCCGTTCTTTTACTTTTTCAAGTCCGTAATGGTCTTGATTTAAAATCTTTTCGGCCCTAAGAATATCGATATCATCCTCCGTCTTTTTAGACCATGGGATGGAAATCAGCCAGTCAATATAGTTGCGGATAACGGCACTTTCGGCTGAGCTTGTTGGTACTTTTTCATAACGGTCAAGCTCCTTCATTGCTGTCTTTAGCACATGATCCGGCATTCCCGCCTGTTCTATTTTCTTCGTCAGATCCGCAATTTCACCTGTCTTACCTTCTTTATCGCCTAATTCTTTTTGAATGGCTTTCATTTGCTCTCGAAGGTAGTATTCTTTTTGCGTCCGTTCCATCGAACGTTTTACACGTTGGCCAATCTTCTTTTCAAGATTTAGGACTTCTTTTTCATTATGAATCGTATCAATGACACTATTTACACGCGCTTTGATATCAATCGTCTCAAGGATCTCTTGCTTCTCTTTTAACTTTATTGGTAAATACGACGCGATGATATCTGCCATTCTACCCGGTTCCTCAATATCAGCAACCGATGCATAGGTTTCGGCAGAAATCTTTTTCGATAATTTTATGTATTGCTCGAAATAATCAAGCATTGTTCTCATCAAGGCCTGGTCTTCTACATCTTTTGTATCTGGATCCTCATATGTAACAATATTAACGGAATAATAGTCCTCGTCATCATATATCGCGACAATTTCCGCTCTATTTAAGCCTTCTACCAAAACACGAATGGTTCCATTTGGCAGTTTAAGCATTTGCTTAACCTTCGTTAATGTTCCAAGCTTATATAAGTCCTCTTCAGTCGGCTCATCAATGGAAACATCCTTTTGAGTCGTTAAGAATATTAAATGGTCATCTACCATTGCTTTTTCAAGTGCCTGCACAGATCTTTCCCGGCCTACATCTAAATGAAGAACCATTGTTGGATAGACAAGCAATCCACGAAGCGGCAGGAGGGGGACGATCATTTCGTTCTTTTTCGCCAAAATACTGCACCTCCACATGCAAAAATCCTTTTTTCTACTTCAAAGCAGAATAGTCTTTGTTGTACAATTCTATCTTATTTGTTTTTACGTGTCTATTTTTAGAGTGTGGAGACTAATCTCTTTTTCACTATCATTATCATCCCCATTTTTCTATCAAAAAAACTTCGGTATGATTTTTCAACCAAACCGAAGTTTTCTTTTAAAAAAGAAGTATAAAATTTTTGACTTTGAGAATTGTCCAGCTACAGCGCCCTACGCTATTCGCCGCTGACCAGGGTACTTGCGCTTTTCTCAAATTGACTCTTTTTTCGTTAACTCAATCGATGCCGGTATGGCTTCCATTTTAGGATAGGAATTGACTAAGGCAATTTCAAAGACTTCGTGTAGATGGGTAACAGGAACAATAGTAATTCCATCGATTTCATTTAATATGGTTTGCATATTCTCATCTGGGATAATCACCGTCTTAGCTCCAGCCTTCCGTGCCGCTTTCACCTTTGGATAGACACCGCCAATCGGTTTCACATTCCCATGAATACTGATTTCCCCAGTCATTGCCACGGTGTTATCAATAGGAATTTTATAAATAGCAGAATAAATCCCTGTTGCCATCGCGATACCCGCTGATGGACCATCAATCGGGACACCGCCGGGAAAATTCACGTGGATATCATAGTCATTGGCCGGTACACCCATTGAACGTAATACAGTAATAACATTTTCAATCGACCCGCGCGCCATACTCTTTCGGCGAATTGATTTACCCTGGCCGCCAATACTTTCTTCTTCCACGATTCCAGTAATATTAATCGAGCCCTTATCCTTTGCTGGGATAACCGTCACTTCTATTTCCAGTAGCGCCCCGGAATTTGGCCCGTAGACTGCCAGTCCATTCACAAGACCCACGTGCGAAATATCATTAATCTTCCGCTCCATTCTTGGTGTCATTTGACTGGAATGGATAACCCACTCGATATCTTCATCCTTAATAAAATCACGGTCTTCGGTAATCGCAAGCCCCGCCGCAATTTGAATCATATTAACCGTCTCACGGCCATTTCTTGCATATGTAGATAAGGTTTCAACGCCTGTCTCGCTTATTTTTAGGTTTACTTTCTCGGCTGCTTTTCTAGCAACGACAACAATTTCTTCCTGATTTAAATCACGGAAGAATACCTCCATACAGCGCGAACGAATGGCAGGAGGAATTTCACTTGGCGTTCTCGTCGTCGCTCCGATTAAACGAAAATCGGCGGGAAGGCCATTTTTAAAAATATCATGGATATGCGTTGGGATCTGATTATTTTCTTCGTGGTAATAGGCGCTTTCAAGGAAGACCTTCCGATCCTCCAACACTTTCAATAGTTTGTTCATTTGAATGGGATGCAGTTCACCGATCTCATCGATAAAAAGAACCCCGCCATGTGCGTTGGTTACTGCCCCTTGTTTTGGCTGTGGAATTCCAGCCTGTCCCATGGCACCGGCACCTTGATAGATTGGGTCATGGACGGAGCCGATTAACGGGTCGGCAATCCCGCGTTCATCAAATCGGGCTGTTGTTGCATCTAATTCAATAAAGACAGATGCTGGCTTAAATGGTGATTTTGCATTCTTTTTGGCTTCTTCTAAAACGAGTCGGGCCGCTGCTGTTTTGCCAACTCCTGGTGGACCGTAAATGATCACATGCTGCGGATTAGGGCCGCATAATGCTGCTTTTAATGATTTTATTCCATCCTCTTGGCCTACAATATCATTGAAGCTTGAAGGACGAACTTTTTCAGATAATGGTTCCGTTAAGGATATTGATCGCATTTTGCGAAGCTGCTCCATTTCTTTCCGGGATTCCCGATCAATGGACACTTTTTGCGTACGCTGGTTCCTTAGCAAATTCCAAAAATACAGCCCAATAATAATTCCGAAAAACAGCTGTATAAATAAGGCAATCCCTGTCCAACTCATATATTTCCCTCCTACAACTAAATACTCAATATATAGTAATAAGTATTTCCTGTAGAAACGCGGAATAAACTATAAATTTTTAAAACTGTATGGTAAGGATGCTGATAGGATTCGCTCATTGAACCCGGAAATTCGCTCATTGAACTTCGAAATTCGCTCATTGAACTTCGAAATTCGCTCATTGAACTCAGGAAATCGCTCATTGAATGCGGAATATCACATATTGAACTCCTACAAACGTGAAAAGACCCGGCCAACAGCCGGGTCTTCCCTATTTTATGCAGATTTTTCTTCGACCACAACAGTTCCATCTTCCAAAACAAGCTTTGGAACACTATTGTCGATTACGGTTTCTTTCGTGATGATACATTTCGTGATGTCATCACGGGATGGAAGGTCAAACATGACATCAAGCATGATTCCTTCAATAATTGAACGTAACCCACGGGCACCCGTTTTACGTTCTATAGCTTTCTTTGCAATTTCAGTCAGCGCACCTTCTTCAAACTGCAGCTCGACTTCGTCGATTTCAAGCATTTTTTGATATTGCTTCACAAGTGCATTTTTTGGTTTTGTTAAGATTTCAATTAATGCAGCCTCATCCAATTGCTCAAGGCTTGCAATCACAGGAAGACGGCCAATAAATTCTGGAATTAATCCAAAACGAAGCAAGTCTTCAGGTAATACCTTGGAAAGAAGTTCCTTCGAGCTAATATCTACCTGCTTGACGTCTGAACCGAACCCAATAACCTTTTGACCTAAACGGCGTTTGATAATTGGTTCAATTCCGTCAAATGCTCCACCACAAATAAATAAAATATTCGTTGTGTCAATTTGAATGAATTCTTGATGCGGGTGTTTTCTGCCACCTTGTGGCGGAACACTCGCCACCGTACCTTCAAGAATTTTTAATAGAGCCTGCTGAACACCTTCACCGGAAACATCTCTAGTGATGGAAGGGTTCTCTGATTTACGGGCAATTTTATCAATTTCATCAATATAAATAATGCCTTTTTCAGCCTTTTCCACATCATAGTCAGCAGCTTGAATTAATTTTAATAAAATGTTTTCGACGTCTTCCCCAACATATCCAGCCTCTGTTAAGGAGGTAGCATCGGCAATGGCAAATGGTACATTCAAAATACGCGCCAATGTTTGGGCCAATAATGTTTTACCGCTACCAGTTGGTCCGATCATACAAATATTACTTTTCGAAAGCTCAACGTCATCAATTTTACTATTAGAATTGATGCGCTTATAATGGTTGTAAACTGCGACAGACAGCGATCTCTTCGCCTTGTCTTGACCGATAACGTAGTCGCCCAGAATTTCACAGATTTCCTTCGGCTTTGGAACGTCTTTAAATTCTACTTCTTCTTCCGTTCCAAGTTCTTCCTCCACAATTTCTGTGCAAAGCTCGATACATTCATCACATATATAAACTCCCGGCCCGGCCACTAGTTTACGAACTTGATCCTGTGTTTTGCCACAGAAGGAACATTTTAATTGTCCTTTTTCATCATTAAATTTAAACAATCCTTTCACCCCTTAAAACGTGTTTGTTGCTCACAAATAACACAAATAACATCCGAGTTTTTTCTAATTTTTCTGGTGGTATGTATGTTGCATTGTAACATATTTAGCCAATGGACTGGAAATAAAACGCTTAACGACAGTATGTTTTCTTTTCTCGTCTATTGTTTGTGTCATTCAATGAAAAACGTATGTACTCATTAATCTTAACCATTATTTTTAAAAATAAGACAAAAACCTTTATGGAAAATATTTATTCGCTATGTATTGCCTTTTTTCCTGCTTTCTTATCCATTGGCTAGATAATTAAAAGGTTTCCCTGCCCTTATTATAATATGTAATTAAAAAAATGTATAAAACAAGGCACGATTTTTTTATCGTGCCTTGTTTTTTAATGATTACTTCTTGTTTTCAACAAGAAAGTTTACAGCTTTTTGAAGTTTAAGATCTGCTTTGACGCCATCAACGCCACCAAGAGCTTGGATAATCGTGTCAACAGGCATGTTGTACATACCAGCCATTTTCTCTAGTTCAGCATTTACATCATCTTCAGAAACTTCTAGGTTTTCAACGTTCGCAATTGCTTCTAAAGTTAAGTTAACTTTTACGCGATTTTGTGCTTCTTCTTTCATTTGTTCACGTAATGCATTTTCATCTTGACCAGAGAATTGGAAGTAAAGCTCAAGATTCATCCCTTGCATTTGCAGGCGTTGTTCGAACTCTTGAAGCATGCGGTTAACTTCGTTTGTAACCATTACTTCTGGAACTTCAACTTCAGCATTTGCAGCCGCTTTTTCCACTACTGTATCACGTAGGTGGTGCTCAGCTTCATGCTTTTTGCTGTCTTCAAGGCGAGTTCTGATTTTCTCTTTCAATGCATCCAATGTTTCGACTTCCTCGTCAACATCTTTAGCAAACTCGTCATCTAATGCAGGAAGTTCTTTTCCTTTGATTTCATGTACAGTTACTTTGAATGTTGCTGGTTTACCAGCTAACTCTGCCGCATGGTATTCTTCAGGGAAAGTTACCTCTACATCCTTAGATTCTCCGGTTGCGATACCGACTAATTGCTCTTCAAATCCAGGAATGAAAGAATTTGAACCTAATTCAAGTGAGTGATTTTCGGCTTTTCCGCCTTCGAATGCTTCACCATCAACGAATCCTTCAAAGTCAAGAACAACTGTATCACCGTTTTCAGCTTTGCCTTCTTCTTTAACAACAAGCTCAGCTTGGCGCTCTTGAAGTGTTTTTAATTCGTTAGCAACGTCTTCTTCCGTAACAGTTGTGTCTAAAGCTTCAACTTCTAGTCCTTTATATTCACCTAATGTAACCTCAGGCTTTACTTGAACAGTTGCTTTGAAAATAAGGTCTTTACCCTTTTCCATTTGTTCCACGTCGATATCAGGACGATCAATTGGCTCAATTCCCGTTTCGTCAATAGCACTTCCATATGCTTCTGGAAGAAGGATATCTAATGCATCTTGATAAAGTGCTTCAACACCGAAACGCTTTTCGAACATCCCGCGAGGCATTTTTCCTTTACGGAAGCCTGGAACGTTTACTTGTTTAACAACCTTTTGAAATGCCGCGTCTAAGCCTTTGCTCACTTGCTCAGCACTTACTTCAACAGTAAGGACACCGCGGTTTCCTTCTAACTTTTCCCATTTCGCTGACATACTTTTTCCCTCCAACAAATCTATTCTCATTTCATTCGATAACGAATTTGAGTCGGAATATGACCTGTCCAACAAGCCATTTCCAGTTTTTTCATGTAAAGACAAGTTTTTTACACAATGCAACCCCTACATTATATCATAGGTTTGCTTTCTTTCAACAGCGAGACCTAAATATAAGGGGTGGAAATTTTCTCAATTTCCTCGATTTGCGCCCTTGCTTGTTCTATTTCTAGTAACTCTGCTCCATATTCAAAGGCAATTTTGCTTATTTCCACGTATATTCCGAGATATTCCTGGGCGAGAAGATGAAAAGCGGCAGCCCATGCCGCAGAATCTTCCGGCTCCAGTTCAAATGGATAACTAATAAAAAACGTCCGCTCAACCATTTCGACCGTATTTTCATAGAGACCAGGGCTTTCATTTTCTAACCGATTCAGAAGCAAATTCTTTACCTCCAGCATCCGGGGCTGTAGTCTGACCTCTGGCAGCAGCATCGGATTGATTGCTTTTTCTTGTGAAAACTTTTTCACTTCCAATTCCTTATTTATTTCTTGTTCTTTTAATAGAGTTACTAGCATGGTTTTTAAAAATGGATGACCCGCTTCTGCCTGTAAATAATCCGTTATTTCTTCGAAATGGGGGCGAATATTTTTCTCTGCCAAACTTGCAACCACTAACATTTGCTCGTTTAGGTTCTTTTTTGAAAAAAGATCTAAATTTTGAACCTCAGATGTAATTTCCTCATCTCCAGCAGGCTGGCGATTCTCTGCCATCCTTCTGCTAAATTGCAGGATGGTTAAAAAATGATCCTGTTTTTCCGAAGGAATTTCTTTTTCCTCAAATAAGACTTCGATGGTCGAGACAATTTCCTGGTATTCGTGAAGTTGAATTAGCACGGTTAAATAAAGGTCGACCATTTGAAAATAGTCACCAATTCCTTTTAAAAGCATTTCCTTCGCTAGTACTTTTGCTTTACTAAAAGAGCCTGCTTCGAAATATGCCAGGACAAGCCCGATTAAAATGTTTTCATTAGTTGGATCTAGTTCCCTGGCTTCCTCCAATAGGGGAATGGCTTCATTAAATTTTTTCTTTTCAAGGCTTTCCAAGCCTTTATCGGTTAGCCTTTTTTCAAGTCCCGGAAAATAGACCACATTATCTTTTCGTTTCACTATTTCGCGCTTTTTCATTTTATTCGTCCTTCTATTTGTCATTGGAAAATAGTGTAGCATAAATAAAGCACAAAAAAAACTCACCATTGCTGGCGAGTTACGATTCTGGTATGTAGTTTAATGGCGTCCCAGGAGAGATTCGAACTCCCGACCGTACGCTTAGAAGGCGTATGCTCTGAGGTCGGAGAGGGCGGGACATACCGCTATTTTTCTTCCACTGTGTATAACGGTCACTTTTCGAACTTAGACCGAATGACTTAATTTCTATTATAGTGGGCTATGCTTTGTAATTCAACAATAATAGTTGACATTTATAGGTGAATCAAAAAAAGACATCCTACCAATAATGGATGTCAACTTAAAACTATTTCACTTGTTCTTGTAGCACTTCTTTTAATAATTCAATAACATTTTCTTCGTTTGGGTCATTTGTTCCAAGTTCACCTCGGAAGGCTTTAGAAAAGATTGCTTTTTTTATTTGGTCAATTTTATCAATGACATCACAAACTTCTTTTCCCTTTTGCTCCTTTTCAAACAGACTGTCCAAAATACGTACAATTTCTTGCTGTTCAGGTAGGGAAGGGAGATGCAATGGAAGATTTCTCATTGCTTTAAGTGAAAGATTTTTAATGGTGCTACCCGTTGCCATTGTATGTGCATAATCCAAAAATTGTTGGGTTTCTAAGTAATATCGAATAAAGCGTTTATCCAAAGATTCTTTTACATTAAAATAGCATGCACTTTTCCCTAAAATGATTGGTTCTTCATTATAGAAAGCCGTTTTCCCCAATGTACCATTGATAGAAACAAATACGGTTTTATCTGTTAAATTCTTTTTGTACTTTTCATATTCTTCGATATTCACTCTTTTGGTTTCAGGCTTTAATACAATTGAAATTCCATCAAAATTATTACCATTAATAAAATAGAATTCCCCATTATCTGAGTATTTTGGTGTCCCGTGGAGTCCATCACCTAATAAAGATGTGTGTTTCTGTAGTTCAGTTTCTTCCCAACTTTCCATTCCAACACCTTGTTGTTCTCTCCACTTCGCTGTCAATTTGCCACGAAACGCCTTATCCAAAATAGCTGCTCGACGAAATTCAAACGTTTTCTTCGTTTCCTCAATTAATTGTTTCGCTTCCTCTATTTTATTGAATAGCCGCTCGACTTTAGCAGCTATCCGTTTTTGTTCATTTAGAGGAGGTAGTGGGATGACATATTGTTTTAATTCAGCTAATGGGGGTAGGTTTTTTATCGCTGTACCTTTAGCATTATCTTTTGCTAATTGCTTGATGTAGTAATCAAAAGCATACAAAAAATAAGCATTATCTAATACTCTTGAAGTAATAACTCTCATTAAGGCTTGATTAATAACTCCTTTTTCATGAGGGGAGGGAATTATAAAAGTCTCACCAATAGTACCTGCACAACTTACAATTATATCTCCTGTATTTATCTCAAACCCTTTTAGATTTTCAAAGTCCTCCCTAGATATATAATAATCACCATAATCTATTGTTTTTCTAATCGCATTACCTTGTTCATAAACTTTATAGGTATCTTTGTTTTTAGGTACAAACATGCTTTTTTTAATTGCTGAACCGAACGGTCCTCTTTTAAAGTTGCATACACTCCCTAATCTAACCCAGACCCAATTCTCATGAACCTTCTTATATTCCTCACCTGTTGCTACTATGTCATACATTAATTCGTCAATATTTTTTTTCTTACTCACGCCTTAACCACCTCAGTATCGCCTACTGTACGTAGTTCTTCTACTATTTCATTTAATAAATCTATTGTTTTTTGAAGTTTCCCAATTGCTTCTTCTGCGGAGTCAATTGGGTCTGGTAAGTTTTCGTATGATGATAAAGATTCATCTGCAATCAATCCAATATCTAAACTATCATCCTTTTTCGCAATTTCTTCTCGTGTAAAGATATTCCAGCGTTCGTCTTCTATTTTCGAACGGTCTTCTGCCACGTATGCTTTCATGAAGTTTTCAAAATGAGCCATTGTTAACTGATTCCGTTTACCAAACGAAGACATATTTGTACGAAGGTCATATACCCAAACGTCTTTCGTGTTATCTTGGTCTGTTGTTTCTCTTGTGAAGAATAAGACATTTGTTTTTACACCTTGTGCATAGAAAATACCTGTTGGTAAACGTAAAATGGTGTGTAAATTACATTTATTCATTAGGTCACGACGAATTTTCGAACCAATACCACTTTCAAACAACACATTATCGGGCAAAACAACCGCTGCCCTTGCATTTCCATCATCTTTTAAAGCGTTATAAATCAACTGCAAGAAATTCAATTGCTTATTCGATGTTTCAAATGTTAAATCATCACGGGATACACGTTCCCCGCCCTTTTTTGTACCAAACGGCGGGTTTGTTAAGATAACATCAAAATTCTTCATCCATTTTCCATTCCCAGACAAAGAATCCCCTTGTTCCAACCGTCCTTCCATGTTATGAAGCAAAGCATTCATTAACGCAAGGCGATGTGTGTCTTTTACAAGTTCCATTCCTGTAAAGGCTTCATTCTTTTGGAACTCGGCTTCTTTCGGGTCGAGGTCAAAATAGTCATTTGTTTTATTTTTTAAATATCGGTCTGCCGCAATCATGAAACCAAATGTTCCACAAGCGGGGTCATTGCACCGTTCTCCAACTTTTGGTTCTATAAGCTGTACCATTACATCAATTAATACTCGTGGTGTAAAGTATTGTCCTGCTCCAGATTTCTTTTCACTAGCATTTTTCTCTAACAAGCCTTCGTAAAGATTACCTAATCCTTCTTCTTTAGCATTGTACCAATCAAGTGCATCAATCGATTTAATAATTTTCTCTAAGTTTTTTGGCTCAGCTATACTTGTAGAAGCATCACTATAGATAAGACGTAACTTCTCATTTTCACTACTTCCTAAATCAAGTAATAATCGCTGGTAATACGTCTTTAACTCCAAGCCTTCCCTATCCAATAAGTCATTCCAACGATACCCTTCAGGAATAACATCCTCTGTCTCTTGTTCTTTCATCATTTTAAGAAATAATAAATATGTCAACTCTGTAACATATTGCTGATATGTAATTCCGTCATCACGTAAAACATTACATAAATTCCATAGCTTTTGAACGATTTCTTGGTTGTTCATTTTTCTTCCTCCTGTAAATCCAGCGTAGTTATTTAAATTTAAGATTCTTCCTTAAAAACCTCTTTAATACTAAAGTCACATTAATGCAACTTACCTATTATAACTTAAAAATGCCTCTATGAAGAGGCACAATATTAACTAATATACAGGTTCTCATTTATCGTGTTAACAACCGTATCAATGTATGCACCGAACTCGCGCTTTAGCAATTTGTAGCCACCAGAAGTTTTAAATGGCTCTTCCGAGAACGCCTCTTCTGCGGTTGGTGCAAGAACAGGTACTTGGAGCAATTGTTTTTCAATTCTCTCTAACCACTTTTTCTGTCTAGGTGTCCAGTCATGTAACGAATATACTTTTTGCATCGCATATTTAATACGTGTTTCATGGTCGATGAGTGCTTCACCTAACGCAGCTTGGCGAATAAAGCTAATAATGTCTGCAGCAATGTCTTCATTTTTTGTTTGTTTCCAAGCTGTTTGTAAATGAGATTGCTTAAATCCTTTTGTTTCAAGGATGGTAATTAGTTCTCTTAGGTCTTGTTTGGTCAAATCCTTGGGTCGTGTACAAACAAGATGAAGAGCAGGAATTTCATTTATATTCTCCTGAATAAAACGAACAAACCCATCTAAATAATCTTCAGGGCGTTTGTTTCCTTCACCATATCCCCGAATAACATCGGTCACTTCATCATCTTTGTTGGAGATAAATCGCTTCTCGCCGCTTACTCGATATGTTTCTATATATTCAAATAACATACTGTGTTGCTTTGCTTCTTGAGGTGAATATGTTAGAATTTCTTTTGCCCATTCATCTACATTTTTTCCATCTGATAACTCTTCGAATTTTTTCTTACCCTCATCATTTAGCCGCTGCTTACGACGTTGAATTTTCGCTACTAATTGTTCCCTATAAAATTCCGCTTCTTCTTCGTTTGAGGCATTTGCAAGTGACTCATACAATTCACCAATACTGTAATTTTGTTGCTTTACAACAGGTTTCATCTCCGTATAACTTTGCAGTCTATCATAGATACCCACCGCATCATATATGTTAAAATGCGTTTTCCCAATGTCTGGGCAAAGACGAGTAGCACGACCAAGCATTTGGTCATATAAAATACGAGACTGAACACGCCGTAAAAATACCAAATTTGTGATTGTTGGAACATCAATGCCCGTTGTGAGTAGGTCTACCGTTACCACGACATTTGGTAACCTTTCGTTTTTAAATCGTTTAATCGCCTCTAATGGCTTGTAGATATAGCCTGTAAGTTTCATTATGGCATCATCTTCAATTTCATCGCCACGCTCTTTAAATGCTTCCTTCAATAAACGTACCACCAAATCAGCATGCTGGTCTGTAGCGGCAAAGATAAGTGTCTTCTCTTTCCCTGTTGGGTCAATATATTCAACCAGCTTATTTAGAACCGCTCGATTAAAAGGTTCAGTTATAACTCTTTTATTGAACTGCTGAACCTCAAAATGTAAGGTATCCTCTATTTTCTCTAGTTGAATTTCACCTTGGTCAACATCATATACCTCTACTTCTTCATCCTTTTCAAATGTAATCCCTGCCTCTGAAAGTTCCGTCTTAAATAAATACGGAGGTTCATGGTCAACTAAAAACCCTTCCAACACTGCTTCACTATATGAATATTTAAAAATAGGCATTCCGAAGATTTCAGTTGTATGAAGTGCTGGTGTTGCTGTAAGTCCTAAAGAAGCTGCATCAAAGTAATCTAGAACACGACGGTATTGGCTGACATAATCATTTTGGTCCCGAAACTCTAATTCTTCCTCCGTCATTTCACGGTCACTCGTATATCCGCGGTGTGCTTCATCCACAATGATGAAATCATATTGTCCTACACTAGGAATAATACCGTCTTCATTATAAAAAAGGCGATGAACCATACCTTGAACCGTTGCAATATGAACCCTAGTTTCAAATTCAGGTTGAACATCCTTTAACGATTTTACATCAAACGTACTGTCAAAAGAGTAGCCGTCTATTTTTGTATCTTTTAAAGCATCCTCTGTCTGTTTTCCTAACGAATTTCGGTCAACTAAAAAAAGAATACGGCGGCACTTTTTCGAATTAATTAAGCGATACATAAGTGCAATGGCTGTCCGAGTTTTTCCCGTACCTGTTGCCATAGCAATCAGCATTCGATGCTTTCCTTCTTTTAATGCTTTCTCTACGGCAAACACTGCTTCTTGTTGATAAGGGCGTAAGCCAAACTTTGTAATATCCTCTTCCTCTAGACGTTTATTTGCATCCTGGTCCTCTTTACTAAGAAGTAATTCCAAATCTTCAGGTGAATGCCATCCTTCCAGAGGACGGGCATATTCTAACGGTTTGCGTGAATCCCAAAACCATATTCCTGACTCTTCCTGAAGTTGTCTTAAATACGGTCGTCCGTTTGTTGCATACAAAAAAGGTACCTTGTATTCTCTAGTTGAAGAAATAATCTCCTCATCTTCAACCTGGACTACATTTTTCGCATAAACTTTGGTCTGGCTATCCAATACAGATGGAATATTTTTATGCTTTGCTTTTGCTTCAATCAATCCAACAAGTTTTAAACCAATAAACAAAGCGTAATCTGCCCGACCTCCGTCTACTTTCCACTCAGCGATTGCCATTTTTCGATTTTTTTCAGGAAGGGTGCCATTCTTTTGATAATTAAGCGTGGCTGTATCTGCTTCCCATCCAGCTAAACGTAACTTTTCATCAATGATAATTCGTGTTTCAGCTTCAGTTAAACGATTGCGCCGAATAAAGTTTTTGGATATCTTTTTACGCTCCTGTTTTACCTCCGCCTGCTCTGCTTGTGCCTTTTCACGAACCTTTTCCAATTCCTCTTCAAGCTTTTTGACCTTTTCTTCATATTCAATTTGAAGCTTTTCTGTATCAATCGCTTCTTGTTCTTGAGGTTCTATGTAATCAGGTGCTTGAAAATCCCAATCCCCATACACTTCCATGAACCAAATCGATAAACGATATGCTAGATGTAGCAATCCTTTAGCTTCATCTGTTTCTCCATAATCCGCACGATGTGAAGCACGATTTCCTTTAAGCCGAAGCCTATCAAATATATCGAATAGCTCGGGCTCAAGAAGACCTTCTTTTCTTAAAGTATTTATGCGGTCTACCTGATTCGTTCCATATACTTCTTTAATATTTTCGGCTGCTAGAATGAACTTTGTCATCGTCTCCGCAAATAGCCTAAGTTTAAATAATGTCGTCTGAGGGTCATGATACAAATTATTTTCTGCCGTCTCACCCAAGTTAGCAAGTACATCCCATTTCCCCCGAAAAAATGAAAAGTTGCTATTCATCGTTATCACCGTTTTCAGAAATATTTTATGTGACCATTATACTATAAACATACAAAAATTGGTGAGTACTAAGTTAATTACCCCTTTAAATTAAGAAGCTAGATAACTTATGAAACATTATATTAATTTGTCCATTCTAATCAAAAGAAAAAAGACTTTAACATGCCGTTAAAGCCTTATCTATTCTTCTATTGAATTTCAAGTTAAAGTTTTAATTTACAATTAAAAAATATTTACTCAATGGTGTCTAATGTATCGCTAAAGAACTTAGTAACAGCTGCATCCGTTATTTTATAATAACGTTTATCTCTTTCTTTATAACTTACATATTTGTTATTTACTAATGGTCTCATTGCATGTGTTACTGATAAATGGTGCCTATCTATTTGAGTTCCTATTTCGTAAGCTGTCATTTCACTATCAATATTATTATACAAAATCCTAAGAACATTGATATGGACATCTGGCAACTTTTTTTCGTGCCATTCTTCTATTTTCTTTTTAAATTTAGTTTGAAATTTATTGGTTACTCGAACAGTATCTTCATGTGTACATTTAAAGCACTTTTTATGAACCACATAAATATTATATTCAGTTTCATCATAAACTTTTTCACAGGATTCACATTTTATAACCTCTATGTTACTTATAACCCTAGGAATGTATTCATTTAAATTAAACTCTTCTTGTCGCCAATAATCGTATGTCCTTCTGAATGCAGGGCGACCATAATCTATACGTTTCAGTAAACATAGTCCATAATTAAGACCGTAATATGATATTTTTTTTCCTGGTTCTCTACTGCTACCTTCATTAAATTTGTTAACGATAAAATATAATTCTAATGTTTTTAAGAGCTTCTCTGTATCTTTATTGATAAAAAAGTGAGAAGTAGGCATCCAAAACAATGGACCTTTACGATTTTTTTCGAGTGTCTCTGTGAAAATTTGTTTTTTTAGTATTCCCTTTTGATATTGCTCTATCGTTTCCCGTTTCACATTAAATTGTTTTTCAACAATCTTGTCCATTAAATTTTTTTGGGCAATTTGGTCTAAAAGGTCTTTATCATCATAAAATGATTGCTTGAACCTTACATCGTTAATAAAATCCGCTAAAATATTCTCTTCAAAATATTTAACAGAGGCTGTATTAATGTTCTCTATAGTTATCTGATTTCCTTTATTAATAGAGCTTAGATATGCGTAATTTAAAATAAAACCAAGGGACCTCGGAATACTAGATGAACAATAAAACAATGTTTTTAAATACTCTTCTAAAGGTGCTCTATCTAAGTCAAAAATTTCTCCAAGGCTAATTTGATTTTTTGTATATATCTCTATTCTTTTAGCCAAAGTCCTACTAATATAGTCAATTGCTAACCCTTCAACATCACCATAAGTGCTTGAACTTTGTTCATAGGCATCATAGAAGTCCAATGCATAGGATGGTAACTTAGTTGAATCTATATTTCCTGTATAAATCCTTGAAGGATATGCAGCAAGTTTCACTTTGTATGTTTCATTATATGAACTTATTATTGGAGCAATTAATGAATCTATTACTACCTTCTGACTGTCCATATTTAATTCACTGAAATCATCTAAAAACAAATATATTTTACTAATTCCTCGTTTATTAGCTATTTCTTTAATTCTTTTTAATATTTCGTGTATAGAAAAAATTCTTAATTCTGTAACTTTTGTCGAAACAGTTGATTCATTCTTGTCTACACTTCCAAGGCCTACGTTTAATGTCGCGTTATTTAATCCTAATTTTCCCCCTATATCACTTTTATTTTCTTGGCTTTGTGTAGAAGTAACATCAATACTTCTTTGAAAATCCTTATCAATATACTTTCCTTCCTCAATGGCCTTGAATAATTCTTCAAACTCCTTATCTGAAGAAAACTTACTGCTAAACCTCTTTTGTATACTTTTTAATATTTCTGTCAAAAAATTTTTATACGTTAAATATTTAGTTAATGCTAGATTTTCTTCATCTGAATTGGCAGACTTAACCTCTTCATAACAAGTTTGGAGGTTAATATATATTGCAAACTTTGCTTTATTCTTTTGTATTTCCTGTTCGGCTCTTAGGAAAATTGTTGATTTCCCTGTACCTCGTCTTCCTTTTAATAAGGTATGGTTATCATCCAGTACTTGCCTTAAAATATATTCATTGTCGAATAAATCTACATATAACGATTCTATGAGGCTATTATTTTCATCATCTGTTATATCTGGTCTTCCACTTTTAATAAGTGACTTGAAAGCTTTTTCAATCTCATTTGCCACCGAGAGTAAAGTTAGATTCATGACTAGCTCCTTTGAACAATTTGATTTATACCATTATATTACAATAGATTCCTCTCGAAGTGAACTTTAAAAGGTCTTATATACGGCGAAAAATACATTTTTTTCTAAGTCACGCCTAAAGACATAAGCAAGGTACCTCCAATAACAACTAGATTTTTTATTATTGGTTCACATAAAGAGAAAGCTATGACAGTAACTCCATTCATCCACTCAACAGCAATAAAGACATTATGATTATTTTCGTTTCGAATTAATTTGTATTCAATCTTTAAAGTACCATAAGTAAAAGTGAGCATAATGTTTCCACTTTTCTGAGTAACTATCAGTCTAGTTGTATATCAAAGGTTAGTATTTTCTTACTTTGACATTTAATATCAATAATTATTATTACACCCACATACTTAATGTCCCTTATATCGATTATGAAAAAGGTGGTAAATCACAGATTAATCTTTAAAAACCTTGTGTTTACTGCATTTCCCTTAAATTATTTAATTTTTTTCATTGAAGTGTGTGTAGGGGAATAAATTTAGCGAATTAATTAATCAAATTCAGCTTCTCTGAATCTCCACCTATCTTTATTGTTCCTTCACTAACTTATAAAAAGTTGTGCGCTTCATACCAGCTTCTTTTATTGCTAAAGTGGCTGTAATTTCCCCTGACTGCCACCTTCTATATGCTTTGTAGAACTCTTCAGTTGGGTTTACCTTCGGTCTTCCAAATTGAACACCCTTCTTTAAAGCAACGACTATTCCCTCACGCTGCCTTTTACGAATGCGCTCCCTTTCTTCTTGAGCCATCCAAGACAATATTTGCAATACAAGGTCGGAAATGAAGCTTCCCATGCTGTCTTTGTATTTCGTTGTATCCAGCAGCGGCATATCCAGTACAATAATATCGGATTTTACTTTTTTGGTGATGTCCTGCCACTCATTCAGGATTTCATCTTTGTTCCTGCCAAAACGGTCTAATGAATGAATATAGAGAATATCGCCCTCCCTTAAACATTGCTTTAAGGCTTGGTACTTCTCACGGTTGAAGTCCTTTCCGCTCTGCTTATCAATGAAAATATCCCTTTCCTCGATGCCTTGGGCTTTCATGGATTCTATTTGTCTGCCTTCATTCTGGTCTTTACTGCTCACTCGGACATAGCCAAATTTCTTTGTTTGCATTATGAGTCCTCTCCTTATTTGGATTTGTTAATAATTGTTCGTAAATATTCATATGACTTAACGAATATCCGTAATGTGTTTTCAGACAATAACGAACAAGAAAAACATTGTAATTTGATACTTAAATGACTGTTCGGAAAAGTGTACTTAAATGAACACGCAAAAAGGGAACCACCTATTCAGGTAGCCCCCACTGCTACTTATAGATATCCTTTTTCTTTTAAGCTAATGTATTTTTCATGGCCAATTATCACGTGGTCAAGGACTTCTATGCCAACGATTTTACCCACCTCAGCAAGGCGCTTGGTCACCTCAATGTCTTCCCTTGAAGGTGCTGGCTGCCCTGATGGATGATTATGGGCAACGATAGCACTAGCACAGCATCTCTTTATTAAAGGTAGAAAGGTTTCCCTTGGATGCACTATGGAGGCATTTAAAGAACCCTTGAAAATGGTTTGCCTAAACATTACTTCATTTTTGGTATTAAGTCCCAAGCAAACAAATTCTTCACGTGTTAAGTACTGCATATCTTTAAGGTAATCAAAAGCATCTTGTGGGCTTCTTATTGCGAATCTTTCTTCCGCTGTACTAGGATTCAGTCTTGCAAGCTTCAATGCAGCGGTAATCTGTTGTGCTTTTACTTTACCGATACCTTTAATTGATAATAGTTCTTCTTCGGTAACATCCAATAATTCCTGAATAGATGGGAAACGGTTGAAAATTTCGCTAACAATATAGCTGTCATCCTTTTCACGGATAGTAGTCGCTAAAAGCATTTTAAAAGTATATTTATCGAATAGTTTTGTCATTATTAATTCCTCCAATTAATTGAAATAAAAAAAGGAGAGACGAATGTCCGCCTCTCCCATTGATTGATTAAAATTTTTTCTGTATGATGTACTTACTTAGTATTTTGATGATGAGTCGTTCCAGCGGCTCATCTTTTTTTATGCATACAAAAAGCCCACGAATGCAAAACGCACTCCAAGGGCTTCATTTAATGCTCTTTATAGCTAACATATACTTTCCTCCATAATCAGATATCCTTTACGCTCCTTTCACATTCAATTCACCTCCTTTAAATTCGCTACATTTCCTTAAGTTTGTTAATTGCATCACCCCCTTTCATTAATCAGTAAATATATATTAAAAAAGTTTCTAAAAATTAGAAAAAACTATTGAAATTATTTCGTAAAATGGTTTAGATGGTCTTGTTCAAGGTATATGATTCCTCTTTCTTACCTAGCCGTCCTTAACGGGCGGCACTCTCTCTTATAAATAACCGTAAAGGATGATGATAGATAGTGATTCCAGAAAACGAAGAAATTGAGTCCATTCTAAGGGCCTTAGAAAACAACAAAGAACCGATTATTGATGCTGGAAGCTTACCAATTAACCGTCAAATTAAAGTAAAGCGAGTTCATGACAACTTTACCCAAACGGAACTGGCTGAAATGCTTGGTATGGGTGTATCCACTCTTTCGGAAATAGAGAATGGGCACCGCCGTATTCCTTACAAATACCGTGAAAAGGTCGAAAACTATCTTTACCGTGAAATGTATTACGATAAAGAGTTTGTCGGACCGATAGAACAATAGGAGAATGGACAATGATGGATTATAAACAAGTGATTGAACGATTGGAGAAACAAAATATGAATCCTGATACTACTGAAGCTCAAAGAGAAGCCAATAACTTCCGTATTTCATGGCTTAAAATGATTCATAGGGAAAAGCCTTCAAAGACTAAAACAGTCTTTTATGATGCCGTACAACAACGCTTAGTCCATGGCAATTCCGTTACTCCTAATGGATTGCTGAATGATTAAGGGTTTTCCGTGCCTATTTAGGGGCTTGTGCCAGAGGTCGGGTTTGGGCGGCGCCCAAGGTTTTAAATAGGCATGGAATATGCTTGGGTGTGTTCTTTCCCCCTTTACCTGTTAAACTT
Source organism: Neobacillus sp. OS1-2 (assembly GCF_030915505.1). Classification (GTDB taxonomy): domain Bacteria; phylum Bacillota; class Bacilli; order Bacillales; family Cytobacillaceae; genus Neobacillus. The sequence goes on from NZ_CP133265.1 coordinate 658,721, forward strand.
GAAAGACTGACGGAAGCCTTTTTAAGTGCCTATTCAGTGCGCTGTCCGTCGGTGATTTTACGAAAACAGGTAAAGGCAAGGCAGTCAACGGGCTTGAAGTTTTTCAGCGAAGCGTTCTGAAAAAGTTTTGCGAGGTACGAGCAACCCTTGACTGACTTGTGGAGTGGGCTTCTCTTTTCGATTTTATGGGTTTTGGGTGTGAGCTAGATGCATGGCTGCTCGCTATACTTAGGGCATGAACAAAAGCCGAAGGCCAGCCGAAGGGTTACACCCTTAATACTATAATCCTTTAAGGGGCAGCATATTAGCTTTCCATTTTTAGGTTTCATATATATCTAAGCATCCCTTCTTACAGGGAACGGGTGGGCATGGAACGTCGTCTGAACCATTCACATGGATATTACTGCTCAGAGAAATTTGAGCTATTTTTTTGCCTATATAGCGAAATTACTTCTACAATTAAAACGAGACTTGCCTTCCCCACTCTAGCCAACCTGTAAGTAGACACTTTCTGCTTTATGAAATTTGGCTTCCGAACAGTAGTATGTGTCCACCACAATCTTAGGTGCAAGAAGTTATCTTTATTTGCTCAATGGCTTCCGAGCAATATGGTATCTCCAACTCCACTTTGGTGCAGGAAGCTACTCTCCTTAATCCATATGGGTTGGCGGCAGTTAGATACCTCCTCCTCCTTTTGAATTATGGTGCGAGATACTTATCCTCCTTCTATTAGGGAATGGCTGCGTTGCAATAGACACCTACCAACTTAAATGGAGGATGTCTTTAATGCAGATAAAGGTATTGGCAGTCATCTTCCATTGACTAGTTTTATAGTCAGATGGGTTGCTACCTTTCTGTTTGGAATAATATATGCATCATTTAGGAGGCTAAAGGAGATAACTAAACATACAAATCCCCCTCAATTTGACTCTTATTATATATAAGCTATCATACCTCCGTTTTTACTACTAAGGGTCATGGTAGGGGGGAATTAAAGGAGGAACCTATAGATGAACCAAGTAACATTGAATCATGAGCAATTCTGTATCTTCGTTAAGTGGAGTAGCAATCACGCACTAAACCAGATAGTGGAGGACAGGCTGGATAAGCTTAGAGACATGGGTATGCTGGAAGTCACCACACAGGGTAGAGGTAAGAAGGCTACATACACATTCATGATACCTGATGGATTCTGGAGACTTATTCTAATACCATCCATGTCTTTTAGGGAATGGGGTGCGGAGTACCTTAACATCCTGATTGAAGGCAAAGGTGTCCATAAAGCAGAGGGAGGCATCTTAGTGAAGTTCAGTTCTGAAATCATGAAAGAACTAGCTGAGAAATACAAACAGGATTATGAAAGCGTTAAGTCTACATGCCGTCGTATCCGAGACGTACTAAAGGAAAATGGGTATATCAGTATGGATGACCCATCCGTTGCAAAGAGTCACCGAGTAAAAAGTAAGAAAACTGGCGAATGGATGACTGGCACCTACGCACTCATGAAGGATGCAGAAGCCCGTGCAGAGTGGAAGAATTTCTTCGACATTAAACTGGCCCATTATCAATTAATTATGCCAGATGCCAAGACGGTACCCAATTATCTGATTGCTGCGGAAGCTTCTCGTATATACCGCTCCGATATGGCACGTTGGTTAGATGTTGCATACTACCGAGTAGCCAAGAGAACCTATGTATCAGACAATATGACGGCTGACATCAACTTTGCAAAATTTACATTCTTAGAAACCTTGGATATGGGGATTGTACGTAATGAGCTTGAACGCCGCCAAGAACAATACAAGCGGATGATGGCTGAACGTATGGAGCGGGAAAAACGCAGGAAGGAATTGGAGAAATCTCAGATACCTTCATTGAAGGAACGCAAAGCTCTACAAGCGCAGATTACACAAGCCGTACAGACAACTTACCGTCGAACAAGAGGCATGACCCCAGAGGAGCAGGAATCATGGGACAAAATGATTGAGATGACCGTTGGGTCTATCGCGACCGAAGTAGATGAAGAAGAATAACACGGGACCTCTCCAGCCCCTTCAAACATACAAAATATTTGCCTTCACTTTAAATAAAGAAATGAGGAATCCCATATGATTAATTTAACTAAGGGAGTAACGATTTCTTCGCATAATATAATTGATGTATTATCTATGGAGTATCCGTTTTTCATCAATGAAAGAGACAATAATGTCGAATTCGCCTCTAGCTTTCCAAATATGATGTACACTTTATGGGGCTATATATGTACCTACAGGAAATTTCCAACCCAAAGTGCATTTGTTGCATTTTACCTGCTAGTTCATCAAGAAGCATTAAAAGGATATAATGAGACAGCCGTTACAGCCCGTTTACTACGCTCTTATCCTTCCCTTGCACGGGAAATTCACTTTTTCCAATTAGTGAAAGAATCAAATGAATTTAACCAGGTTTCCTACTGTTCATATGATGATGTAGAGGGTGGAGTAGATTTTAAAGTCACATTAGGTGGCATAGAATACAACATTTGCTGTTATGTAGAGACCCAACGTTCTTTATGGTTTCGTAATAAGAAGGGCTTTCGGCACAAAAATCCTGTCATGAATGCAATTGAAATGCCGCTAAACCTTTCGGAAGGTAAGAAAGTTGGTAATTGGATTGTTTATGATAAGGCGCAGGTCGAACTACTTCTAAACAAGGTGATAAATTATGCTTGGGTTCATTATGGACAGCATCCATTGGAACTACTGTCCAGCTAGAAAAAAAAGCCCACCCAAACAATTAAAAAGCCACCTGATTATTAACTCTCCTCAGATGGCTTTCCTATGTTATCCCTTAATAATTCTTTCTACAGGAGGAAACTTACTTTAATGACTTTGTTTAATAGAAAATGTGTATAATTTGTTTATTCATTGTCATTGCTACCTAAATAGGTGCGAAGGTTATTTGCCACTTCATCGACATCTAAATAAAGATATTTAGTTGTAACTGATATGTCGCTATGTCCCAATGCCTTGGATATCACTGCAACATTTGCCCCTTTATCAAGCAATGATTTGGCAAAACCCCTTCTTAATGCATGAGGATTGATGTTCTTTAATCCGTACATCTTGGAATACTTATTTAGCCGCTTCTGAATGTTATTATGTGTTGGGGAGGTTGAAACACAATCACCGTATTTTGTAATAAATACCAAGCTATTTCTCTTTCCATATCCCCTTCTAATTACCGAATTTTGTTTTATAAGTACGCCTAACAGCTGTTTCAGTAAGTCATCAAAAGGTAATTTAATTTGCTGATGATTTTTCATTATGCTGCCTTCCAAATTTAACACATTGTTTTTGAAGTCTATATGTTGTTCTTCAAGTTGAGTCAATGTATTTATTCGAATACCTGTTTTATACATCACTAGGACGGCTACAGCATCCCTTAGCTGAATGAAATTGCTTAAGTCTAGTAAAGACAGCAATACCTTAACATCACGCTCTGTTGCCCCTTCTTTAACCTTTTGGTCAACCCTTATATTAATGGTTTTCCAAAACTTTATTTGAATCCAACCGTTATCAAAGCAGCGGGAAAGGAAAGCTTTAAGACACTTTAATCTTGTTAATTTGGTCTGGTTACTAACATTCATACTATCTAACCATTTATAAATATCTTCTGCGGTAATATCCGCTACATTTTTTACTCTAGTTATTCTTTGAAAATGCTCTACATGAAGCACATAATCGCTTATGGTACGGCTTCTATTGCCGCTTACCTTCATTTGCCTTGTAATAATGTCAAGTACATCTGAAATCAACATTGAGTCATTATTTACCTCATGCTGTTTTGTTTTTTTCTTTGCCTTTGCTTTTGAAGCGTTCGAACTAGGAACAGTTAATTCATCCAATAATCCATTTACATCCACTTCAACATCAAATAATCCTTTTCTTTTGGTCATAAAAAAACCTCCTATATCGCAAATGATATAAGCCAATAATCGGTGTAATTTCTTACATGACCGTTATACTGACCGTTTCACTAAACGATATAAAAGGTTGATAAATTGCGGTGTATGTAGTGTTTTGATGGCGTCCCAGGAGAGATTCGAACTCCCGACCGTACGCTTAGAAGGCGTATGCTCTATCCGGCTGAGCTACTGGGACATATTCATGTATCAAAGACAAGATTTATTATATTATCCAACTACCATAAAGTCAACAGGTTTTTAATTCTTTTTTCAATAATAAAAGTGGGAGGATTTCTCCCACTTTTATTATTGTGCAAATTCACGGGCAAGGTCTGTCAATTCCCGCCCATTTATCTCAAACACAGATAGCTTGATTTTATTGTCTTGTAAATCAAGAATAACATATGTTTTTTCTAAACGCTCACGCGGGAGTCGAATGCTGCCGGGATTTAGAAATAAGACTCCATCAATCAATTCTGCTCCTAATATATGCGAGTGGCCAAAGCAGACGATATTCGCATTTACTTCTGAGGCCTTATATTTTACATTCATTAACGTAGATTTCACCGAGTAACGATGGCCATGGGTTATGAAGAACTTTTTCCCGGCCACCTCTGAAGTAGTGTCCAGTGGATACCCACCGCCAAAATCACAATTCCCCATCACGGTCAAGTAACCTAATATTGCCTTGTCGTCCGGCATCAGCTCTGAATCACCGCAGTGAATCATTAAATCAACTTCGTTTAGATGTCTTTCTCTTAAGACCTCGAGTTCCTTCGTCAATCCGTGGCTATCACTGACAACTAACACCTTGCTCATAATTGGCCTGCTCCTTCTAGAATAGAATCAAGGATCACATCAAGCTGCTTTAGGGCATTGGCACGGTGGCTGATGCTATTCTTTTCATCTGCAGATAGCTCTGCCATGGACCTGCCTTTTTCCGGCACATAAAAAACAGGATCATAGCCAAAGCCATTCGAGCCACAGCGCTCTTCCAAAATTCGACCTTCGCAGGTGCCTGACACCGTCCTTGTTTCTTGACCTGGCATGCTAATGGCTAATGCACAATAGAATCTCGCAGATCTCTCGCTTTTAGGTACACCCTGTAATTCCGATAATACCTTATCAGTATTGTTTTGATCATTTTTTGGCTCGCCAGCATAACGCGCCGAATAGATTCCTGGTCTGCCGTCAAGGGCGTCTACGATTAGTCCAGAATCATCGCCAATGACCATTTTATTAAGCTTCTTAGATACCGAATCAGCTTTAAGGATAGCATTTTCTTCAAAGGATGTGCCTGTTTCCTCTACATCTGGGATCTCTGGGTAATCAAGCAATGTCCGTACTTGGATCCCTCTGTTTGAAAAAATTTGTTCAAATTCCCGAGCCTTACCGGGATTCTTCGTTGCAATAATGACTTCCTTCATAGTAATCTCCTCTTATTCTAGACTTCTTCTTTTATGGGTCTAACGACAGTAACCACACAACATAACTCATTCAGCAACCTATTTCTTCCGCCTGCCCTCAATCTTTCGGATAATATCCTCACCCAATGCAGCTTTTTGCTGCTCAAAGAGCTCCATGAGACCCTCCTGTGCTACCTGCAGGAGGCCTTGAAGCTGATCATAGGAAAAGGTTGATTCTTCGCCAGTCCCCTGTAGTTCTACAAATTCGCCGTTTCCGGTCATTACGACATTCATATCGACGTGCGCCTTGGAATCCTCTGCATAATTTAAATCAAGAACAAGATTGCCATTCGCCAAAATTCCTACGCTTGTCGCTGCTAAATAATCGGTAATCGGGAACTTTGAAAATGACTTTTTCTCAGCTAGTGCATGTAAAGCAAGTGTCATGGCAACAAATGCACCGGTGATGGAGGCAGTACGTGTACCGCCATCTGCCTGAATAACATCACAATCAATCCAAACGGTTCGCTCGCCAATGGCACCAAGATCTACAATTGCGCGAAGGGCGCGGCCAATTAACCGCTGAATCTCCATCGTGCGACCGGACACCTTTCCTTTCGAGGATTCGCGAATGTTTCTTGATTCTGTTGCCCTTGGGAGCATCGAATATTCGGCTGTGATCCAGCCTTTGCCTTCGCCTCTCATAAAGTGAGGAACACGGTCTTCAATGCTCGCAGTACATATAACCTTTGTATTTCCTACAGATATAAGGACAGAACCTTCTGGATGCATCAAATAATTAGTTTCAATATGTATCGGTCTTAGCTGTGAAGGCTCTCTACCATCAACGCGCATTCAAAATTCCTCCTTTAAAAATTTTCAAATAAAGAAGAGGCGGCACTAAAGGGCCAACCTCTTTCATTGTCACTATATAGTATAACAAAAATATTTTTTTAAAAACTACCTGTATTGACTTTTTCTGGACGAGTGACTGGCTCTGATACTTTTTTGCCTTTATCATTTTTTATCTCTGCTTTACCGTCCACCTGAACAGCCACTTTTTCCACTCCCTGCTGCTCGGTTAAGGAAAGGACGATTGCATCTAGTAAAGATTGTGAAACTTCCTTTTTATCGAAACTGTCATAAATATTCTTATTGAAGTTCAAAGTAACGACTCCATCTTTATAGGTTGGTGCCTCAAGCAGTTTCGCGTCAGAGACAAACTCGGAAACAAGCGTTGATTTTGCACTAGGCCCTTTAATTAGTTCATTGACGACCGCAGCATATTGATCCTTCTCGTTATTGCTGATCCGGCGGGTGACCGGAACGTAGTAGTATGAGCCCTCTTCACCACCAATATAATAAACGGTGACTGGCTTCGTATTCGTGATATCGACGACATCATTCGTATCAATATTTATTCCTGTTGCTCTTGATAGATTTTGGCTGATAGGTGTGCCGTTGACAGGCATTTCCGTTAGTTCATGCCCGTTCATTTGCAGCTTGACCGTTTTAACATTATCAAATTGTGTCAAGGTCCACGTGACAGATTGGAGTATTTTCTCCTCATCTTCCGGTTTGTAGTCCTTAAATTCTTTTGAAAAATTAACGGTAGCGACGCCTGTGTCTTTTTCAATGTTGACAGATAGGGTGGTATCCTCAGGAAGGACAGCTCTAAAACCATTAGGAATCATGTCAGTCCCTTGACCATTTGCGACTAAATATTCAAGTGCTTGTTTGGCAACTGAGGTTGTTTTCGGCAGGTTTAATGTTTGCGGCACGACATAGCCATCTTTATCAATTAAGTATAGTTCTGTCTTTATGGCGTTTTCTACCTTACTTTTTTCTTTCGTCGCCGTTTCCTTACTGACTGGTTTATTGGTAACAGTTACACTTTTTGGCGGATCAATTTTCTTTTGTGTTTCACCGCCAAACAATCCACAACCCGAAAGCAGCACGGCTGAACCAAGCATGGTTACACCTAGGATTTTCGCTTTATTTTTAGACACATTAATTCCCCCCTAAGACAGTTTGTACTATCATGTATACGAGCTTTATGAAAAATTAGACCGCATTAGGAAAGAAAATAGGACAAATTTTTTTGGGCGAAACTAAAAGCCCTATCTAATTGATAGAGCTCCATTTCATAGTTTTATTTTTTTTACATTGTCCACGGGGATGCCAAGCCACTGAGAGGCAATTTTTGAAAAAAGCGATTTAGAGCCTGTTGTGTAAAATTCATGCTTCGGCTCAACCTCTGAATCATCCAGCTGCCCGTTATATTGAAGAATCGCACTAATCTCACGAGCTGTTTCATCACCAGAACTAATAACCTGTACGCTTTCGCCCATTACGTTTTTTACAAGTGGTTCAAGCAATGGATAATGGGTACACCCCAAAATCAATGTATCTAAATTTTGATCCAATAGGGGTGCCAACGCTTCATCTACAATCCTTTCGGCAATCAGCCCGTTGTATTCACCGCTTTCCACTAGAGGGACAAACTTCGGACACGCATGACTCGTAACAAAAAGCCGGCTGTTTAGCGATTTCAAAGCCTTCTCATACGCACCACTTTTAACTGTACCTACAGTGCCAATAATACCAACCCGATAATTCTTTGTCCGCTTAATGGCGGCACGTGCCCCTGGATTAATGACCCCAAGGACGGGGATAGACAATTCCTTGCGAATTTCATCAAGGGCAGCGGCAGTTGCAGTATTGCAGGCAATCACAAGCATTTTTATATTTTTTTTCAATAAAAAGGTGGTCAATTCCCATGTGAACTTCTTTACTTCATTCCTTGTTCTCGGACCATATGGACAGCGAGCTGTATCCCCCAAATAAATAATTTTCTCATTTGGAAGCTGTCTAATAATCTCTTTGGCAACGGTTAATCCACCGACACCGGAATCAATAACGCCTATTGGTTGTTTCAAACATCTCGCCTCATTTATCGCATTTCCTGATGCAGTTTCATCAAGTTGGATTGAAGAACTTGAATTTCTTCTAGTGTGAAGTTTTTCAATACATCCCCTAAGTATACTTGACGTTTCTTAATTACTTCATCAATGATTCTCTTACCTTCTTCGAGCAAATGAATTCTCACCACTCGACGATCGCTCGGATCTTTCACCCGCTCCACGAGAAGATTTTTCTCCATCCGGTCGACAAGATCGGTTGTCGTGCTGCAGGCCAAATACATTTTATTCGAAAGCTCGCCAATTGTCATATCGCCGTCTTCAAAAAGCCATTGCAATGCCACGAATTGGGGAGGCGTAATCTTATAATTACTTAACATTTCACGTCCCTTTTGCTTGATAATTCCAGAAATGTAGCGTAAATCTTTTTCTATATTGGCAAAAATATCCCCAGGTACCTTTTGCGGATTTTCGAGTTCCATTATTTAACACTCCTAATAGTAGCTTCTCCTCTAGACCAACAATACAAAGAAAATTATATAAGCTTTTCCTTATTTTCACCTTTTTTCGTTAAAATTTCAAGCTGAAACTTTTTGAAGAATCCCTACTGGCAGGTGGAAGAAATACTGCTACCAAAAAGCCAATCTTCCATATAAAAGAATCAAATTAGTTTCACATACTTTGGAGATAGTATAGAATGATGAACAGATAAAAATAAGTCTCAATAAACAACAAAGGTGAGAAGAATATGGTCATAAACATTAGTAACGCGGCATTAAAATGGTTTCAAGAGGAAGTGGAGTTAACCAAAGGAGATAAAGTGAGGTTCTATACACAAATTTACGGGAGCAGCCCAATCCAAGAAAATTTTGCCCTTGGGTTTACAGTTGATAATGAACCGATTGATATGTCTGTTAAAACTGAAATAGAAGGAATTACTTTTTTTGTAGAAAGTACGGATTTATGGTTCTTTAATGGACATGATTTACATGTTGATTACAATCAACAAAAGGATGAAGTGGAGTATAGTTATACAAAGTCAGCATAAACCAAATCATTTGAAAAAGCATCGGTGATCCGATGCTTTCTCAATTTGGGTGAAATATGAACCCTCTATACCTCCACATGCCGCGCCATTGGCAAAATCACTTCAATTATGGTTCCTTTTTGATCACTCCAAAAATGAATCGAGCCATCATGATTTTCAACGATTTGTTTGGAGATCATGATCCCTAGTCCGGTACCATCCTCTTTGGTAGTGAAAAACGGCTCTCCCAGTCGTCTTAAGATATGCACTGGCATACCGCTGCCAGTATCTTTTATAAGCAGCTTTACCTTATTAAAGCTGTGTTTTTTCAATTCGATTGTGACGACGCCGCCTTTTGGCATTGCTTCAATAGCATTTTTCAAGATATTTATAAAAACTTGTTTTAATTGATTTTTATCACATTTAATCGTGATATTCTTCGCCTGATAGATCCTCTCAATATGAACCCCGTTCATATTCGCCTGGGTATCAATTAATGTTTTTACATTGTCAAGAAGCGAAATTAAATCAACCGTTTCAATCTTTAACTCTTGCGGTTTTGCAAGCACCAATAACTCACTTAAAATCAGCTCGATCCGATCCATCTCTGATTGGATTATTTCAAAGTACGGTTTATCACCCTCTGCCTGTGCCTCCATTAACTGAAGAAACCCTTTAATTGCCGTCAGGGGATTCCGAACCTCATGAGCAATCCCTGCTGCAAGCTGGCCAGCAACGCTTAATTTTTCTGAGTTTAGTAACAGTTCTTGTGTCTTTTTCCGTTCTGTACAATCCCTAATAATAATATGCCTTGCTGATTGATTTTGAAAAATTGTTGGAATCCCTTTTACTTCAGCGAAAAAAGTAGTTCCATCCAAACGGATTAGCTTGTATTCATAAAAGTCGGTGGCTTCACCATTCATAAGAAGCTTGGATCGCTGTTTGGCAATCTCTTGATAATCCGGATGAATAATATCAAAAAACTTTTTATTCAAAAGATCCTGTTTCTTTGTTGCGCCAAATAATTTTACACCTGTTTCATTAAAAAAAAGAATCTCATTTTCTTTTGCAATAATGACAGCATCCGGGGAATACTCAACGATATCCCGATAAGTCTCCTCCCGTTTTTTCCCCTCTTCCTCTACTCTCGTTCGCTCTGAAATATCTCTAAACACACTGACCACTTCTAATACATGAAGGGTATCGGGGGCAATAATTGGTTTGCAAAGAGACTCCATCCAAACAAAACTTCCATCCCTTTTTCGAATACGGTAGCAATCCCTTCTTTCTTCATGACTGCTAAGAGCCTCTTTTCGAATGATAAAAGTTTTTTCAGCATCATCTGGATGGACAAAGAATAAGAAATTTTGTTTGATTACTTCTTCAGCCGGGTAGCCAAGAATATGTTCACATGAAGGGGAGACATAAATAATTTCTCCCTGCAAATTCGTACTAATAATAAGATCCAATAGGTTGTCCGTTAATACACGCTGCATTTCTTCTATTTTTCTTACTTCTTCTTTCTTTCTTTTTAATTCCGTAATATCTCTTGCAACTGCACAGACCCCCACTATTTGGTCATTTACGCAAATGGGGATATTCGTAATATTCAGGTCAACATACTCCCCCATTTTATTTACCATTTTACAATCAAAATTTTGGACTTGACCTAAAACCGCTTGATGAAAATGATGAAAGACTTTATTTACCTGATCAATTGGAAAAAGAAATTGGAGCTTTAACTTATTCGCTTCTTCTTGTGCATATCCTGAAATCTTTTCGAATGCTGGATTCCCCCGCACCAGTTGCCCTTCGATGTCTATTGTAAAAATGCCATCTTTGTTATACGTGAACATTGTTTCATACCGGCTCTTATTTTCAGTTAAATAATTGATTAAAAGCAATCTCTTCTCACTTTTTATTGCTTCTACAGGACCGCTCATCTCTCTCTATCAGTTCCTTCCTCAACGAAATTAGTGAAAAAATAAAAGCCAAGATGTGTAAGTCTCCCATCTTGGCTTGTGTCTAGCTCACGTCTAACGCTACCGTCTATGTGTTGTTATCGCTAAAATAAGAGGGCTCTTTTATCTATGTGAATAAAGCATTAATTCTATTAACCTACAGTTTATTTTAAATTTTACTTATAAAACTTTCAAGGCATTTCTACTATTTTCCATAATCTTATGTAACTTTTGTGTATAAAAACGATGAACCGGCCTCCAAAAATGGATGCCGGTCATCATTAAAGTTCTAGCTCTCCCATACGAAGGAGCTCTACAACTGCTTGTGAACGCCCCTTTACACCAAGCTTTTGCATGGCATTTGAAATGTGATTCCTAACTGTTTTTTCGCTTATAAATAATTCACCAGCGATTTCTTTCGTTGTTTTGTCTTGTACTAGTAGTTCGAATACTTCTCTTTCACGTTTGGTGAGTAGTGGCTTGTGATTATAATCATTCTCCTTCAAGTATTGTAACCCTCCTTGCCTTCGCCAGTAATGAATCGTGGGTGGGTGTATATTTAGTCACCATATCTTATGTGAATAATATAAATGAAGTGACTATATTTTCTTGCAGGAGAACGATTTTATAAAAAAAATACGAAGGATATTCTAACCTTTTGGTGCCAGTGAAGCAAAGGGTTTATGATGCTTTACGTTTTGCATAAATAATATACCGTTTTGGAGCATTACCGACATAGCGAAAGGGATAGCAAGTGGTGACAATTAATTCCTCCTGCTGATTCTGTAATGTAATAATGCTCGTATCGTCAGACTTCACAATCTTCGTTTTCGTAATTTCATAGGTAAAGTTTCCATAGGGCATTTCCATTTTTAAAGAATCCCCAATATTAAGTTCACCTAATTTACGAAATACGGTGTCACGGTGGCCAGACAAAACAATTTGCCCTTGATCGCCTGGAAAATAAGAACCCTTATAGTGCCCAACACCCTTTTCGAGATCATCCGGATCGGTCCCTTCAACGATTGCCAGCTCAGACTTAATCTTCGGAATAGTTAAGAGACCTACAGTATCCCCCATACCTGGAGGCGGGCTGTTTTCAACTTTCTTTGTTAGCGGTTCTGACTGCCGTTCAGCAATCATTTCCTTTGCTTGTTTAACAGAGGCTTTTGTTTGAACTTTCGTATCTACAAATTGCCAGACTCCAACACCTAATAAAATGAGCCCGATAGAAATAATCAACAGAGGAAGCTTCGACTTCACATGTAAAACCTACCTTTTCAAAAGGACATTATTTTCAAGTATACCAAAGGGGCACTTATAGAACTATTGGAAATCAGCATAAAAAAAGGAAAAAACCTTCCTTTCGAAGTAGAAAAGAAGGTTTTGGTTTATTTTAGTCGTTGTCGCTGCCAAAGAAGTTTCTGAATGCCTGCATAGAGGCATCACGGTTAATAGCTGCAATAGAAGTCGTAATTGGTATCCCTTTCGGACAAGCCTGCACACAGTTTTGTGAGTTACCACAACCTTGCATACCACCATCCTCCATGAAGGCATTTAACCGTTCTGCTTTATTCATCGCGCCTGTTGGATGGGCATTAAATAAACGAACTTGGTTAAAGACAGCAGGTCCCATAAAGTTGGTTTTGCTGTTTACGTTAGGACACGCTTCTAAACAGACACCACACGTCATACATTTAGACAGCTCATATGCCCATTGGCGTTTATTCTCCGGCATACGCGGTCCGGGTCCTAAATCGTAGGTTCCATCAATTGGAATCCAAGCCTTAACCTTTTTCAAAGAATCAAACATTCTGCTGCGATCTACTTGGAGGTCACGGACAACCGGGAACGTCCGCATCGGTTCTAAACGGATTGGCTGTTCTAATTGATCAACAAGTGCCGAACATGCTTGACGTGGTTTGCCGTTAATCACCATTGAACAAGCACCGCAAACCTCTTCAAGACAATTCATATCCCAAGCGATTGGGGTAGTGGATTGCCCTTTCCCATTAACAGGATTTTTCCGAATTTCCATTAACGCCGAAATAACATTCATATTCGGACGATAATCAACTTCAAATTCCTCCTCAAAAGGGGCAGAATCTGTGTTATCTTGACGCATGATTTTAAATTTCACTGTTTTCTTTTCAGACATTCTTTCCTACTCCCCTCTCCATTAATGTTTTTTTGTATAATCGCGCTCACGTGGTTTTAGTAACGATGTATCGACATCCGCATAATGGAATTCAGGGGCAGTCTTTGCATCAACAAATTTAGCCATTGTTGTCTTTAAGAATTCCTCATCATTCCGTTTAGGGAAATCAGGCTTATAATGTGCACCACGGCTCTCATTCCGATTGTAAGCACCAATAGTAATAACGCGGGCCAATTGCAGCATATTTTGTAATTGACGTGTGAATGCCGCCCCTTGGTTGCTCCATTTAGATGTATCATTAATATTAATGTGTTGGTAACGTTCCAAGAGTTCTTGAATCTTTTCGTCCGTTTTTAATAGTTGATCGTTGTAACGGACAACTGTTACGTTATCTGTCATCCATTCACCAAGCTCTTTGTGAAGGACATATGCATTTTCCGTACCATTTAGGGACATAATTCCGTTCCATTTTTCTTCCTGTTCTTTAACATGGCGATCAAACACAGAAGATGATACTGCTTCAGAAGTCTTCTCAAGTCCATCCACATATTTCACAGCGTTTGGTCCAGCGACCATTCCGCCATAAACTGCTGAAAGCAATGAGTTTGCCCCTAGTCTGTTGGCACCATGCTGAGAATAATCACACTCACCAGCGGCAAAGAGACCAGGAATAGTGGTCATTTGGTCATAATCAACCCATAGTCCGCCCATAGAATAATGAACAGCTGGGAATATTTTCATTGGAACCTTACGTGGATTATCGCCCATGAATTTTTCATAAATCTCGATAATACCACCTAATTTAACATCCAATTCATGCGGATCCTTGTGAGATAAATCAAGGAATACCATGTTCTCCCCGTTAATACCAAGTTTCTGACGTACGCACACATCAAAAATCTCACGTGTTGCAATATCACGTGGTACAAGGTTTCCGTATGCAGGATATTTTTCTTCCAGGAAGTACCATGGTTTTCCATCTTTATACGTCCAAATTCGGCCGCCTTCACCGCGAGCTGATTCACTCATTAAACGCAGTTTATCATCACCAGGGATGGCAGTAGGATGAATTTGGATCATCTCACCATTCGCGTAAGTTGCACCCTGCTGGTAAACAATTGATGCAGCAGAGCCTGTATTAATAACAGAGTTTGTTGACTTACCAAATATAATCCCAGGACCGCCTGTTGCCATGATGACAGCATCAGCAGAGAACGACTTAATTTCCATTGTTTTGAGGTTTTGCACGACAACACCACGGCAAACACCGTCATCATCAATAACGGTACCAAGGAATTCCCAGCCCTCATACTTTGTAACCAAACCGTCTACCTCATGACGACGAACCTGCTCGTCCAATGCATAAAGCAATTGCTGACCCGTTGTAGCACCAGCAAATGCTGTACGGTGATGCTGTGTACCGCCAAAGCGACGGAAGTCTAGTAATCCTTCAGGAGTACGGTTAAACATAACTCCCATCCGGTCAAATAAATTAATAATAAATGGTGCAGCATCACACATCGCCTTTACCGGAGGCTGATTTGCTAAGAAGTCTCCACCATAAATGGTATCATCAAAGTGAATCCACGGAGAATCCCCTTCACCTTTTGTATTTACAGCTCCATTAATACCACCTTGGGCACAAACAGAGTGAGAACGTTTTACCGGAACAAGAGAAAATAGCTCTACCGGTGTTCCTGTTTCTGCAACTTTGATGGTAGCCATTAAGCCAGCTAAGCCGCCGCCGACTACAATCACTTTACCTTTACTCATTCGTGACTCACTCCCTCAATCCAAAAATACACATATTTTTCCGACCAAAAATTTTATTAAATAAAAGCAACCAGTGTTTGAACAGCAACAATTGCTAGAACCACAAAAACACCAATTGTCACGTATGTAGAAATGACTTGTGAACGAGGTGACACCGTGATCCCCCAGCTAACTAAGAATGACCATAAGCCATTAGCAAAGTGGAAAATGGCTGAAATAATACCAACTAAATAGAATACAAACATGAAAGGTGATGTAAGAATATCATGCATCATATCAAAGTTAACCTCTGATCCAAATGCTGCCGCTATCCGTGTTTGCCATACATGCCACGCAATAAAGATCAATGTAATAACACCAGTAATACGTTGTAGGATGTACATCCAGTTTCTGTATGTACCAAACTTATTGACATTGCTAGTTGCGGTAAAAGCAATATAAAGTCCATAAATTGCATGATAAAGAATTGGTAAATAAATAACTACAGTTTCCAGCACAATCCGGAACGGCAGATTTCCCATAAAACCTGCAGCCTTATTGAAGGATTCAGGTCCTCCTGTTACAAAATGGTTGACTACAAGATGCTGCACTACGAATAATCCAATTGGGATTACCCCCAGCAGCGAATGCAATCTGCGATTAACAAATTCTCGATTACCCGCCATTATTTTACCCCCCTTTTAATTTTAAAAATGATGTTAAGTTTCTTCCCTTATAAAACCCCTTAAAAGAATTCATAACCTAGCATCACTGTGACAATAATGTGACATGTCCATTTTACTCCCAACATGCTAGAGCGTCAAGAAAACGGATACACAATCTTTACTAAAAAATAAAATTTTTAAAATATATTGATATTATAATAGACGGTGATAAAAAACACCGTTTATTTGAATTTTTTACAAATTTTACTCCCCAATTACCAACATCTAACTGTTGATTTTTCCGTATGAAAGGACATTATAATTATGATGATAAATGTGATTAGTTATTACGAAATAATATTTTCCCTTCCATTCCTGTTTTCGAGAAATCAGTTCTAAAACCTAATCAAAATTGTATATAATAGAATGATAGAAAGAGGGGAAACATGTGAAAGATAGTACAGTTGTCGATATAGATGTAAATTCACCGGAACCGCGAACCATCTCCATATTCGGATATGAGTTAATCAGAGAAGTCCTTTTACCTGAGATTCTAGGAAAAGACACCCCTGAAATCCTTTATTGGGCAGGTAAACGCCTGGCACGGAAATTTCCTTTAACCGATTTTGATCAAGTCGTTGAGTTTTTCGCTAATGCCTCATGGGGACAGCTTGAATTAGCAAAAGAAACGAAAAGTGAAATCGAAATTGAACTAACAAGCCCACTCATTGTGTCACGAGTGAAATCAAAAGCAGAGTACTTCTTCCAGCTTGAAGCCGGTTTCCTTGCCCAGCAAATTGAGCTTCAAAAAGAAGTCATCGCCGAAGCCTTCGAGCACCCAGTCAAAAAGGCAAACAAAGTCCAATTCACCATCAAATGGGACACAAAAGATCCAATCAAATAAAAATCGTTTTTGTTCATTTCCACTATTTTTATGTTTTAAAGGGTGACAGGCACCAGAATGGTGCCTGTCACCCTTTTTCGCCTTTCTACCTATTTGCTTAGTTCGAATGCTGCATGGAGTGCTTCTACTGCTTTAAGCATATTTTTTTCTTCGACGACGGCGGATACTTTTATTTCTGAGGTGCTGACCATTTTAATTTGGATATTATTAGCCGCTAGAACTTCAAACATTTTGGCTGCCACCCCCGGATTGGAGATCATGCCGGAACCAACAATGGATACCTTCGCTAATTTATTTTCTGCATCTAGTTGCTCATAGCCTAGCACTTCTTTATTGTCTTCTAATACCTTCAATGTCTCTAACAAATCATTTGTATGTATCGAGAAAGACAAATTCGCCGTACCACCCTCTGTTGTACTTTGAATGATAATGTCCACGTTAAGATGATTCTGTGCCAATGTTGTAAATATCGTTGACAGGCTAGTTAGTGAATTGGTAAGCCCCAATACCGTTACCCTAGTAATTTCGTCTTCAAACGCAACTCCGCGTACGACTAAATTTTGCTCCATTGTTGCTTCCCCCTCTATGACTGTTCCTTCTATTTTCTCCATACTTGAACGAACCTCAAGCTGAACTTGATAGTTCTTTGCAAACTCTACAGCTCTTGGATGCAAGACACCCGCACCCAAATTGGCAAGCTCCAGCATCTCATCATACGACACGGATAATAATTTACGTGCCGCTTTAACATACCTTGGGTCAGTGGTGAATACCCCGGTTACATCGGTATAAATATCACACTTATCTGCTTTAAGCGCAGCAGCTAATGCTACAGCAGTCGTATCAGAACCACCGCGGCCAAGGGTGGTAATCTCACCGTCCTCTGTGATTCCCTGGAACCCGGCAACAATAACCACCTTACCATCTGATAACTGGGTCTGAATGGCCTCCGTGTTAATTTTCGAGATTCTCGCATTTCCATGAACAGGTTCTGTCACAATACCCGCTTGCCAGCCTGTGAAGGAAACCGCATCAAGTCCTTGTTGATTTAAGGCCATCGAAAGTAAGGAGATGGTCACCTGCTCCCCAGTGGATAACAACATATCCATTTCTCGCTTACTTGGCTGCGAGGATATTTCCTTAGCCATGCTGACTAGTTGATCTGTAGATTTCCCCATTGCTGAAACGACTACAACGACGTTATTGCCTCGTTCCGTCTCCTCTTTCACACAGGCTGCCACATTCAAAATTCTTTCTGCACTGCCAACGGAGGTTCCCCCAAATTTTTGTACAATAAGCCCCATGATCTTCTTCCCCTTTTTTTAAGTAATACTATTAATTTTCCCCAAACACGCAAAAAAGCAATGAGAAGGGCATCTCATTGCTTTAAGAACACGAAAATATAAATTTCCGTACACACAATGTAAGATAGCTCTCCAAGACCAAGGTCTTGACAATCCTGCATTTATTCAATGCAGAACCAGCAAAGAAAGAAATGAGACCTTCCTTACTTCGGCGAACATCCCCTTTCATGATTCATCTTCGAAGCTCATCCTTCTCAGAACCATTACTATTGAAGCTCGCACCTCTACCTTCACTTTAATACGTAAAAAGTGATAGTAAATTAAATTTTCACTTATTATAGCATGTTCAATTTTTTCTGACAATCCTTACGATTGAAGTTTTTTGATTAATTCTTCCACTACATTGGCTGGGATTCCCAGGGCTCGAAATTCCTCAACCGTAGCTTCCTTCATTTTCTTAACCGAGCCGAATTCCTTTAGCAATTGTTTTTTCCGCTTTTCACCAATTCCCGGAATATCATCAAGTAATGAATGAAAGGCCGACTTCCCGCGAATTTGACGGTGAAAGGTAATCGCAAAGCGGTGAACCTCATCTTGGATCCTTTGCAATAAATAAAATTCTTGGCTGTTCCTTGCGAGAGGGACAATTTCTAGCGGATTTCCATATAGAAGCTGTGATGTTCGGTGTTTTTCATCCTTCACCAGACCAGCAAGCGGAATATCCAGCCCCAATTCATTTTCAAGCACATCTCTTACGGTCTCAACATGTCCTTTTCCACCATCAATGATAATCAAATCTGGGAGTGGCAGTTCATCCTTTAAGGCCCTGGAGTACCTTCTTCTTGTGACTTCCCGCATGGATTCATAATCATCGGGACCTTTTACTGATTTAATTTTATACTTGCGGTATTCCCGCTTGGTTGCCTTGCCATCGATAAAAACGACCATTGCAGAAACGGGGTCTGTTCCTTGAATGTTGGAGTTATCAAATGACTCAATCCGATGCGGAGTGTAAATCCCCAGTAATTCCCCTAGGTTTTCTACTGCCTTTATCGTTCTTTCCTCATCTTTTTCAATCAAGGAGAATTTTTCATTTAGAGCAATTTTGGCATTTTTAATGGCCATTTTGACGAGATCCTTTTTTTGTCCGCGCTGTGGCTGCAGCACTTTCACATCTTCGAGCAGCTGCTCCGCCATTGTTAGTTCTACCTCATCCTGAATCAAAATCTCTTTGGGCTTGAAATGATTGGCTTTTGTGTAGAATTGACCAAGGAAGGTTAAGATTTCTTCCTCCGGTTCATTGTAGATTGGAAAAGTAGAGACATCCCGTTCAATCAGCTTTCCTTGGCGGACAAAGAAGACTTGGACACACATCCAGCCTTTGTCAACAGCATAGCCAAAGACATCACGGTCCGTAAAATCAGTCATCGTAATTTTTTGTTTTTCCATAATCGTTTCAATATGAACAATTTTATCGCGGTATTCCTTTGCTCGTTCAAAATCTAGCTCATCGGCTGCTGCGGTCATTTTCTCAGTAAGCTCTTTTTTTATTTCTTTATGGCCGCCGTTTAAAAATCGAGAAATATCATCTGTTACTTTTTTATATTCTTCTTCACTAACCTCTTTAACGCAGGGGCCGATACATTGACCTAAATGATAATAAAAACATGGTCGTCCTGTGGTGAAGTTGTTGCATTTTCGTAGGGGAAACATGCGGTCAAGTAATTTCTTCGTTTCCTTTGCAGCACCAACATTCGGATAGGGGCCAAAATACTTCCCTTTATCTTTTCGTACTTTTCGCGTTATGACTAGCTGTGGGTGTCTTTCCGCAGTAATTTTTATAAACGGGTAGCTTTTATCATCCTTCAGCATGATATTGTATTTGGGATCGTATTTCTTGATAAGGTTTAGTTCGAGTAAAAGTGCTTCTATATTTGAAGAAGTAACAATGTATTCAAAGTCCTCAATTTCATTAACGAGCCTTAATGTCTTCCCATCATGTGATCCGGTAAAATAGGAACGAACACGATTCTTTAAAACTTTTGCTTTCCCTACATAAATAATCGTTCCCTGACGGTCTTTCATTAAGTAGCAGCCAGGCTGATCAGGCAGCAGTGTCAGTTTTTGATTAATTATCTCATTCATTTCCGGCCACTCCCATCCGTCTTTTTTTCTATCTTATAAAATAGTAATGCAAATGGCCATTAAAGGGAAGTGGGATGTTTTTCTTATCAAAAAAAACCTTAACTGGAACAAGCCCAGCTAAGGTTTCATTTTGTATCTTTGTATACTTAAACGTGCTTTTCTAATACACTTGCTAATGCTTCTTTAGGCTGGAAGCCGACTACTTTATCAACGACTTCGCCATTTTTCATGACCAACAATGTTGGAATGCTCATAACACCGAAGTTTGCAGCTGTTTGCGGGTTGTCATCCACATCAAGCTTCGTAATTTTCACTTTATCGCCCATGTCTGCATCAAGCTCTTCAAGAACTGGTGCAATCATTTTACAAGGTCCGCACCATGGTGCCCAGAAATCTACAAGGACAAGTCCTGAACCTGTTTCAGCCGTAAAATTTTGATCTGTTACGTGTGAAATAGCCATTTTTTATTTACCCCCTAATAAATACTGAAATACTACCCAGAGTATAACATCGATTGAAATAACACGCTAATAAATTGCTCTACTTGTTATTTTCCCTTATTTTAGCCATCATATTCCTAAAAATTTAGAAGCGAGCAGAACACCCTGCTCGCCCCATTATTATTATGAATGAACCTTAAGCTTTTTAAACTCTTCTGTTAATAATGGCACAACTTCGAAAAGGTCACCAACGATTCCGTAGTCTGCTACTTTAAAGATGTTTGCTTCAGGATCTTTGTTGATCGCAACAATCACCTTGGAGTTTGACATGCCCGCTAAATGCTGGATAGCGCCGGAAATTCCACAGGCAATATATAAGTCAGGCGTTACAACTTTACCAGTTTGGCCAATTTGTAAGGAGTAATCACAATAGTCGGCATCACACGCACCACGGGAAGCACCAACAGCTCCACCTAATACCTGAGCTAATTCTTTCAATGGTTCGAACCCTTGCGCACTCTTAACGCCGCGGCCTCCGGAAATAACCACTTTTGCTTCACTTAAATCAACACCCTCGCTTGCTTTTCTTACTACTTCTTTAATAATGGCACGAAGGTCTTTAATATCAACAGATAGGGAAGAAACCTCTCCAGTTCTGCTTTCATCCTTTTCTAAAGGAGCAATGTTATTTGGGCGAACCGTTGCAAAAATCAATCCGCTGGTTACAATTTTCTTTTCAAATGCTTTTCCAGAATAAATTGGCCGTGTAAACACGATATTTCCGCCGGCTGCTTCAACTGCAGTTGCGTCAGAAATGAGACCCGATGAAAGTTTCCCAGCAATTCTTGGTGCCAAATCTTTTCCAAGTGCTGTATGACCGAAAACAAGTCCTTCCGGTTTTTCCTGCTCAATAACTGCAAGTAATGCTTGGGCATACCCATCAGATGTATATTGATTTAATTTCTCATCTTCTACAATGATAACGCGGTCTGCACCATTTTGGACTAGTTCCGCTCCTAAAGCGCTTACAGCTTGGCCAACTAAGACACCAACAACATCTCCGCCCTCAGCAACCGTTTTTGCGGCAGCAATTGCTTCGAAAGAAACATTACGTAATGATCCGTCACGAACTTCTCCTAATACCAATACTTTTCTTGACATGTATGTTTACCTCCTGAAAAAACAATTTTTATGTGAATTCGATTAAATTACTTTTGCTTCAGTATGAAGTAGGTGAACAAGTTCTTTAACCTGATCATTTAATTCGCCGGCTAAAACTTTTCCTGCTTCTTTTTTGGCTGGCAGATAAATTTCAATTGTCTTAGTTTTCGCTTCAACATCATCTTCATCAAGGTCAAGGTCATCTAATTCTAATTCTTCAAGCGGCTTCTTCTTCGCTTTCATAATCCCCGGTAATGATGGATAACGAGGTTCATTAAGACCTTGTTGTGCCGTGATTAACATAGGCAGGCTTGTTCCAATGACTTCAGCATCCCCTTCAACGTCACGGGTAACGGTTACATTTGTTCCGTCAATTTCCAACTTGGTAATCGTTGTTACATAAGGGATATTTAATAACTCGGCAACACGCGGGCCAACCTGTCCTGATCCTCCATCGATGGCAACATTTCCGCCGATGATTAAATCTGCCTCTTTATCTTTTAAGTATTCAGCAAGGATTTTGGCTGTTGTAAATTGGTCACCATTCTCCACATCGTCTTCCGTATTGATTAGAACCGCCTTATCTGCACCCATTGCTAGAGCAGTACGCAATTGTTTTTCAGTTTCTTCGTTGCCAACAGAAATAACGGTTACTTCGCCACCATTGGCATCACGGACTTGGATGGCCTCTTCAATCGCATATTCATCATAAGGATTGATGATAAATTCCGCACCATCCTCATTGATTTTTCCACCGTTCAGCGTAATCTTTTCTTCCGTATCAAAGGTTCTTTTCATTAACACATAAATGTTCATGCTTTTGGTCCCCTCCTATGAAATATTCGAGCATTCGCTCAGTTTGAAAGATTGAGATAATTTTTTAGAAAAAAATTTATAAAACTTCTTAAAACAGGAGCCCTGCTTATGGAAGTTATTCACCTTTAAAGTTTGGTTCTCTTTTTTCGAGGAAGGCTTGTATCCCTTCTTTGGCATCGTTTGAAATAAAAACTTTACCAAACAATTCAGCCTCTTTTTTGGTACCTTCGTAAAACTCTTCTGTTTTTGCATAGTTTAATAATTGAATAGCAGCACCAATGGAGACAGGGCTTTTCTTAGCAATTTTCCCAGCTAATTGATAAGCCTGTTCCAATACATCGGTTTCTGGAAAAGCTCGGGTGGCCAACCCGTATTCTACTGCTTCTAAACCTGTGATGGGCTCAGATGTGAACAACATTTCTGCCGCACGGGCAACACCTACATATTTTGGCAGGCGCTGTGTACCGGCAAATCCAGGGATTAAACCAAGCTGCAGCTCAGGAAGGCCAAGTTTAGCCGTTTCGCTGACATAGCGGATGTGACAAGCCATAGCAAGTTCCAATCCGCCGCCAAGTGCTGCACCATGGATTGCGGCAATAATCGGCTTTGGAAACCTTTCCATACGATCAAATAAATCCTGACCAAATTTACCAAGATTAGCGAAATCTCCTGAAGAAGTGACCGTGGTAAATTCTTTAATGTCAGCACCTGCTGAGAAAAAGCGGCCTTCACCATGAATAACAATCACACGAATCTCACGGTTTGGTTCGATTTCATCCAGTATCGCCGACAATTCCCTTAAAAGACCTGATGAAAGGGCATTTGCCGGAGGACGCTGAATAGTAATCGTGGCAATACTTTCTTGATACGACCATTTTAAATATTCCAAAGTTTTTCCCCTATTCTTTTCCTCTTCTGAACCCACAGCCATTAATTAATAGGTGATGAACCGGGGTTGCCAGTTTTATCAAATTATACTTTTCCTCGTTCATTACCCATGAGGTAGCGGTTTCATCAATCGTACCGAAAATCATTTGCCGGGCAAGACGTACATCTAGGTCCGGTGAAAACTCACCCGTCTCTATGCCTTCGAGTATAATTTTATCAATCACCTGTAGGTACCCTTTTAGAACATTATTAATGCGAAGCCGTAAATCCTTGTTAGATTGGCGCAATTCCAACTGGGTCACAATGGCAAGATGGTGATCCTCATAAAGCAAACTGAAATGCGCTTCAATCATCTTTAATAACTTCTCCGCCGCCGTCCCTTTTCCTGCTATCATTTGATCTATTTTTTCAATGAATGTTCCCATTTTTTCTTCAAAGAGTGAGATGAGGATGTCTTCTTTGTTTTTAAAATAAAGATAAATCGTGCCATCTGCCACTCCCGCCTGCTTCGCAATTTTCGAAACTTGGGCTTGGTGGTAGCCATTTTCAGCAATAGCGATGACTGCAGCATCAATTATTTGCATGTATTTCGGCTTACTTTTTTTCAATCTATCCCCCCCTTTGATAGAAAAGCGGAAGCGCCTTGGTCAGGGGCGACAGGCATAAGACGAGACGGCGAGAAGGTTGCTCTTTAACCTTCTTGACGGATTGGCTTATGACCCAGAGCCCCTAGGCGCTGCAGCTGGACATTTCTCAAAGTATAAAAAATAAAAATATGAATGAATCATCATTCATATTTTTATAATAGAATCTATCTTCACTTCTGTCAAGAACTTCTGTCAGAAACTTTGGCTACGTATTATCATATATCAGACAAGCCTATCCGTTCAAAAAAAATTTTCTAGATTAGGCGTGTTTTTGAGCTTCTTCCTCTATTTTTCTCTTTTCCTCTTCAACAAGCATTCTTCTTAAAATTTTTCCTACTGCTGTTTTGGGCAATTCATCTCTAAATTCATATAGCCGCGGTGCCTTATATGCAGCCAGAAATTTCCTTGCATATTGATTCATTTCATCTCCCGTAACCGTTGAACCTTCTTTTAGAACAATATACGCTTTAACCGTTTCACCGCGATATGGATCTGGAATGCCTGCTGCAACTGCCTCGAGCACATCGGGATGTTCATATAATACCTCTTCAATTTCGCGAGGATAAATATTGTAGCCCCCGGCAATAATCATATCCTTTTTACGGTCGACGACGTAAAAATATCCTTCCTCATTCATATATCCTAAGTCACCCGTATAAAGCCAACCATCATGCAGAACTTCTCTTGTTTCTTCTGGACGATTCCAATAGCCTTTCATAATTTGTGGACCTTTAATGACAATTTCGCCAATTTCTCCTACAGGCATGTCTTCACCTGTTTCAATAGAGACAATTTTTGCATTGGTATCAGGGTACGGAACGCCGATACTTCCCTTTACTCTTTCTACGTCCCACAAAAAATTGGAATGAGTGACTGGTGATGCTTCCGATAACCCATAGCCTTCCACCAGTTTTCCCCCAGTCACCTCCTCAAATTTCTCCTGTACTTCCAGCGGAAGCGGGGCTGAACCGCTAATGCATGCCTCAATCGAAGATAAATCGTATTTTTTTAAATCAGGATGGTTTAATAAGCCGATATAAATAGTTGGGGCACCGGGAAATAGGGTCGGGCGCTGTTTATGAATCGTCTTTAACGTTGTCAATGCATCGAATTTCGGCAGTAATATCATTTTGCAAGCCATCTTAATTGATAGGATCATGCAGACAGTCATCCCATAAACATGGAAAAACGGGACAATTCCCAGCATCGATTCTTCACCGGGCTTCGCTTTATATAACCATGCCTCACTCATCAACGTGTTCGATTGTAAATTTTTATGTGTTAACATGACACCTTTTGGAGAGCCGGTTGTTCCACCCGTATATTGCAATAGCGCTATGTCTTCATCAGGGTTGAAGTCGTATTTCGTTAATTCTTTCGGGTTTTCCTTCAAAATTTCAGTCAATAAATGGGAGGATTCCCCGTGTTTGACTTTCACGACAATTCCATATTGTTTTTTCTGGATGTAAGGATAGATTAGATTCTTTGGAAATGGCAAGTAGTCTTTGATAGCGGTTACAATAATATGTTGTAAATCCGTTTTCGGCATAACCTTTGAGACTCTTGGGTAGAGGATGTCTAGGGTGATAATTACTTTGGCTCCGGAGTCCTTCATTTGATATTCAAGTTCACGTTCCGTATATAATGGGTTGGTTTGGACGACAATTCCACCAGCCATTAATATACCAAAATAACTAATAACTGCTTGTGGTGTATTGGGGAGCATAATCGCGATTCGATCGTCTTTTTTAATTCCCATATGCCCCTGAAGGTAACTGGCAAAACGTACTACATCTTCATACAACTGTTTGTAGGTCATTTCTTTGCCCATAAAATGAATCGCTATTTTCTCTGGAAACTTTCTTGCTGCATCTGCCAAATATTCTTGCACAGGTTCTGAGGAGTATTCAAGTGTGGTAGGAATTTCTTTTGGATAATGATTCAACCATGGTTTTGATTCCAACATGCATAACCTCCCTCTTATTTATCTGTATAATTATAAAAATTCAAAACTCTCTTTTATTATAGTACAGTACTTCACAATAGACAATGAAGAAAAGCTTCAACAGGATAGTTGATGGCTTAAATTTCTTATTGAAAAAAAACACCGCTGAATCAGTTTCAGCGATGTCATGTTTAAGCAAAAAACACAAAATAGATAATACCAAGTAGCACAAATAAGCCGCATAAACCAATAAGAACTTTTGCTAATGTTTCCACTTTCATTCTCCCCTTACGAAATCCCTGCCCCAATCACGTATGACAATCCAACTGAGATAATCAGCGAAATCAACCCTACTGCACGATTATCATTCTGAATTTCTTCATCAATTTTAAATTTTGGCGTTAAAAATTCGAAGATAAAATAGCCGACAAGTAATAGCACAAAACCGTAGATCCCCCAACCAATCATTTCAAGCAGAGAATTATGCACGTCGACGGATGCACGGAAAATATTCGCTACACCAAATATTTTCCCCCCGGTTGCCATTGCCACAGCCAAATTCCCATTTTTAATTTCTTCCCAATTTTTATATTTTGTTACCATTTCAAAAATGGCTAAAAAGACAACCATACAAAGAATAACTACACTATAATAGGCAGCAATTTGAATATATTCGTTCTCCCAAAACTGGTCCATTTTTCGCTTCTCCCCGACCTTATTTAAACTCTACGATGGTTACGCCTGATCCACCCTCTCCGGCTTCTCCAAAGCGAATTTTCTTGACGGAACGATGGTTTCGTAAATATTCCTGTACACCTTGCCTTAGGGCTCCAGTCCCTTTCCCGTGGATAATCGATACACGTGGATAACTGGAAAGAAGGGCATCATCAATATATTTTTCCACTTCCAATAGGGCATCTTCATACCGTTCTCCGCGAAGGTCTAATTCCAGTTTAACATGTGAATCACGCCCTTGGACAATAGCCATTGGTCTTGTTTCCACTTGTTTTGGCGTACTCACATATTCCATGTCCTTCTCTTTGACCTTCATTTTCAAAATACCGATTTGAACCTGCCACTCATTTGCAGACACTTTTTCAACGAGTGTCCCTTTTTGGTCAAATGTTAAAACTTTTACCTCATCTCCCGGCATGTAACTGTGCTTTTTATTTTTCTTATTAGCAAGATTCACAGATTTCTTAATTTCCGGCGCTGCGTCTTCAAGACGACGTTTGGCATCAATTAATTCATGTTCCTTAATTTCCAGATGTTTTTCAGTTCTCATTTTGCGAAGATCACGAATGACTTGCTCTGCCTCTTGTTTAGCCTCATCGACGATGTCCGCGGCTTTTTCTGCCGCTTTTTCCAGCATGGCATCTTTCTTCTCATAAAATTCGATCATTTGCTTTTGCAAGTCATGGTGCAGCTTTTCCGCTTGGTTTAAATAATCCCTTGCTTCCAACTGCTCCTCTTCCGCCTGCCGTTTACTGCTTTCTAAAGAAGCAATCATCTTATCAATTTGATTTGTGTCTTCACTAACATGTGAACGCGCTGCTTGAATCACCCGGTCACTTAAACCTAGACGTTTCGAGATTTCAAAGGCGTTACTTCTGCCCGGGACTCCTAGGAGTAATTTATATGTCGGGCTTAATGTTTCAACATCAAACTCAACACTGGCATTCAACACACCCTCACGATTATAGCCGTATGCCTTTAATTCCGGGTAATGGGTTGTAGCAATGACCCTTGCCCCCCGCTTGTGCACCTCATCAAGTATCGAAATGGCCAAAGCGGCGCCTTCCTGTGGATCCGTCCCAGCTCCAAGTTCATCAAATAAAACCAAACTGTTGAAATCAACACTATTTAAGATGTCAACGATATTGACCATATGCGAAGAAAAAGTACTTAAGCTCTGTTCAATCGACTGTTCATCGCCAATATCAGCGTACACCGCATCAAAGACCGCAAGCTCAGAGCCGTCTAAGGCCGGAACCTGTAATCCTGCCTGCGCCATTAAAGAGCATAAGCCAAGGGTTTTTAACGTTACCGTTTTCCCCCGGTGTTTGGCCCGGTAATAACAATAGTCGTAAACTCTTTCCCAAGCATGATGTCGTTGGCCACTACTTCATCAATGGGAATTAACGGATGTCTCGCCTTATATAAGGCAATCCTTCCCTCATTATTCATCAGCGGTTTCGATGCCTTTATTTTTTTCCCGTATCTCGCCTTTGCAAATATAAAATCTAAATTAGCTAAAACTTCCACAATGACTTTGAGCTCGCTCTCATGCTCAGCCGCTTTTGCGGAAAGCTCCGTCAGGATTCGGTCAATTTCAAGCTGTTCCTTTACTCGGATGTCCTGTAATTGATTATTTAATTGAACGATGACCTGCGGCTCAATAAATAGCGTTTGGCCGGATGCGCTTTGATCATGAATAATCCCGCCATAATGGCCGCGGTATTCTTGTTTTACCGGAATAACAAACCGGTCATTACGTATCGTAACAATCGCATCTGACAGCATTTTTGCGGCATTTGACGAACGAATCATACTTTCTAGTTTTTCACGAACACGCGATTCATTTGACCTGAGTTGGTGTCTTAAGGTGCGCAATAAGTCACTCGCGCTATCTAACACCTCGCCGCCTTCATCAATGGCATGTTTAATATCTTGCTCCAGGTTTGTGAGCGGAATGATCCGCTCGACTTGTTCTACTAAAATGGGCAGTTCTGTTCTTTCAGCAGCAATGTCCTCAATAAATCGCTTCATTTGACGGCTGGCATGGATGGTGCTCGCGATTTGATTTAATTCATGCGGGCTGAGGACACCGCCAATCACAGAACGTTTGATATGGGCGCGAATATCATGGATCCCTGATAACGGAACATTTCCTTTTATCCGAAAAACCGTTGCTGCTTCATCCGTCTCGGTTTGCAGTCTGGCTACTTCTTCAAAATCAGTTGATGGCACAAGATTTTTTATTTTCTCTCTACCAAGTGCGGAGGATGCGTGTTCCAACAGCAGCTCTCTTACCTTTGTAAATTCTAGTACCTTTAAGGCTCTTTCTTGCATGGAGTGTATCCTCCTTTTATCTATTATGCAAAAATTCTAGTAAGTCATTTTTATCAAGCGCATTGATCACGGTTGATTTTCGAATCCAACCTTTTTTCGCAGCAGAAACACCGATTTTCATATGTTCTAAGGTGTCCATTTTGTGGGCATCCGTATTGATGAGAATCTTTACACCGGCATCCTGCGCTTTCCGTAAATATTCTGCTGCTAGGTCGAGCCGGTTTGGATTGGCATTTAACTCTAATGCTGTATTGGTTTCCTTTGCCAGCTGGATTAATAGATCGATATCCACATTGTACCCCGCGCGTCGGCCGATTTTTCTGCCAGTAGGATGGGCTATTAAATCGACATGGGCATTTTCAAGTGCCGTTTTTAGCCGCTCCATAATTTTTTCCCTTGGCTGGGAAAAGGCTGAATGAATGGACGCAATGACAAAGTCCATTTCTTCTAGCAGTTCATCATCATAGTCTAATGTGCCGTCAGGAAGAATATCCATTTCTACCCCGGAAAGGATCAGCAAATCATCGTATTTCTCATTTAATTTCTTAATTTCTTCCTTTTGCTTTACTAATCTTTCTCTGGTTAGACCATTAGCAACCTTTAAATACTGTGAATGGTCGGTGATTGCCATGTATTGATAGCCTCTTTTGCGGCAGGCCTCTACCATTTCCTCTATCGAATGGGCACCATCGCTCCAGGTGGTATGCATGTGTAGGTCACCTTTAATATCTTCGAGCTCGATTACCCCTTCCTCCGCTGAGAAAGTCTCTACTTCGTTTCCGTCTTCCCTGATTTCCGGCGGAATGAATGGGAGGTCAAAATGCTTGAAAAATTCTTCTTCCGATGAGAAGGTACGAATGTCTCCTGATTCTAAGTCTTCTACCCCATACTCACTGATTTTTTCACCGCGTTCCTTTGCCAGCTGGCGCATCCGGACATTATGATCCTTTGAACCAGTGAAATGGTGGAGGGTGGTAATAAATTCCTTCGGTTTTACAAGCCGAAAATCGGCGGAAACATCATAATCTAACGCAAAAACGACAGATACCTTTGTATCGCCTGCGCCAATGATTTCTTTTATTTTCGGCAAGTGTAAAAGATGCTCACGGACAATTTCCGGCTGAAGTGTTGCAATGATAAAGTCGAGATCCTTTATTGTCTCTCTCATTCTTCGTAAACTTCCCGCTCTTGAAAAACGGTCAATCTCCGGCAGTTCCGAAAGTCTTGCTTCAATTTGCTCAGCAATTGGAAGCATATAGGCTAGCGGCAGCCGATCTGGCCTTGTCCCGACATTCGCAATGGCACTTAAGATCTTTTCCTCCGTTTTTTTCCCAAATCCCGCAAGTGCTTGTACCTTCCCTGCTTCACAGGCTTCCTTTAAACTGGAAACATCTAGTATGCCTAACTCCTTATATAACTTGGCAATTTTCTTCCCGCCAAGGCCTGGGAGCTGCAGCAATGGAATTAAACCAGCCGGCACTTCTTCTTTCAGTTCTTTTAATACAGAAGAAGAACCCTCATTTATGTATTCATCAATCACAGCCGCAGTGCCTTTACCAATGCCTGAAATTGCTGTAAAGTCTTCAATCTCTGTAAGGGTGCGTTCATCCGTTTCCAGTGCAGTTGCCGCCTTGCGAAAGGCCGAAACTTTGAACGGGTTCTCCCCTTTTAATTCCATATAAATTGCAATCATTTCTAATAAGTGAATAACTTCTTTTTTCGTTATTTTCATTGACTCTCACCTGCCCTCTAATTTAGCATCTTCATTTTAACTTATTTTAAGGGTGAAAAGAAAAACTTCTCTGCTACAGAGAAGTTAATGCAGCTGTATATTCAATCCACAAGCTTTTGATTTGCTGCGAAAGGATAGGTGTATGATTTACAATAGCATTTGCCAAAATGGAGTGATCCAATTGATTTTGAATGAGTTCAATTGGTATTAACGCACTAATGTATAATAAAATAAAGATAATTAAATAGACTTCACATAAACCAAGAATGCCGCCTGCAAATATATTGAGTTGCTTCAGAACAGGCAAATGGGCGATAAAGTCAAGCATCGACCCAACGATTTGGAATAATACCTTTACAGCAAAAAAGATAATGACAAAGGCAATTGCCCGATAAAAAGCCGTTTCCATATCACTTGAGTCCGTTAAAAGTTTTAATGTCGTACCTTCACCAAAGTTTGGATATGGAATCCATAGTGTTAATTTGGGAGCTAACTCGTCATAGTATGAATAGGCCGCAATATATGCAATAATAAAACCTAATAAATGAACAAGCTGGAGGATAAAACCGCGCTTTAGACCGACGAAAAATCCGATTATTAAAAATATGATTATGGCTAAATCTAACATAATTAGTTGTCCTTTTCCTTTTGTAGTTCTGTTTGCAGCCGTTCTAATTGATCTTTGATTTTAATATAATCATTGACTGCATTGACTGCTGTTAAAACAGCAAGTTTGTTCACGTCTAAATTAGGATTCTTCGAATGTATTTCGCGCATTTTATCGTCAACTAACGATCCCACAAGTCGAATATGACTTGGGCTTTCCGTCCCCATAATGACGTATTGCTGCCCGTAAATATCTACGGTTGTTCGGTGTTTTTGTGTATTTGACAACGTTACTGCCTCCATTCCAGAATCCTACTCCATATCATAACACGAATTGATAGAAATCGAAAAGTCAAACAAATTCAAAATGGAAATCTATTTTTTAGAAATGTGGTGCATTTATAATGGGAAACGTAGTTCTGAATTTGGAAATGTCCAAAATAAGCGAAATGAAAAGCTATTATGAGAAGCAGCTATTAGATAAAAACATACCTGGAAGTGTGTTTGCAGTGAAAACTCCTTCATGCATGATCACAGCATATAAATCTGGGAAAGTCTTATTTCAGGGGAACAATAGCGAGAAAGAAGCCAGTAAGTGGAGTGCCGGTGTATCTGTTAGTTCCCCCGTGAATAAGCAGGCTGCTGCTAAAGGAAAATCAGTGGCTAAGGGAGATCTACCAGTCGGAATAGGCGGAATGTCTGCCATCGGGTCAGATGAGGTTGGCACGGGCGATTTTTTTGGCCCCATTACCGTTGTAGCTGCCTATGTAAGAAAAGAAGATATCCCGTTATTAAAGGAATTAGGGGTGCGTGATTCCAAGGACTTAAATGATGAAAAAATTAGTGCGATTGCTAAAGTCATCAAAGATGTCATTCCATTTAGCCTAATGACATTGAAAAATGAAAAATACAATCAAGTGCAAAAGTCGGGAATGTCCCAAGGGAAGATGAAGGCGCTTCTCCATAACCAAGCGATTTTAAATGTGTTGGATAAAATTGCCCCTGTAAAACCAGAGGCGATTCTGATCGATCAATTCGTGCAGCCAAGTACCTATTTTCAGCATATTAAGGGGCAGAAGGCCATTGCCAAAGAAAATGTTTATTTCAGTACGAAAGCGGAAGGTATTCATCTGGCAGTTGCTGCCGCCAGCATCCTTGCCCGGTACGCATTTATTCAATATATCGATAAGCTTAGCGAGGCAGCTGGTTTTAAAATCCCAAAAGGTGCCGGTGCACAGGTTGATATTGCAGCTGCCAAGCTGATTATGAGTAAAGGCCGCGATATTTTACCATCCTTTGTGAAGCTTCACTTTGCGAATACCGATAAAGCGATGGTGATTGTAAATAAAAAGCGGGGTTGAGGAATAAATATAAGTTAAATGGAGTTAGGGGGCGATTTGGGTGGTAAAAAGACTTACTTTAACAGAAATTGATGACTCTCTGGCGGAATTACCCGGCTGGAAACTGGACGGTAAATTCATGGTGAAAAAGTATCGCTTTCAGGAGTTTTTGAAAGGGATTGCCTTTGTAAATGAAATCGCAGCACTTTCCGAGAAAAAAAATCATCACCCGTTCATGGCGATTGACTATAAATTGGTAACGCTAAGGCTCACCTCCTGGAATGCGGGAGGTCTAACCGATTTAGATGTTTCATTAGGCAAAATGTATGATGAAATTTATGGAAAAATGTAAATTGAAAGAGGTTGCCCCTTCGGTTTTTGACGATGGGGCAACCTTTTTTGTTTTTCTTATGGAGGGTTTACATTAAATTGGCTGCCTTCCAACCAATTTGATTTGTCCTTTTGGGAAAAAAATTTTTTATTTGCGAAAGTTAATCATTTATTTGCGAAACAGGATAGTTTATTTTCGAAAGAGGCCCTTTTATTTGCGAAAACATCCGTTTTATTTGCGAAACTGAAATCCTATCGTAAAAAAAAACCTGCTCGAAAATCTTTCGAGCAAGCCTAAATAAAATTAACCTCTAAGAACTGCCCCAGCCTTTTCCTTCAAGGCTTCCAGAACACGCTCGTGAACCTTTGTAACTTCTTCATCCGTTAACGTACGTTCCGGATTAGCATATTTAAGAGCGAAAGCAATTGACTTCTTACCTGCCTCCATCTTATCACCCTCATACAAATCAAACACCTGCGCCTCTTTTAACAAAGGTGCCCCAGTCTCAATGATAATGTTTTTCATGGTGCCTGACACCGTTTCTCTATTTACCACAAGGGCAATGTCTCTTGTGATCGATGGGAAGCGAGGAATGGCTTCGTATTGTAATACTGGTGCGTCTGCTTCAAGGACTGCTTTTAATGATAGTTCAAATACATAGGTATCCTTTAAATCAAGTTCTTTTTGGACGCTTGGGTGTACTTGACCGACGAAACCGATCTTTTCACCATTCAAGCGGATTTCTGCGGTACGGCCGGGGTGCATGCCGTCTACCTGCGCTTGGACATATTCAACTTGTTCAGAAAGCCCAATCTTAGTAAACATGCCTTCTAAGATTCCCTTCACAACATAGAAATCGACCGGCTTCTTCTCTCCTTGCCAGGAATGACTATGCCATAAGCCAGTAACTGCTGCAGCTAAATGCTCCTTTTCTTCCGGTAGCACTTCCGCACCATTCGCTAAGAATACGGCACCTGTTTCATAAACGGCTAGGCTGTCATTTTGACGGGCACTATTGTATTTTACTACCTCTAAAAGTTGAGGCAAGATGCTAAGGCGAAGAATACTGCGCTCCTCACTCATAGGCATTGCAAGACGGATCGTATCCCGTTTTTCTAATGCAAATTGTGCTGCCTTTTCCTCACTTGTTAAGGAATAAGTCACAGCTTGGTACAACCCTGCTCCCTCAAGATACTGTCGAACTTCACGACGTTTCTTCTGGTATTCGGACAATTTCCCGGGTGTCGAGGACCCAATTGGTAGTGTTTTAGGAATGTTGTCATATCCATAAAGACGGGCAACTTCTTCCACTAAATCTTCTTCGATTCTAATATCACCGCGGCGTGTTGGCGCCGTTACTGTAATCAAATCTCCTTCGATACTCACAGCAAATTGCAAGCGGTCGAAAATTTCTTTTACATCCTTCATATGCAACTCTGTGCCAAGGACACGATTAATTTTTTCCAAAGTAATCGAAACAACTGCCGGTTCAACAGTAAGTGTATCAGCTTCAGCAGCACCAATTAAAACTTCACCGCCGGCATATTTTGCCATTAAATAGGCTGCACGTTCTCCAGCTGCACGAACGCGGTTAGGGTCGACACCTTTTTCAAAACGGGCACTTGCTTCACTTCGTAAACCATGATCCTTGGAAGCCTTCCTAACAGTTCCCCCATTAAAATAAGCGGATTCCAGTAAAACCGCCGTTGTATCTGAAGTTACCTCTGAATTCGCTCCCCCCATCACACCTGCAAGGGCAACTGGTTCCACCCCATTTGTAATCACAAGATGGTCATCGCTTAATGTCCGTTCAACGTCATCAAGTGTTACAAATTTTTCACCGTCAACCGCACGGCGAACAAGGATTTCTTTCGATCCTAAACGGTCGTAATCAAACGCATGTAGCGGCTGACCGTATTCTAATAAAATATAGTTCGTAATATCGACCACATTATTGTGCGGACGAATCCCCGCAGACATAAGACGTGCCTGCATCCAAAGCGGAGATGGTCCGATTTTTACATTTTTGATCATTTTTGCTACATATAATGGATTATCTTCTTTTGCCTCAACAGTAATTTTCACATAGTCTGAAGCCTTTTCTGCCCCAGGGTCTAGGTTTGTTTCCGGAAGTTTAACCTCTCTTCCAAGAATAGCCGCCACTTCATAGGCAACCCCAAGCATGCTCAAGCAATCAGCACGATTTGGTGTCAAGCTTAGTTCTAAGACCTCATCGTCTCTGCCTAATAACGCAAGTGCGTCGGCACCAACTTCAGCAGCTGCTGGAAAAACAAAGATCCCTTCAGAATATTCTTTTGGAACGACCTTTCCTTCCAAGCCTAACTCAGTAAGAGAACAAATCATTCCGTTCGATTCTTCGCCGCGAAGCTTCGCCCGTTTAATTTTAAAATTACCTGGTAAAACCGCACCTACTTTGGCCACGGCAACCTTTTGTCCTTTAGCTACATTCGGTGCACCGCAAATAATTTGAATAGGCTGATCTTCACCAACATCGACAAGGCATTTGCTTAATTTATCGGCATTCGGATGCTGCTCACGCTCTAGTATATGACCGATAACAACACCTTTAATCCCTTCGTTTAATACCTCAACACCTTCAACTTCGATACCGCTTTTGGTAATCTTTTCAGCTAATTCATCTGCTGTTACTCCAGTTAAATCGATATAATCTTCGAGCCATTTATATGAAACGAACATGTCGTCATCTCCTTCTATTATCCATTTTCAGCGCCTAGTAAGCCAAGCCAGAAAAAAAGGGTACTGAACAACCTTACTGCCGGCTGCTCGTCTTATGCCTTTCGCCCCAGATCAAGGCGCATTTTGTTTTATTCATGTTTTGAAAATTGTTTTAAGAACCGAACATCATTTGTATAAAAATGTCTGATGTCATCGACACCGTATTTTAACATGGCAATCCGCTCAGGTCCCATACCGAAGGCAAATCCTGTGTATTTTTTAGAATCATACCCAGCCATCTCAAGAACGTTTGGATGAACCATGCCAGCACCAAGAATTTCAATCCAGCCTGTTTGTTTACACACACTGCAGCCTGAACCACCGCAGATTTTACAAGATATATCCATTTCAACAGATGGCTCTGTAAATGGGAAGAAACTTGGTCTTAAGCGAATTTCACGGTCAGCTCCGAACATTTTTTTCGCAAAAACCTCTAACGTTCCTTTTAAATCACTCATGCGGATATTCTCGCCAACTACGAGGCCTTCAATTTGCATGAATTGGTGTGAGTGTGTCGCATCGTCATTGTCCCGGCGATAGACTTTACCCGGACAAATAATTTTGATTGGCCCCTTACCTTGATGTTTCTCCATTGTCCTTGCTTGGACTGGTGATGTGTGAGTTCGCATCAAAATCTCTTCAGTGATATAGAACGAGTCTTGCATATCGCGAGCAGGGTGACCTTTTGGTAAATTAAGTGCTTCAAAGTTATAGTAATCTTGCTCAACCTCTGGCCCTTCAGCAACTTGATAGCCCATGCCAATAAATAAGTCTTCAATTTCTTCAATGATTCTTGTTAACGGATGGTGATTTCCTTGCCTAACTGGGCTTCCAGGAAGTGTCACATCAATACTTTCAGAAGCTAGCTTTTCAAGAACAGCAGCCTCTTCTAACCCCTTTTGTTTTGCCTCAATTTTTACCGCAATCGCTTCACGGACTTCATTCGCGAGTGCTCCCATCACTGGACGCTCTTCGGCGGACAATTTGCCCATCCCGCGAAGTACTTCAGTGATTGGGCCCTTTTTCCCTAAATAGGCAACACGGATGTCATTTAATTCTTTTAAGCTTGCAGACTGCTCAATTTTTTGAATTGCCTCTTCCTGCAATTCCTTTAAACGTTCTTGCATAATCAATTCCTCCTTATTCATAGCCGGTAAGATTGGTGTCAGGCACCATTACTAATACGGTG